>CAZFXD010000089.1:0-17481 GCA_964522795.1 uncultured Myxococcaceae bacterium
CGGCGCGACAACACCTGAATCGTGCGACGAATCTCTTCATCGCGGCCGATCACCGGGTCCAGCTTGCCGCTCTTCGCCGCCTGGGTGAGGTCGCGCCCGTACTTCTCCAGCGCGCGGTAGGTGCCCTCCGCGTCCTGGCTCGTCACGCGGCTGCTGCCGCGCAGCTCTTTCACCACCTTGAGCACGCGATCTTTGGTGACCCCGGACGATTTCAAGAGCTCACCCAGCGCGCCGCTGTCCGCGCACATGGCGACCAACAGGTGCTCTGAGCTGACGTACTCGTCCTTCAGCGTTGCGGCTTCATCCTCCGCTCGGCCCAGCAGCTTCTCGAGCCGCGACGAGGCGCCCAGCGCGGCGTCGCCGGAGATCTTGGGAAGTTTCGCCAACGCCTCCTCGACGCGGCCGCGCAGCAGGTTGAGATCAGCCCCGATTCGCTGCAGCACGGGCCCGACGATGCCCTCTTTTTGCGCCAACAGCGCCGCGAAGAGGTGCTCGGGCTCGACGGTGGGCGCCTGCCCACGCCGCGCCAGCGACTGCGCGTCCTGCAAGCTTTCCTGCGCCTTGACCGTCAGTTTGTCGAGTCTCATGCGCACAACCTAAGGAGCGTCCGCCAATGCGCAAGCGTGGCGCGCCGCGTCATGATCCCAGGAAATTCAGGCATTCATGAGTGTTGTGGTGGCGGGCCGCTTCATCTAAGTGGCCGCCGCTGCTCGTTTGTTCACCATCAGTCGACGGGGGTGGCAACCGTAATGGAAGCGCATGGCGGGTACCTGTGCCGTTACGAAGACGTCGACGTGGCGTGGCTGTTGGCCATCGCCCGAGACGCCGCTGTTCAAGACGGTGCGCCCATCGACGACTGCGGGCTGACGGTGACGGTGCTGGGCAGCGCGCGACTCGTCCGCTTCGCCTACGACGCACCCATCACCTACGGCCGTGCCGGCGCGCGATGGTACGCCGCCAACCACACGCTCGCCTCGCGGCTGTCAGAGCATTTCAGCAACGCGGTGCACGCGTACGCGTTTGACCCGGACTTGATGGAGCAGGTGTCGACCTACGCTCGCGGTCGCCGCGTCGGGGGCGAGCGCTTGATGTACGACGACGTCGAGCTCCCGGAAGACGACGAAGACGAGAGCGCGTTTCAGAAGATGACCCGGCGTTGGCCGGTCGGTCGCCTCGCCACCATTCTCGGCGTGGAACGAGAACAACTCCTCAAATTGCCGCGCGCCCCTTCCACGCTCCTCGAGCTGTCGAAGCCCACGCCGCCCGGTCCGCTCTGGCAGTTGTTGCCGGGGGGACTCTCTTCGTTCACCTTCGGTCAGCTCGCGGTCGCCCGCTAGCTAGTCGTCCGACGGCGGCGAGTGCGCCCCCGCCCACGCGCGCGCGCCCTCCGACCGGAAGAACGCCCACGTCAGCATCAGGCAGGTCACCACCAGCAGGGTCAGGCCGGCGGCGGTGCCCGCCAGCAGCGAGGGCACGAACTCCTCCGTGCCCTCCGGTGCCGACGCGTGTTGCTCCTTGAGCACCCGCCCGAAGGCCACGCCGGCCCGCTGCGCGACCGCGGCCATGTGGGCTCCGTCGATGGTGCGAAAGACGGCCGCCGAGGCGGCGGCGAACACCAGGGAGCGACGCACGGGCTCCAGCGGCAGGTTGCCCGGCCGCAAGAGCCGGAACCCTGAGAGCATTAAGAGCGAGGTGGAGAATGAGAGCCCGAGCAGAATCAGCACCCGCAGCCCGGCAAACGGCGCGAAGCCGCGCAGCATCACCGACGTCGCCGCCTCCATGGCCTTCCGGGCGACCTCGGGCGGGATTCCCAGCGACTCCAGGCCCGGCGAGGCCTCCGCTTCCACCACCACCTCGGGTGGGTCCAGAACGATGGCCAGGTCCTGCGCCGACTTGAGCCCGACCAGCACCGCGAGCACGACCGTGGCCATGGCTGCGCGCCGGATGCCGGGGGGAATGGTGGAGCTCATCAGCGGTCCGATGACGCCTGGACCCAGCGCAGCCGCAGGTCGCGCAGGAGGTTTGAGAACAGCTGCTCTTCTTCGGCCGTGAGGTTGCCGCGCGTCTTCACCGCGAGCAGGTCCAACAGATCGAGACTCTGCCGCGCCAGCAGCAGCTGCCGATCCACCTTGCCCGTCTCCGGGTTCGGGGCTTCGCCCAGGTGAATCAACGTGGTCGACGCCAACCCCAACACGAACGTAGTGAAGGAGATCGGGCCGTCCGCCGGACCCGGCTGCATGACGAACCCTTCGCCACGCTGCGCCGACATGGCTCAGTCTTCCGCGATGTCGCCGTCGTCAGCGACCGTCGCCTCGACCGCCGTGGCCTTCTCCGCCAGGTCGGGGAGCGACTTGAGGTACTTGTCGTACTCTTTTTCGTCGATGCGGCCGGTCTCAATCATGCGGGGAACCAGGCGCTTGTCGACAGTCTTGAGATCATTGGGGTTGTTCACGAGAGGCTCCTTGAAGCGGTGAATTCGTGGAGGTTCGATTAATAGACCCGGCCATGAACGACAAGGGCCACGGCTTTCCCCGAGGCGTTTATGCGCTCCTCGACGATTCGCTCGCCCCGGTGGCCTCCTTCGTCGAGCGGGTGGGTGATGTGGTGGCCGCGGGCGCCCCGGTGGTGCAACTTCGATTCAAACGCACGGCAGATGTGGAGGCTCTCCAGGTGGCCCGGGCCTGCGTCGCGCGCGCCGGTTCGCAGGTGGCGGTGATCATCAACGATCGCGTGGACCTCGCGCTGCGAGCCGGAGCTGCCGGCGTGCACCTGGGAGACGACGATCTCCCGTGCGCCGTGGCCCGCCGGATCGCGCCTGCACTGCTCGTCGGCGTTACCTGCCGCGAGGCGCGCGCGGTCGAAGCGGCCGCCGCGGCCGGGGCCACCTATGCCGGAGTCGGGCCGGTGTGGCCCAGCACCACCAAGCCGCTGGCGACGCCGACCCTCGGCGTCGAGGGCCTGGCGGCGATCTGCTCAAGGCAGCGGCTCCCGGTGGTGGCCATCTCCGGCGTCTCGCTCGAGCGCCTACCGGCGTTGGCCGGTGCCGGGGCTCACGGGGCGGCGGTCGGCTCGGCGTGGTTGTCCAACGGAACTCCCCGAGCGGCCCTGCGGCAGCTTGTCGCTGCGTTCGAGCTCCCGCAGAAAGTGGGCTAAGAGGTGAAGCCATGAAGCCGCACGGCGCCACGGTTCGTCGACCGATGATTGGCGTCACGCCCGACCTGGCGGCGGCCACGGCGGAGGCCCCGTCGCCTCGCTACGAAATGAAGACCGCCTACGCCGACGCGGTGCTGCGGGCAGGCGGTCTGCCCCTGCTGCTGCCGTATTCCACCGATCCCACGGTGGTGGAGGCGTACCTCGAGCGCGTGTCGGCGCTGGTGCTCACCGGGGGCGCGTTCGACATTCCGCCCGAGGCCTACGGCGCCACGCCCAGCCCGCAGCTGGGCCCCACCAAACCGGCGCGCACCGCGTTCGAGACGGCGCTCTTGAAGGGCGCCATCGAGAGACGGCTCCCCGTGCTCGGCGTGTGCGGAGGCATGCAGCTTATCAACGTGGTGTTCGGAGGAACGCTGGTCCAGGACATCGCCACCGAGCTGCCTACGGCGAAGTCTCACCAGCAGAGCCATGAGCGCAGCCAGCCCCATCACCCGGTGGAGATCAAAGACGGTTCGCGGCTCGCCGACTGGTTGGGGAAGGGACAGTTGATGGTGAACTCCACGCACCACCAGGCGGTCAAGGTGCTCGGGCCATCGCTCGTCGCCTCGGCCGTCGCGCCCGACGGCGTGGTGGAGGGCGTGGAATCTTCAGCGCACCCGTTCATCGTGGGGGTGCAGTGGCACCCTGAGATGTTGATCGACACCGTGCCCTTCAACCTCGGGCTCTACAAAGGCCTGGTCACCAAAGCGAAAGACGTGCGGCGGTGAGGCGCGCCCCGCGTCGCCGGGTGCTCGTCGTCGGCGGCTTTGAACCCACGGGAGCCGTCGGCGTCCTGGCTGACGCCTGGGCCGTTCGTGAGTCGGGGTGCGAGCCGGTCTGTGTGATCACCTCGCTGGCCGTCCAGATGGGCGCTCGACGCGTGCGCGCGTTGCCGTTGACCGACGTGAAGGCGCAGCTCGCCAGCGCATTCCGCAGCGGCCCCATTCACGCTGTGAAGAGCGGCGTCATCCCCGACGCGCGCATCCTCGGCGCTGTCGCGGCGGCGGTTTCCCGCCACCCGGTTCCGTGGGTGCTCGATCCCGTCACCCGGTCTTCACGCGGCGTGCGCCTCTCCCGGCTGGCCAACGACGACATCTATGGTCTCGATCTCAGTCGGGTCGTGTTGACGCCGAACCGATCGGAGTTGAAGTGGTTCGATCTCGGCGTGGCCGCCCTCGCCGGTATCTCCGCGGGGGTGATCGTGAAATCCATCGAGCCCGGCGCCGACCTGGTCATGATCGACGTCGAGAACTACATCCTGCTTCGGGGAACGCCCATTCGCCGAGCGGCCCGCCACCGGGGAACCGGCTGTCGCTTCGCCTCGGCCCTGGCCGCCTCGTTGGCGCGCGGACACACCCTGGTGCCGGCCGCCCGACACGCGCGCCGACTAACGCGAAACTACCTGCGCGGCGTATAATCCCGCTCTCGGGCGCCCCCGCTCGGTTTGCGCTAAACACGGAAAACCATGAACACTTTGTCCCCAGTCAGACCGCTCCTCGCTGCCGTCGCCTGCGTCGCGTTCATCGGTTGCCAGTGCGGCTCGCCGCCGGGCAAGAGCGACGGCGGCCCGGGCGACTCGGGCATGGGCGGCCAGGGCGGCGCCGGCGCATCGGGCGGGCAGGGCGGATCCGCGGGGGCGGGCGGGGCGGGGGGAGTTGGTGGGGCTGGCGGCACGGGTGCGTCTTCCGGTGGCGCTGGTGGCGGCGTGATCATCGACCCCAATGATCCCAACAACGCCAACAAAGACTCCGATTGCGACGGGCTCAGCGATGCCGAGGAGCTGGGCACCACGTACGCGAACGGGCGAAAGACTGATCCGGCGATCGCAGATACCGACGGAGACGGGATTCTCGACGGCACGGAAACGGGACGGACCGGTTCGGTCGACGCCGCCTGCACCGCCTTCGCGGGCGACCAGGACCCCTCCACTCGCACGCTGCCCACCGAGGCGGATTCTGACCTCGATGGACTCCCGGACGGCGTCGAAGACGTGAACCACGACGGCCTCGCGCAGAGCACCGAGACCGACCCCTCGAAACCCGACTCCGACTTCGATGGGTTGAAGGATGGCGAAGAAGACCTCAACGCCAACGGCACGGTTGACCCGGGAGAAACCGACCCGCGAAAGAAAGACACCGACGGCGACTTCATCAACGACGGCGTGGAAAAGAACACCACCCACACCGAACCCACCAAGCCCGATACCGACGGAGACACGTGCATCGATTCCGCTGAGGACTTGAACCAGAACGGCACCGTTGAGACGGCCCAGGGCGAGACTGATCCCAACAAGGCTTCGGACTGCGGCCCGGCGGTCAACCCCGACTCCGACAGCGATGGGATCTTTGACGCCGTCGAGACGGCGACCGGCACCGACAAGAACAACCCGGACACCGACGGAGACGGCATCAAAGACGGCGTCGAGGACAAGAACCACAACGGGGCCGTGGACCCGGGCGAAACGAACCCACGCAAGAAGGACAGCGACTGCGATGGCCTGTCCGACGGCCCCAACCTCGGCGGCGGCGTCCTCGGCGAAGATTTGAACGCCGACGGGCTCGTCAGTACGGGGGAGACGGATCCCACCAAGAAGGACACCGACGGCGACGGCATCACCGACGGCGTGGAGCGCGGCGTGACGTCAGGCACCGTCGCCGACGCCGCCGGTTGCCCCAGCACGCGCGTCGACGCCGACCCGGCCACCACCACCGACCCGACCAAGAAAGATACCGACGGAGACACCATCGAGGACGGCGCGGAAGACATCAACCAGAACGGAAAGGTCGACCCCGGCGAACTGGATCCCAGGAACCCCAACGACGGCGTCGGCCCGGCCGGTCAGGTGTGCACGGCTCTGAACCTGAGGCCGGTGGCGTTCAAGGCCGAAGGTACCCCCGACATACAGCTCGGGCTCCCGTCGACGTTCACCGAGGTCGTGACCATGACCAGTGGCGCGACCAAGCGCGGCCTCATCGGGTACGACCCGACCACGCACGTCGCGTTCGTCGCGTGGCGACAGACCGCGCCGGGGACCACCGCCACGCTCGACGAGGCGGCGCTGAAGCCCAGCCTGACCGCCATCGGCGCGCTCACCAACGAGACCACCCAGCCCTTCACCAGCTGGGATGGGCACGGCGCGCTTCGGGCGTTCTACGATCAGGCCGGGACCGTCGACGTCAAAGCGCGCGCGAACGCGATCGCCAATGCCCTCGTGGGTGCCGGCGCCGGGTCCCTGACCGGCACTGCGGGCTTCAACGGGCCGTTCAAGCTGCAGGTCGAGTACCTCCACCGGGCCAACAACGCCCTGGTGGTGATCGTCGCCCTGACCCCGCTGGCGACCTACGGCACGACCACCGCGCTGTTCTCCATGAGCGACTCGGCCGGCGGCTCGGCGGTGGCACAGTTCGGCGACGCCAACGCCATTCAGTGTGAGTTGTTCAAGCCCGCCGAGGGGAAGGTGGACTTTCTCTTCGTGGTCGATGACAGCTGCTCCATGTCGAACAAGCAGGCCGCCTTGAGCGCCTCGGGAACCGCCATGGCCACCGCGCTGAACAACGCGTCACTCGATTGGCGTGTCGCTCTCGTCACCTCCACCTACCACCAGACCGCGGGGCCCAATCACAACGTGCTGCGCGGGTTCCTCGCCAAGAATGACCCCGGCGTGATCCCCGCGTTCGAGAAGTGGCTCACCCCCAACCCCGATTGCGCGACCATCGGTGGCAATAACTGCGCGGCGGCCAGCTGCGCGGCTGACGGCGGAACGCTGGATTGGGTCGGCATCAACTGTCAGGGCAGCGAAGGGGTGCTCGGTGCCGCGCGCATGGCGGTCGATCGCCTCTGGGTTGGAGACGGCGGCGTGAACGACGGCGGCCAGCGCGATCGCTTCCGCCCGGGCGCCCAGATCGTGGTGATTCTGCTCGGCGACGCCGACGATCAGACGACCGGCTACAACACGACCAACTCTGGGTGCAAGAACGACGGCACCAACCCGCCCTGCGAAGACGTGAACAACTACTCGAAGTACTTCCTCCGGACGGGCACCACCTCGCTCACCCAGAACCCCACCGGTCAGAGCATTCCGGTGCACGGCATCGTCTGCTCCTCGGCGGCTTCCAATGGGTGCGGAGAGACCCAGTTCAACCCCCAACGCCACGCCACGGTTATGACCGCCACCGGGGGCATCCGCGGGGCGATTGATCAACTCCCGGCCATTCCCGCCACCATGAGCGCGATCGTCAACTCGTCGATCGCGAACGCAGGCTATCGGACCCAGAAGCCGCCCATCGGTGCTTCGATCAAGGTCGCCATGGACAACGTGCTCGACGCGGGAACGTGTAATCGCAACGACATACCCCGCAGCCGCGACGCCGGGTTCGACTTCGACGGGGTGGCGCAGACCATCTCGTTCTTTGGTGACTGTCGACCCGCCTCGAACACGCAGGCGGCGGCGGTCTCCTACCGCTACTGGGTGGACATCACCCCCAACCCCAGCGGCAACCCGTACCCGTGCTCCAGCGACCCCTACTATGACCCGAATGACCCCGACTTCTGTCAGGGCAAGCTGTTCTGCAATCTGCTCACAAACGTGTGCGAATGCCCGCAGGGCTGCGGCGGCAACGGCCCCCCCAACAAGGTCTGCAACCCCAGCCGCGCCGTCTGTGACTTCGTGTGTACGGCAGACTGCGGTGGAAATTGTTCTGGGTACCAGGTGTGCAACGTGAGCGCTTGCGCCTGCGAGTGTCGACAGACCGCGACCTGCGCGGTCGGCTACAAGTTCCAGAATGGCGCCGGGGTGTGTGGCTGCGTCTGCGACACTGCCGCGCTCAACTGCGGTGCCACCCAGACGGCCGACCCCAACTCGTGCTCGTGCGTCTGCAAACCGAACTGCGGCGGCTGCGGCATCGAACAGGTCTGCAACGCGTCGACCTGCCAGTGCACGCTGGGCATTCAGTAGCGAAGAAGAACGGTGAAGCGATGGCGCTCGGCCCGTCGCGGCAGAGCGCCGGCCACGCGGCTTCGGGGAAGGGGCTATTCGCCCGGGCCGCGGCTCATCGACTCGAAGCGCGTGAACTCTTCGAGGAACACGAGGTCGATGGGCCCGGTGGCCCCGTTGCGCTGCTTGGCCACAATCAACTGAACCGGAATCGCGCCACGCTTCGGCGGGGCGCCTTCCTCGTCTTCTTCCTTGTGGATGAACATCACCACGTCGGCGTCCTGCTCGATCGCGCCTGACTCGCGAAGGTCCGACAACATGGGAGTCCCGCCCTTGCGCTCTTCGACTTTTCGGTTGAGCTGAGAGAGGGCGATGATCGGGAGGTCCAACTCCTTGGCCAGTGACTTGAGCGCGCGGCTGATCTCGGCCACCTCCAACTGGCGGCTTTCGACGTTGCCCTTCTGATGCATCAACTGGAGGTAGTCGATCACGATCAGGGAGAGGGAAGGGTCTTTCTTCTTCAGCCGGCGTGCCTTGGCGCGGAGGTCGAACGCGGAGAGTGACCCGGAATCGTCGATGTACAGCGGCGCGTTGAACAGCGAACTCGCCGCGTCCTGCACTTTCTCATTGTCGTGCTGACTGATTCGTCCGCTGCGAAGCCCGGTCATATTGACCCGCGCCGCCGTCGCCAACAGACGCATCACGAGCTGGAGCGAAGGCATTTCGAGCGAGAACACGCCCACGCCTTTCTGCTCTGCCGTCGCGACGTGCATGGCGATGTTCATCGCCAGCGAGGTCTTTCCGATGCCCGGTCGGGCGGCCACGATGATCAGCTCGCCGCCGTGCAGCCCGGTGAGCAAGCGGTCCAGGTCGATGAACCCCGTGGGAACGCCGGTGATGCCGCCTTTGGATGATTGGAGCTTCTCGAGGAGCGTGAGCGCCGGCTCCATCAGCTCGCGCATCGCCACCAGTTCGCCCGTGCGCTTCTTCTCCGCCACCGCGAAGACGCGCCGTTCCGCGTCATCCACCAGCTCGCGTACATCTCCCGTCGGCTGCGAGGCCAGATCGAGAATGGCTCGCCCGGCCTTCTGCAGGGCCCGGCGAAGGGCCTGATCTTTGACGATGCGGGCGTAGTCGACCGCGTTCTGCGCGTAGGGCGTCTGCGCGTCGAGCCCGGCCAGGTACGTCGGCCCGCCGACCAGCGCCAGTTGACCCGCTTCCTTCAGCTGCTCCGAGAGCGTGAGCGGATCGACCCGAAGCTGTTTCTGGTCAAGCGCCAACATCGCCAGAAAGATCTGGCTGTGCGCCGGCGCGGCGAAATCATCCGCGCTGACCATGGCCGAGACTTCCGACATGACCTCGTTGTCGGAAAGGACCGCCCCGAGGACGGCCCTCTCCGCAGCGAGATCTTCGAAGTGTCGCCCGGTCTCTTCCGATGGAGCATTCATCGGGGAGGGGGCTCCTGACTATTGCGCTTGGGTCTCGCCAGCGACTTCGACGTTGAGCTTGGCCACCACGTCTCGGTGCAGGCGCAGCTCGACCGCGTACTGACCCACCGCCCGAATCGGCTCAGGCAGGTGAATGTGGCGACGGTCGATCTTGTGGCCCTGCGCGGCGAGGTTCTCCGCGATGTCCAGCGCGGTGACTGAGCCGTAGAGCTTGTCCTGCTCTCCCACCTTGCGGCTGATCTTCACCGCCACGGCCGAAAGCTTCTTGGCCTGCTCTTCAGCGCCGCCCTTGAGCTTCGCCTGCCGCAGTTCGATCACCTGCTTCTCGTGCGTCAGCTGACGCATGTTGGCGGTGCTGGCCAGCATGGCCAGGTTGCGGGGCAACAGGTAGTTCCGGGCGTAGCCGTCCTTCACCGTCACCACGTCGCCGGAATGACCCAGGTTGTACACGTCTTCTCGAAGAATGAGTTTCATGGTCGTTCCTAGCTCACCAACACGAGGTACGGGATCAGCGCCACGGCGCGCGCCTGTTTGACGGCCTTGGCCACCTGGCGCTGGTGCTTCGCGCAGTTTCCGGAAATGCGGGCCGGAATAATCTTGCCGCGCTCGGTCACGAAGTACTTCAACGCCGACTGATCCTTGAAGTCGACCTTGATGTTCTTGTCGGCGCAGTAGCGACACACGCGGCGACGGCTGAAACCTCGGCCGCCTCGCTTCTCGTCGTCACCACCACCACCGCGGTCGCCGCGGTCACCGCGGTCGCCACCCGAACTACGCTCGCCTCTTTCGCTTGCCATTGTGAGTTCTCCTCGCGGACGGGCTTACGCCTCGTCTCCGCCTTCGAATTCGTTGTCATAGCGCTCGTACGCATCGCGTTCGGCGCCGCCCAGAGGCTTGTTGTCGTCGGTATCGCCCTGGAGCTTCATGTCTTCCAGGACCGGTCGCGACTCGGGGTCGATGTCGTCGGCCACGCGAACCGAAATGAACCGGGTCACCTCGTCGAAGTTGCGCAGGTTGCGCTCAAGTTCAGAGACGAGCGCACCGCCGCCCAGGTAGCTCGCGTGCACGTAGATCGCGCGCGGCTGCTTGGCGATGGGGTACATCGTCTTCTTCTTGCCCCACGTGGTGAAGCGAATCAGCTTGCCGCCGTCGCGGTTCACGATGCCGCGAACGCGCTCCTTCAGCTTGTCCACGTTGTCGTCGGTCAGGTCGGGCGAAACGAGAAACACCGTTTCGTACTCTCGCAGTTTCGCTGCGGGCGTTGCTGTAGCCATGTGTTTTCTCCCCCTGGGTATGCCCACCGTCGAGCGGTGAACGGGGAAACGGTTTTCATCTCTGAAAGCCGGGAGTGGGGAACTGCGCGCCCACCGCCTTCGCGCCTGAAGACCACTTCGTCCTCAGGCCGCGGGCTTCTAGGGTGCCCCGCGCGCCCGAGTCAAGCGCACTGGCCCCTCGCGAATGCCTTGACGGTCGATTCCACGAGTCCCTAACTTCAGCCTGTCTCGCACCCCATGAATCCTGCTCGTACGACTGTGATCCAACTCCGATGTGGGAGGCGCCTCGGTGTCTGAGCGACGCCGTTTCGTCCGCGTCCCGTCCGCGCTGCGCTGCTGGTGTGAAGGCGAGACCGTGACCGTCTACGCACGGGTGGCGAACCTGAGCCAGGGCGGGTTGTTCCTTCGGACCAGTACCCCGATGCCGCTCGGTTCCAGGGCCACCCTTCGACTGGGGGGGCCCGAAGGCCTCGTCCTGCCGGGGGTCGTGTGCTGGTCTCGCGCCGAGGAGGGGGCCCACCTCGCCGGCATGGGGATCGCTTTCGGCGCCCTCGACGACGAAACTGCGCATAGACTCGCGCGGTTGGTCGAAGGGGAAGTCCCGGGCGCATCGTTTACCCAATGAGGGCCGCGGCGTGAAAATCGCGATCATTTCCGACATTCACTCGAACATCGAAGCCCTGACGGAAGTGCTCAAGTTGATCGATCAACTGAAGGTCGATCGCCTGGTCTCGCTGGGGGACGTCGTCGGGTACGGCGCGTCGCCCAACCCGTGCTGCGATCTGGTTCGGAAATACGCCGAGACCACGTTGCTCGGGAACCACGACGCCGCAGTCTCCGGGCGCATGGATTATTCGTTCTATTACGACGCGGCCCGGCACGCCCTCGATTGGTCCGCCGGCGTGCTGTCTGAAGAGAACCACCAGTGGCTGCGCAGCCTGCCGTACACCTACCGCATCGGCGACATTGGCTTCTGCCACGGCTCGCCCATTGATCCGCACGCGTACGAGTACATCTTCGCCCTAGAGCAGGCGCGCGAGATCGTCCCCTTCGTGGGGGACCTCCCCGACGTGACGTTCATCGGACACAGTCACCTGTGCAAGGCCTTCGCCATCGGGAACGGCGAAGTGAACGACGTGGTGGCCCAGAAGTTCGGAATTCGCCGTGGCTACAAGTACATCATCTCGGTTGGCTCCGTGGGGCAGCCGCGCGATTACGACAATCGGTCGTGCTTCGTGGTCTGCGACACGTCCGCGCGGACCGTCGAGTACCACCGCGTCGAGTACGACATCGAAAGCTCCGCGCAGAAGATCTTCGATGCCGATCTCGCGCTCAACTTTGGCAAGCGCCTCTTCCTCGGAGTGTAGATGGGCCCCCAGCCGCTGCGGTCGTTTCCAGTCCTCCTTGTCACTCTGATGATGATCTCTGTTGGCCTCGTCGCCACGGGCTGCCGAAAGAAGTCGCACGCCTACCTCGACGCCTCCGGACGCTACGACACCCTGGTGGCGCGAGCCGGAAACGAGGCGTGCCTCGAGCCGGAAATGGCCAACGTGGAGGCGATCCTCAAGACCGTGCCCGATGGCGACGAGGATGCGCCCAAGGCAGCCGAGCTGTTGAAGACGATCAGCACCTGTCGCGCCGCCGCGAGCCAGAACAAGCTCGACATCGCCGCCACGCTGAGCAAGCTGAAGGAGGTTGCGCCGAGCACACCCTCGGCGGGCAGCGCCCAGCCAGCCCCCGCACGCGCGGCCGCGGCCGCCGACGGTGGCGTTGACGCAGGCGATGACGTCGGGCCGGGCCCGAAGATCGGCACGAAGACGGTTGAGCTCGAGCAGAAGTACTCGATCTGTTTTCAGCGAGGGGCGTCGGTTCAGATCGGCGGGGCGACGCCGTTCACGGCCGAGACCTGGGAGCTGAAGGAAAGCTACCTCTGCCAGAAGCAGTACCCCGGTCACGTGGGCCGCTCCCTGATCATGATGAATGGAGCCGTGCGCGACATCTTCGCCAAGGGGGAAGTGAAGGCTGAGACCAAGGTCATCGACGCCGGTGGCCCGCAGGTGCCCCGCCTCGCAGATGGCGGCGAGGTGCAGCAACAGGCTCGTGTGTTCGGGCTGATGGTCCCGGCCCTCAAAGACGCCGTCGACGCCGGAGGGCCGCCGTAGCCATGGCTGGCGCACTCACCATGGCCCTGGTTCGGGCCATGCCTCGCTCGCTCGTCTCGCGCGCCGTCGGAGCAGCCACCCGCGCGCCGCTCCCGCCCCCGGTTCACCACCTGGCGATTCGAGCGTTCGCCAGCCGCTATCGCGTGGCGCTGGACGAGGCGGATGGCCGCGTGGAGCAATTCCGCACGTTCTCTGACTTCTTCTGTCGGCCCCTCAAAGGCGGTCTCCGGCCGATCGAGACCGACCCGGGCGCACTCATCTCGCCCGTCGATGGCGCCGTCTCGGAGTGCGGGGCAATCGAGAACGGGCGGTTGATTCAGGCCAAGGGCATCGATTTCCCTGTGGAACAACTGCTGGGAGATGCGGCGCAGGCCGAGCGGTTTGTCGGTGGAACCTTCGCCACGCTCTACCTCTCACCCCGCGACTACCACCGGATTCACTCGCCCATTGATGGGCAGATCGACGGGTACACGTACATTCCCGGAGAATTCTGGCCGGTCAATGAAGCTTCGGTGGCCAGCGTGCACGGCGTCTTCGCGCTCAACGAGCGCCTGGTGACGTGGATGTCGGGTCGCTGCGGCGCGGTGGCGCTGGTGGCGGTCGGCGCGACCTGCGTGGGTCGCATTCGCGCGGCGTACGACGAGATCCTGACCCACTCGAACATGGTCGCCACCTCATTCCGTTACCCCAAGCCACTGCCCATCTCGCGGGGCGCGGAGGTCGCGCGCTTCGAAATGGGCTCCACCGTGATTCTGCTCTTCGAGAAGGGGCGGGTGACCTTCGACGGCGAACTCAAACCGACCGCACCCGTTCGAATGGGCCGCCGCATCGGAGCCTTTCGGTGACCCGCTACGCCGGGGTGAAGGGCATGAGCGATCTGCTCCCTCCGGCCACCGCCCAGTGGCAGCGCATTGAACGCGTCGCGCACGACCTGTTCCCCCGATTTGGGTTCTCTGAAATTCGCACCCCCGTCGTGGAGGACACCGCGCTCTTCGTTCGCAGCGTGGGGGAGGGCACCGACATCGTCGGCAAGGAGATGTACACCTTCGACGACAAGGGCGGTCGGTCGATCACCTTGCGGCCCGAGGGCACGGCGCCCGCCGCGCGCGCGTACATCGAGCATGCCCTCGCCAACAAAGAGCCGCTGACCAGGTGGTTCTACCTGGGCCCGATGTTCCGCTACGAGCGGATGAAGACGGGTCGGTACCGGCAGTTCCACCAACTCGGCGCTGAAGCGTATGGCTCTGCCGACCCGGCGCAGGACGTCGAGGTGATGGAATTGTGCGTGCGCTACCTCGAGGCGCTCGGCCTCAAGGGCGTCGTGCTCCAGCTGAATTCGTTGGGGGACAGTGGGTCGCGAGGCGCCTGGTCGCAGCGCGTCGCCGCTCACTTCGAGCCGCACCGCGCGGCCATCGGCGACGAAGCGGTCGCGACGCTGGCCAAGAACCCGTTGCGGCTCCTCGACAGCAAAGATCCGGCCGTGCAAGCCGTTGCCGCCACCGCGCCGCTGCTGATGGACTCACTCGATGACGCGTCCAGAGCGCATTTCGCCGAAGTGCAGAAGTTGCTTCGGGCGGTGGGCGTTGAGTTCGCGCTCAACCCCCGCCTGGTGCGAGGTCTCGACTACTACACGCGGACGGCGTTCGAGCTGATCGCCGATCACCCCGCGCTGGGGACGGCGAGCGCTGTTGGTGGGGGCGGGCGGTACGACGACCTGGTTTCCCAGCTCGGCGGCCATCCCACGCCGGCGATCGGGTTCGCCCTGGGGCTGGATCGGCTGGCGCTCCTGCTCGACGCGCAGTCGGCGCCAACCCCGGAGCGCCCGGAACTGTTCGTGGCCATCGTAGACGCCACCACGAAGGTGGAAGCGATGACCCTGGTCAGCTCCCTTCGCCAACAGGGCATCACCGTCGACGTGGATACGCGCCTGGGCTCGCTCAAGAGCCAGATGAAGCGCGCGGACAAAGTCGCCGCCCGCTACTCGCTGGTGGTGGGCGACCATGAAGCGAAAACGCGCCGGGCCGCACTCAAGCCGATGGACGGGGGAGAACCGACGGAGGTCGGCTTCGACGGTCTGGCGGAATGGCTACGAGCGCGGCGCAGCTCAGCGGCGGGAGCGCGCTCGTGAAGCGGTGGGCGTGCGCATTGGCGGCGATCGTGGCGCTCTCCGCCCACGCGGAAGAGACCGTGGCCATGGCCGGAAAGCCGGCGCCCATGTTTCGGTTGCCCGTCTACAACGGCGCCGCGCTCAACATCGCCTTCTCCGGGCTCGATCAGTTTGTGGGGCGCGACGCCGCGGACAAGAAGACGCGGCTGGTGTTGCTGTCGTTCATGGCCTCGTTCTGTGCCCCTTGTAAGAAAGAGCTGCCGTACCTCCAATCACTGCACGAGAAGTACGGGTCGCAGGGGCTGCGCGTGCTTTCTGTCTCCATCGACACCGAGCCGGAAGGGCAGGCGATCGTCGAGCAGATGATCGCGCAGAACAAGATCACCTACCCGGTGCTCAAGGATCGGTTCAAGTTGGTCGCGATGCGGTGGTTGGGCAAGTCGAGCGCGCTCCCGTCTGTGTTTCTGGTGAACCCCGACGGCAAGGTGGCGGCGGTGCACAAAGGGTACGGAGATGACATGGCGACCTTGATCGACAAAGAGATCGCCCGGGCCCTCGACGGAGAAACGAAGCACTGAGCGCGCCGCGCCAACGCGTGGTGGTGATCGCCGGCCCCACCGCGTCGGGCAAGAGTGACCTGGCGATCGAGGTGGCCCTTCGCCTCGGGGCAGAGATCATCTCGGCCGACTCGCAGGCTGTCTACCGCGCGTTTGACATCGGCACCGCCAAGCCCAGCGCGGCGCAGTTGGCCCGGGTCCCGCACCACTTCATCAGCGAGGTCGAGCCGGGAACGTTGTTCTCCGCGGCCGAATTCGCGCGGCAGGCTGACGAGCGCATTCGCGACCTCGAGTCGCGGGGGCGGCGCGTGGTGGTCGCCGGCGGCACCGGGCTCTACATTCGTACGTTGTTACACGGCGTGGTGAAAGCTCCGCCGCGGAATGAGGCGCTTCGGGCCGAGTTGGAAGCGCTCGCCGGAAGCGAGGGGAACGAGGCGCTCTGGGCGCGACTGAACGCCGTCGACCCCGCCACTGCGGCGCGGCTGCCGCCGAGCGATCAGGTGCGGCTCATTCGGGCCCTGGAAATCCACGCGGGCACGGGAGAGACCGCGAGCGCTCTCCGCGCGCGGCATCAATTCGGCGAAGCGCGCCACCCGTTCGCCCTCTTCGTGCTCTCCCCACCTCGCGAGGCGCTGTACGAGACGATCAACCGGCGGACCCGCCTCATGTTCGAACAGGGCCTGGTGGAGGAGACCCGGCGGCTGGTCGCGGAGGGATTTCGCAGCGCCGCGCCGATGAAGAGCGTGGGGTACGCCGAAGCGCTCGAAGTCGTCGAGGGCCGCATGGAGCTGACGGCGGCCATGAATCTGGTGGCCCAGCGGACCCGGCATTACGCCAAGCGGCAGGGGACGTGGTTTCGGAAAGAGCAGGGCGCCGTATTTCTGACGCCCCCGTACCCGATCGACACCATCGTGGCCGCTAGCGCCTGAAGCCACCGCGGCGCGACTGCCGACCCAGGAGCACCGGCTGCTGCATCGGGGGCGTCTCCAGGCCGAACTGCCACCACATGGGCTCCCACGCCTTCATCTTCAGCTTCTTGTCATTCTGCAGCGCTTCCAGTGCGCCCTTGAGCTTCTCATCGGAGGGGTTCTGCTCCACGGCACGCACGAACACGGCGATCGCGGCGTCCTTCTCCTTCAGCTGCATGAGGCACCAGGCGTAGGCCGCCCACAGCAGGCCTTCTTTGCGACTCGCGGTGACCGCCTCTTCGAAGGCTGCCTTCATCTCAGGGTACTGCTTGTTGCGGAAGTAGAGGGCGCCCAACATGGCCCGGCCGAGTCCGTTGCGCTTGCTGCCCTGCTTCAGCGCCGGTTCGGCCTTCTCCAGGTTCCCGAAGACGTAGTGAATGGCGCCGATCTGCGCGTGAATCTCAGAGGTGAGGAGGATCTGCCAGCGGCCCAGCGCCAGGGCCCCTTCGAGCAGGGTGATGGCCTTCTCGATCTTGTTCTTGGCGTCTTTGGCGCCCGGGCTGATCGACTGGAGCTCCTTCTGGGCTTCGGTGGCGACGGCCTGAAACTGGGTCATCGTCCGTCGCGCCAGGACGATGAAGGCCCCGACGAAGACGAGGGCCGCTGGAATCACGGCGGCCAGCACGCCGAACCCGGCGAGGGAGATGCCGAGGCCAACGGCCAGGGCAGCGACGGCAGACAGGGCAATGTTGATCATTCGGCCCCGCCCTCTACCAGATCTGCTATGAGGTGCCGAAAATTGAACGACGCCGCTTGGCCCTTTGGCGGAATTGGTAGACGCAGCGGACTCAAAATCCGCCGCCCCTAAAAGGCATCCCGGTTCGAGTCCGGGGAGGGCCA
>CAZFXD010000090.1:0-17474 GCA_964522795.1 uncultured Myxococcaceae bacterium
CCCGGGTCGCGTTGCAGCGGTTGACGGACCGCGTTATGGCCTCGCCATGGCTCAACCTCCGTTCACCTCCCTCCCGTCGGCGACCGAAATGGCGGCGGCCATTCGCGACGGGAAGACCACCTCCGAGGCGTCGGTCGACCGAAGCCTGGGGCTGATTCGCCAATCGAAGAGCGAGATCAACGCCTTCGTCGACGTGTTCGAGCGCACAGCGCGACGCCAGGCGAGGCACTACGACGCGCTGCGAGCCCGGGGCGCGAAGCTGCCTCCGTTCGCCGGCGTGCCCCTGGCGGTGAAGGATCAGAACTTCATTCGCTTCCACACCACTCGCTTCGGCTCCACCGCCGGCATTCCGGTGTTCGCGCCGTTCGATGACGTGCTGGTCAAGCGCATGCGTCAGATGGGGTTTGTGATTGTCGGCGCGACGTCGCTGTCGGAGTACGGCGCCATTCCCACCTCGGAGAACTTTCTCGACGCGCCGGCACGAAACCCGTGGAACACGTCGCGAAGTCCGGGCGGGTCCAGCGCCGGGTCAGCGGCGGCGGTGGCGGCTGGCATCGTGCCCATCGCGCACGGCGCCGACGGAGGCGGCTCGCTCCGGATTCCCGCGGCGTTCTGTGGGCTGTTCACGGTCAAGGTCACGCGGGGCCTGCTCCCCAACGTGCACGGCAAGAACGCCGACGAGTGCCTCTACACGGACGGGGCCATGGGCTTGTCAGTGCGCGACGTGGAACAGTTCTCCGCGGGGCTCTCGGCGGGCAAGCTCCCGGCGCTGACCGAGGCGCAGCTCGACACGCCGCCCACCGGGTTGAAGATTCGGGTGTGCCTGAGTTCGGTGGCGGCGAGCACGGACGCCCACATCGCGGCGCAGGTCCAGGCGCTGGCTTCGAAGCTCTCCGGCCTCGGGCACCACGTCAGCGACGGCGGCACGCTCAACCTCTCGGCCGATGAGTTCCTCCCCATCTGGCAGCGGCTCATCGCGGACATTCCCTTCCTCTCGCAGAAGCGCGCGCACCCCATTACGGCCTGGTTTCACCGCGAAGGTCGCAAGCTGAAGCACGCCGACATTCGCGCCATTCACGTCCGGGCCCAGGAGGGCATCGACGCCTGGTTCGGCGACGCCGACATCTGGGTGCTGCCGACCACGGCCCACGTTGCGCCGCCCATCGGCCTGGCGACGCCCACTTCGACGCCCGAGCGGGACCTGGAGAAGTTCATTCCCATCGCCGCCTTCACCGCGCCCTTCAACGTCTCAGGGCAGCCGGCGGCGAGCGTGCCGATGGGAGAGACGCCCGACGGGCTCCCCATCGGCGTGCAGTTGGTCGCCAAGCGCGGGCAGGACGCACTCCTCTTCCGCCTCTGCCGCCAGCTGGAAGCGAGCGGCGCCTTCCGGGTGAACGCGTCACCGTACGCGGCGCGGCACGCCGGCCGGGCGGACGAGACGGCTCGACAGTCGGCCTAGACCGCCTTCGCCCTGACATGGCGCGAGCGGTCTCGCGAGGTCGCACGCGTGGCGCTGGGCGACTACGGGTCGAGACGCGGATCGCAGGCCTTCGGGGCCGCGAACGGCGCAATGGGGGCTGCCAGCAGTTCGGCGTTCGTGCCCGCGACGATCTCACCCACGAAGTTGCACGACGAGCCCGCGAGTCTGGGCGGGTCGTCCTTGGTCAGGGCCTCGATGATGATGGCGTACTTCGTGCCTGGCTGAATTCCGCGGAGGGTCACGGCCTGGGTGGCAGGGTTGGCGCCGGTGAGGGCCACCGGGAAGCGCGCGCCGCGAACCGATTTCCCGTCGGCATCAATCACGTTGAGAAAGGTGAGCGCCGGCATGGCCGCTTTGGCGCAGGTGGTGGCGACCTGGCTGCAGTCGATGGTGGTGCTGTTCGTCGCCACGGACACCTGGAAGGCCGCGAGGGTGTCGGCCAGCGCCGCGGACACGCTGAAGTCGAGGTTCAGGCGCGGCCCCTCGGGTGGCGCCCCGCACCCTGCGAATGAGGCGCCGACGGCGACCAACGTGACGACGTGAAAGAAGCGGCGGCGCATGGCGGGTGCGCATCTTGCGCCGCCGCGCCGACGGGGGGCAGCAAAAACGTTCCAGCGCTACTGGCTACGGCCTCGCCTCGACGCTGATGCGTGCATCGAACGAGCCGAAGTGCGCCGTGACGTCGCCCGTGCCCGTGCCGCCGTCGGCGGAGGTGAGCACGATGCCGCTCTGCGCCACCGCCCCGACCGCGCCACTGGTGGCGGCCAGCGGCCCCGACGCCGTCCACGAGAAGGTCTGGGTCGCGGCGAGGTCTGCGCCTGCGCTGTCCTTGAGCACGGCTTCAAGGGTGATTGTCTTATCGTTGGCGATTGAGAACGAGGTGGACCCCGTGCTGCGGGTCCGAGCGTCGCGAACGATCATCGAAGTCGGCGCGGCGGCGGTCACGGCGAGCACATCCCGGGTCACCCCGCCGACCGAGAACGTCAGCCTGGTCGTGCCGTCCGCCACGGGGCTCAACCCCAGCGCGCCCTGCGCCTGAACACACCCGCCGTCGCCGGTGCAATTGAGCGTGATGGAGGCACCGGCGTCGCGCATGGCGAAGTCGGCGCCGATCGGCAGCACCGCCCCGTTGGCCGAGGTGACGTCGACGACGGAGCCCATTCGGCTCTTCTCGTCGGTGACGATCAGCGCGGTCTGCGCGCCCGTGGCGATCTTCACGCCGCCGGAGTTGACGGTGGTGCAGCCGTACAACCCGAACTGAAACTTGAAGTAGCCGTTCTCGCCGGGGTGAGCGCTGTCACCGCACGCACTCATCGCCACCAGCGCCCAGATGCAGAGCTTGAATCGTTTCATGGTCGCCATCGTATGGCTGGGGAGCCGGGAGCCAAGTTCTGAGCGCTCCGACGTGCACATTCCTCAGGTTCGAGAAACCCCGGTCGCCTGGACCCGACAGCGGCCAGGCGCCTGAGTGACGCCTCCCGGCCGTGGGTTGAACTCGTCAGACCGAGCCATCACACTTCCTCGCATGGCCGCGCCCCGATCGTTGAAGCGACTGGCAGTGAGCTGTTCCCTGGCGTCGTTGTGGTTCGCGTGTGGCCCCACGCAGGAAGACGAGCGGCTTCGCCGGCTCTCCTTCTACGAGAACAAGGACGCGCTCACGGTCTGCCCCGGGCCGGTCACGGTTCCCGGCATCGACGTGTCATTCTGGCAGGGGCACATCAACTGGCCACAGGTCGCCACCGCGGGCTACGCGTTCGCGATCGCGCGCATCAACGACGGGCACTCGATGGACGGGGAGTTCAACGCCAACTGGGCGGGCATCAAGTCGATCGGTCTGATTCGAGGGGCGTACCAGTTCTACGAGCCCAGCCTGTCGGCGGAGTGGCAAGCCAACGTGGTGATCAACGCCGTCGGCCGCCTGGGCGCCGGCGATCTCCCGGTCACGCTCGACGTGGAGTGGCCTTCTTCGCCGGGCACGCCGACCGCCGGGGCGATTCGCGACTGGGTCAACCGCGTGGAGGCCGGCACGGGGAAGCGGCCCATCATCTACACGGCCAGCGGCTACTGGAACTCGTACCTCGGCGGACAGTTCGCCGACCTCGACCTGTGGGTGGCCAACTACGGTGTGAGTTGCCCCGGGCTGCCCAACGGGTGGAGCAGCTGGAAGATGTGGCAGTGGGGCGGCAAGGGCGTGCCGGGGATCTCCGGCAGCGTCGATCACAACGTGTGGAACGGCTCGCTCGACGACCTGCGCAAGTACGCCGATGGAGCCACCAACGAGAACTGCGCCTCGAGTCAGGCGGCGGGGTGCGGGAACTTTGGCTGCTATTGCGCCGACAACGCCTGCAGCGGCGGCTTCTGTCCCGGCAACGGCTGCACCGCGCAGCACACCAGCAACTGCGCGGTGTTCGGGTGCCAGTGTGTCGACGGGCAGTGCAGCGGAGGGTTCTGTCCGGGCGGCGGCTGCACCGCCAAAGAGGTCAGCGACTGCGGCAAGTTCGGGTGCGATTGCGTCGACCACAAGTGCGACGGCGTGGCCTGTGCCGGGAGCGGATGCACGGCCAAAGAAATGAGCGACTGCGGCAAATTCGGGTGCAACTGCGTCTCGCACAAGTGCAGCGGTGGCTACTGCCCGGGCTCGGGCTGCACCCTGAAGGAGGCGACGGACTGCCAGAAGTTCGGGTGCGGCTGCGTCGACCACCAGTGCGCGGGCGGCGCGTGCGCCAACTCCGGATGCACGGCGCTGCAGGTGACCAACTGCGGGAAGTTCGGCTGTGGCTGCGCTGACGGCGCGTGCGCGGGCGGCGCCTGTCCCAAGAGCGGCTGCACCAGCCAGCAAGCGAGTGCCTGTCAGGCGAAGGGCTGCGGGTGCGCCGACGGCAAGTGCAGCGGCGGTTCCTGCGCCGGGTCCGGGTGCACGCTGCGCCAGGCGCTCGACTGTCAAGCGGCCGACGCGGGGTGCGCGCTGGGCGTCTGCAGCGCGATCGACGGGGGCCAGTTCGTGATCGACGCGGGTGAGCCTGACTTCGATGCCGGGTTCAATGAGGGCCCCGACTTCGACGCCGGGGAGCCTCTCGACGCGGGCCCGCCTCCGCGAGGCGGCGCACCGGACGGTTCGGTGGCGGAGATCACCGGCATCGGCCGGGATTCAGGCGTCAACGGCGGATGTGGTTGCCAGTCGTCCAGCGAGGCGTCCTGGTGCGTGGGCCTGCTGGCGCTCTTGGCGTGGCGGCGGCGCGCCTCAGGCGCGGTGCCTCGCCACCACGTCGGCTGAGGGCATCTTCACCTCGGTGACCCCCCCCCAGGCGCTCGCATGCGCTGATCACCCACGCGCCGGGGTCGGGCGACTGGGGCAGCAGATCGTTGCGCGCGGTGAACGGGAAGGCGTGGTGGGTGTTGTGGAGCGAACCGCCCAGCGTGAGCCAGGTGAGCCACGGCACGTTGGTGCTTCGATCGCGGCTGTTGAAGGGCCGCCGGCCCCACAGGTGACACACCGAGTTGATGCTCCAGATTCCGTGTTGCACTACGAACACGCGCAACAAGCCGCCGATCAGCAGGCCCTCCACTGCGCCCTCGGCACCACCGCCGGACAGCCACCCCACCCCGGCAGGAAGCGCCAGCCCTGCCACGGCCCAGGCGGCGTACCAGCGATCAGCGCGAACGAAGCGGCGGTCGGCGAGCAGGTCTGGAATCCGCTCGAAGAGATCCTCGGGCGGTGGCTCAAACATCCACCCGACGTGCGCGCGAACGAACGAACCGTGCACCCCGTGGGGCGTGTGCGGGTCCTCGTCGGTGTCGCTGTGGGCATGGTGCTTCCGGTGGAGGGCGGCCCAGTAGAGCGCCGGGCCCTGGGCCGCGATCGCCCCTGAACGCTGGAGCGCTCGAGCGAGCCACGGCACGGCCTTGAAGGCTCCATGAGAGAAGAGGCGGTGGTACCCGACCTCGATGCCGACCACGCTGATCACGAACAAGGCGGCCGCCACGCCCCAGGTGGACGGCGCGACGGCGTGCGTGGCGACCCAGCCCACGGCGCCCAGCGCGCCCAGCGCAGGCCCGGTGGTGATCAACGCCACGTGCAACAGCTGTGCGGGTCGGCTGGGTGCGATCACCCAGCGCATGGTAGCCCGCTTCCGGTGGTGCCGGCGGCCCGGGAAGCGTAGTCTGCCGCGCCCGCATGCCCGCCGACGCGCAGTTGCTCAATTGCGTACCGATCTTCGAGCGCCTCGATGAACATGAGCGCGCCACCCTCGCCTCGCAGTTGGACGAGGAGAGCTTCGAGGCGGGTGCGCACGTCTTCAAGCAGGGCGAGGCGGGCGGTTCGATCTTCATCGTGGCCAGCGGCAAGGTTGAGATCTCCGTGGTCTCCACCACGGGCGAGCGGATCATCGTCTCCGAGGCCGAGCCAGGCGATTTCTTCGGAGAGCTCTCGCTGTTCGACGGCCAGCCGCGGAGCGCCAACGCCGTGGCGGTCGAGCCCACCCGGGCCTTGCGGGTCGACCGCAACGATCTCCGTCTGCTCTTCTCTGCGCACCCCGACGCCGCGCTCGACGTGCTGGCGGTGATCGGCACGCGACTTCGGAAGGTCGACAAGCTGCTCGGGCATCGCTCCAGCTCCAGCCCCAACGAAGTGCTGGAAGAACGGCAGACGCGAATTCACAAGATCGCCGACGCGGCCGCAGCGTTCTCCGGCAGCTTCAGCTTTCTGCTGGTGCACGCGGTGTGGTTTGGAGCATGGCTGCTCATCAACCTGGGCGAGGTGCCGCACGTCGAACCGTTTGACCCCTACCCGTTCGGGTTGCTGACGATGATCGTTTCGCTGGAGGCGATCTTTCTCTCCTGCATGGTGCTGATCAGCCAGAACCGGCAGGCGGCCAAAGAGAAGATTCGTTCAGACGTGGAGTACGACGCGAACATCCGCGCGGGGCTGGAGGTCACGCAGTTGCACGTAAAGCTCGATCGCCTGGAAGAGCACGCGCTCACCCGTTTGGCGGCGATTGAAAAGGCGTTGCACGCGAGCCCTGCCAAACCGGCGACATGAGCTGTCCGTGTGGGAGTGGCGCCCCGCTCGGCGCCTGTTGCGGTCCGCAGATCGACGGGTCCGCGCCGGCCCCCACCGCCGAGGCGCTGATGCGCTCGCGGTACACCGCCTTCACCCAGGCCAACGGCGACTACATCGTGGCCACCCAACACCCCTCGCTGTCGACGGAAGGTGCCGCGGCCATCGCGGCGTGGGCCCGGCGGGTCGTCTGGGTGAAGCTGACGGTCTTCTGGGCGCGTGGCGGAGGGCCGAGCGACGAACGGGGACAGGTCTCGTTCGAGGCGAACTCGTTTCAAGACGGCGAGTGGTGCACCCTGAAGGAGGTCTCCTCGTTCTCCCGCCAGGCCGGCGCGTGGCGGTACGACTCCGGCGAGGCCGAGTTCGAACACCGCCCCGTGGAGCGCAACGCGCCATGCCCGTGCGGCAGCGGGCGGAAGTACAAGGCGTGCCACGCCTGAGCCTCGGCGCGGGAAGACGTGTCACATTTGCTGACCGCGGCGCTTCACCGACTACAATGACCGCGGGCCGAACCAGGCCGCGGCCCCCAGGAGACCCCTTTCATGCGTCGAGTGTTCTTCGTTGCCACCCTTGTCCTTGCGTCCACGAGCTTCGCCCGACCGGCGCCGCGCTCGCTGCTGCACCCGGACTCGCCGCCAGTCTCGCTCCATCAGGTCCGGGTGGTGGCGTCGCTCTTGGAGCGCACGCCTTCGCTCCTCTCCGCAGCGACCCTGATGGCCGGAGGGGGTGTGAAGAAGACGGCCCCGGCGGCCGAGCCGGTCTGTCCCAGCTGCCCCGCGTGCGCGGCCTGTCCCGCGCCGACGCCCTGTCCGGTGAGCACGCCATCGGCCAGCAACGGGCGAACCCTGGACAGCCTGCAGTTGGAGTGGCGCGGGCTGGAGGCATCGCGCCCGTCCCTCAACGGGATCGGGCTGTCGATCACCGGCGTCAGCCTCCTCATCTTCGGCACCGTGATGGCGGCGGCGTTCCCCTCGCTCTTCGCCTCGTTCATCGGCGGGCTGGGGTACATCTACACCATCTTCTCGGTGGTCGGCGTGGCGATGGCGCTGATCGGCGCGGCGCTGCTGGTCTGGGGAGGCATCACCCTGGTGTTCAGCATTCTCGAGCGCAACCAACACCAGCGCTCGATGGACGCGATTCAGAAAGAGATCGACGGGATGAAGCGCAGCGAGAACAGCGCGGGCGCCCTCACGCCCCCGCTGCGGGCCTCACTCGTGGTGGAGACGTTCTGAAATTTGGACTACCGCGACTTCGAGAAGGAGCTGCGGCGCTGGGCTTCGGTCGCGAACCTCGCGGAGTACGGTCGCGTTGACGAGTCGGGGAAGACGTACCCGCTCTATTGCCTCACCACGCCCGGCCGCCGCGAGCTGGTGGTCACAGCCGGATTCCACGGGGAGGAACCGGCCGGGCCGCTCACCCTGCTGGAGTGCTTCGGGGAGCTGGCCGAGCAGGCGCGCGCGCACGACGTGGCGCTGCGGGTGTTCCCCTGCATCAACCCGAGTGGGTTCGAGCGCGGCGAGCGGTACAACGCGTCGGGTGAACAACCGAACAACGACTTCCTCCGCTACGAAGTAACGCCGGGCGTATCGGCCGAAGAGGTCGCGCCGGGTCAGCCGATTCACGCGTGGCACCTGTACGACGCGGGGCCGAAAGAGACGCGCGCAGTGCGGAGCGAGCTGAACCGCCACCCTCCGCCGGCGGCGGCGCTGGACCTGCATCAGGACGCGTGGGTGCGATCGGCCTGTTTCTACGCCTACTACTTTGGCGACCCCACGCCCTACCGGGCGCTGATGCAGCAGACGCTGGCGCACGCCAAGGTGGCCATTCACCTGCCCGTGCACGGCGACGTTTCGACGGACGCGTACGGGCTGATCGTCCACCACGACGGCTCCAACAGCGACTGGTTCTACCGACGAGGCGTGAAACACGTGGCGGTGCTGGAGACGTCCACCCGGCTGCCCTGGCCGCAGTGCCGCGCGGTCAACCTGGTCTGGCTCAAGCGCTTCGTCGAGCTCGCCGCGCAGGGTTGAGCGCGCGAAGGCGCTTGGATTTCGCTTCACCATTGTCGAGACTCGCCGCGTGGCGCACCTGAAACCGTGGCTGTGGGGCGCCCTCGTGTTTGCGCTCTCGCTCGCCCTGTATCTGCCGGCGCTCTCCTACGGCTTCATCAACTTTGACGATCCCACGTCGGTCTCCGAGGCCCCCGAGGTGCTGCGAGGGCTGAGCCTGGAGGGCGCGCGCTGGGCCTTCACCACGCGCAGCGCGGCGCAATTTCAGCCGTTGACCTGGTTGTCCTTCCAGGCCGACGCCACGCTGTGGGGTCCACAGGCGCGCGGCTTTCACCTGATGAACGCCGTGTGGCACGCGCTGACGTGCCTGCTCCTGTTCTGGGGCCTTCGCCGGTTTGCGCTCCTGCCCACCGTGGCCACCGCCGCGTTCGCCACGCTGTTGTTCGCCTGGCACCCGCTTCGGGTGGAGTCGGTGGTGTGGGTGACCGAACGGAAAGATGTGCTCTCGGGTTTCTTCGCCGTCGTCAGCTGCGTGGCGTACCTGCAATTTCTCGAGCGGCACAAGTGGCGTTGGTGGGGCGCCGCGGCGCTGGGCGTGGTGCTGGCGATGTTCGCCAAGCCATCGATGGTGGCGCTCCCGGGCGCGTTGCTGCTGCTTCGCTTCGCGCGCGCCGATTTGCCGAGGGCGCCGAAAGAACTTCTCCGTGATGCGGCGCTCCTGGGGCTGCTGGTGGCGCCGGTGTTGCTCATCAACCTCCACATCGCCACGGCCCGAGACGCGCTGGTCGACACCTCGGCCTGGCAGCGCCTTTTGGGCGTGGCGGACATTCCCCGCAAGCTGGCCCGCTACGCGCAGCTGACGCTGGCGCCGGTGAACCTGAGCCTGCTCTACCCAGCGAGGCCGCTGCCCACCCCGGTGGAGGGCGCAGCGTGGTTGGCGGCGTTCGCCGGCCTGGTCGCAGTGGCGGTGCGATTTCGAGCGCGCCTGGGGGCCCTCAACTGGGGCGCCGCCTGGTTCGTGGTGGCGATGGTACCGATGATTGGCCTGGTGGCGGTGGGGTGGCACGACGTCGCAGACCGGTTCACCTACTGGCCGCACGTCGGGCTGCTGGGTGCGCTGGTCGCGTGGATTCGGCCCCGGGTCCCCGAGAAGTTTCGCGCGTTGGCGGCGGCCGGCGTGCTGCTGGGCTACGGCTCGACGGCCCTGGCGCGCGTGGGGACGTGGGCCGACCCGGTGCAGCTCTACAGCGACGCGCTGGAGGCGGACCCCACCAACACGGTGATGCTGTGGACCCGCGCGCGCGCGCTGCAGTCGGCGGGGGACCTGCCGGGGGCGCTGCGCGACTTCGAGACGTTGGAGCGGGTGCAGGTCGGCTCTCACGCCGTGCAGACGGAGCTGGGCGTGTGCCTGGCGCGGCTGGGCCGACTGGCCGATGCTGAGCCGCACTTCGCCCGGGCAGAGGCCGCTGTCGACGCCACCGCGCTCGACTTCTTTCAGCACGCCGTCGCGCTGGCCAACGCAGAGCGCATCTCGGAGGCGCTGGCCACGCTGGACCGCGCGAAGGCTCGCGGACTGGGCTCCGGCCAGATCGAAAAGCTGAGACAACAGCTCGAGGCGGCGTTACCTCACCCGCCGAAAGAGGCCCCGCCATGACTGACGTGACGCACGCGACGCAGGTGTTGAACAACCAAGTCGTCATCCCCACGGTGGGGCTCGGGGTGTGGCAGGCCGCTCGCGGGTCACAGACCCAGAACGCGGTGCGGGCGGCGGTGAAGGCGGGGTACCGCCACATCGACACCGCGCGCATCTACGGCAACGAACGCGACGTGGGAGAGGGCCTGCGGTCGAGCGGCGTGCCCCGCTCGGAGCTCTTCGTCACCACCAAGCTGTGGAACGACGACCAGGGCTACGACGCCGCGCTGGAAGCGTTCGACGCCAGCCTCCAGCGCCTGGGCCTGGAGTACATCGACCTCTACCTCATTCACTGGCCGGTCCCGACGCTGCGGCTGGAGTCGTGGCGCGCGCTGGAGCGGCTGTTGGACGACAAGCGGGTGCGGGCGATTGGCGTGTCGAACTTCATGCCCCACCACCTGGACGAGTTGATGAAGCACGCTCGGGTGAAGCCGGCGGTGAACCAGATTGAGCTCCACCCCTTCCTCCAGCAGAGAGACGCGGTGGCAGCCACCCGGCGCCATGGCATCGCGGTGGAGGCGTACAGTCCGCTGGTTCGAGGGCAGCGCCTGAGCGACCCGCGCATTGTTCAGGTGGCGAAGCGACTCGGGCGAACTCCCGCGCAGGTGCTGCTGCGCTGGGGGCTGGATCAGGACTTCATCGTGCTGCCCAAGTCAGTCACCGAGTCGCGGATCATCGAGAACGCCCAGGTCTTCGACTTCGCGCTGGACGCGGAGGCCACAGCCGCGCTCGACGGGCTGGAAGAAGGACGCACCACCGGCTGGGACCCGCGGTCGATGCCGTAGCGCGTCGATTTCTTGGAAGGCGCGATTTCCGCGCGAGACTTCGGCCATGGGGAGCCTTCGCGCGCTCGGGACGGTGGCGTTGCTCATCGCCTCGAACACCTTCATGACGTTCGCCTGGTACTTTCACCTCCGGCAGCGCACCTGGTCGCTGGTGTTGGCGATCGCCCTCTCGTGGTTGATCGCCCTGCCGGAGTACTGCCTGCAGGTCCCAGCCAACCGGTTGGGGCACGTGGCGTTCGGTGGAAGTTTCTCAGCACCGCAGTTGAAGGTGATTCAAGAGGCCGTGACGTTGTTGGTGTTCGCGGTGTTCAGCGTCGTGGTGCTCAAGGAGCGGTTGCGCGAGCGGGACGTGCTGGCCTTCGCCCTGATCGGCCTCGGGGTGGCCGTGGCCATGTCTGGGCGCACGACGCCTGAAGGGCCCGCCGGCGACGCACCGGCGAGCGAGAAGGTCACAGACGCCCCCTAGTGTCCCGGGGTACGCTCCGCGCGCGCCTGCCTGCGGGCGCCACGCACCATGGCGACGCTGCTGACACCCTCGAAGCCTCCGATCGACTTTCGCGCGGCGGAGCGACGCGACCTCGACGTCCTGCACGATCTCAACTCGGCGTGTGCGCCGAACGTGGGCGACGTCACGCGGGAGGAATTGAGCGCGTTGGTCCAGAAGAGCGTGCTCACGCTTCTGGCCACGGAGGGCGCGCGGGTGTTGGGGTTCGCGCTCTGTCTGACCGAAGGGGCGGACTACGCGAGCTTGAACTACCGCTGGCTCTCAGCGCGGTACCCGACATTCCTCTACATCGACCGAATCGCCGTCGTCGAAGGTGCGCGCTCGTTGGGGGTGGGCGGCGCGCTGTACGGTGAGCTCTTCCGGGAGTTCGCGGGGAAGCGGCCGGTGGCGCTGGCCGAGGTGAACCTGGCGCCACCCAACCCGCGATCGCTCAAGTTCCATCAACGGGAGGGCTTCGCCCCGGTGGGCGAGCGCTGGAGCGACGATCGCTCCAAGGGCGTCGTCTACCTGGCGAGGGCGCTGGCCCCGGACATCACCACCCGCTGAGTCCACTCGATGCGTGCGTCAGCGCGCGCCGCGGGCTGACGATGTATGAAGCACCTGTGATCCCACGAGCGCTCCTCTTCGCCCTGTTGTTCGCCCTGCCCGCCCTGGCCGCCGACGTCGATGGCGGCGCCCCCCAGGTCGAGGCCGCGACTGACGTCTTTCCACCCGGGCCGCCGACGTTCGACACGGTGGCGCTGGACCGGGAGAAGTTCCTGGGGCGTTGGTTCGAGATCGCCCGGTACGACATGTTCTTCGAGCGAGGCTGCGTCGCCGTGACCTCGACGTACACCCGGATCGACGAGGCCGATCTCAAGGTGGTCAACCGCTGCGTGAAGGACAAGCTCGACGGCCCGGTGAAGAACGTGGAGGGCAAGTCGTGGGCGCCCGACCCGCAGAAGGAGCCCGGCAAGCTGAAGATTCAGTTCTTCTGGCCGTTCTCGGGTGACTTCTGGGTGCTGGACGTGGCGCCGGACTACTCCTGGGCGCTGGTCGGCAACGGCAAGAAGTCGTCGGCGTGGATCTTCAGTCGCACCTCCACCCTGCCTGAGCCGCTCTACCTCGCGCTGGTCGCCCGCCTGAAAGCGCGCGGGTACGACCCGGCCAAGCTCTTGCGCATTCCGCAGCGGCCCAACGAATAGCTACGGCGGCGCGAGGCGGGCGCAGGCGGCCCAGAGGCGCTCTTCTTCGGCCTCGTTGCGAAACGCGCACTTCTTCTCGCGACGTTTCTCGAAGAACTTGCCGCTCACGCCTTCCAGCTCGGGGCTGGTGGCCAGCCACGCGCCGGTGTCTGCGCCCTTCTCCGCGGGCTTGCCGAAGAAGAAGTTCACCCACTTCAGGGTGCGCTGCGTCGAGGCGGGCGACTCCCGGTAGAGCGAGGTCAGCACGAAGCCGGGGGCGAACGCGTTCACCGTCAACGGCTGTCCCCGCAGCCGGCGGGCCAGGGCCCAGCTCAGCATGCGATTGGCCTGCTTCGACTGCTTGTACGACGCGGTGTCGGAGTACGGCCGGCGTTCAAACTGGAGGTCGTCGAGGTCGAGCCCCCCGGCGAAGGTCGACGCGGTCACCACGATCCGCGCGGGGGCGTTGGCGAGAAGCCGCGGGCGCAACAGTTCGGTGAGCAGCCAGGGGCCGAGCACGTTGGTGGCGAACACCAGCTCGATGCCGTCCACGCTGAGGCGGCGGTCATACGACTGGATCCCCGCGTTGTTCACGAGGACGTCGAGGCGCGGGACGTCACGCAGCACCTGGGCGGCGAACTCCCGCACCGACCGCTGGATGGAGAGGTCAACCGGACGGAATTCAAGCTCCCCCGCGCCCTGCACCTGCCGGAGCTCGGCCACCGCGGCGGCCCCAGCCTCTGGCGAGCGCCCGGCGAGAATCAGCCGCGCCCCCGTGCGCGCGAGCTGGGTGGCCATGGCACGACCGATTCCCTTCGTGCCTCCGGTGAGCAGAATGGTTCGAGTGGCCATGGTGGGCGGAGTGTGTCGCGAGCGCTGGCGGCGCGCCACGGGGGAATGCGCCATCGCGGCGCCGATGACCGCTGTCATCGCCCGGCACCTCGGCCGGGGCGACTATTGAACGCTCACCGTGGCGGCGAACCCCTGCGCGTCATAGGTGACGTCGTAGGTCTTCCCGCCCGCGCTCCAGTGGTTGATGCGCCCGGCGGAATCTCGCGTCACCGGTACGTCCGTCACCGTGAGGTTGGAGGCGGTGTCGATTCGATAGAACCGCGTGGTGCTCCCGCCTCGGCTGTAGAGTTCAGCGAAGAAGAGAAACTGGTTCATCGGCTCGTGATAATTCGCCGACCAGCGCGAGGCGGCCAGCGTCAGGGTGCGCGCGGTGTCCGTAAACCACTCGTTGGAGATCGACGCCACGAACTCCTGAGGAGCGTTCTGGAAGAACGCGCCTCCGACCTGGCTGCGCAGGTATTGAAGGTCGACCAGTCCCGCGCGCGAGAGCAGCGCCTGTTTGCGAGCCTTGAGCGTGGGCGACCCCTCCACCACCTGCGCGTCGATGATGTGGTTGCACTCATGCGCCAGCGCTGACGAGAACACGTCGACCGTGGCCGCGGCGACATCGTTGGGGAACGAATTCTCGGTCACCGCGCCGATGGCGAAGTTGAAGATGTTCACCCCGCTGCGGGTCTGAAACGATCTCGCGCGCGGCGCGACGTTGCCCAGGAAGTCGTTCTGCGAAATCCCGCCCAGGTCGAGCAGCCCCGTGGGAACGGCGTCCAGCAGCGTGGCAATGACCGCCTTCTGCGCCGAGGAGAACCCGTCGTTGTCGTAGAGCAAGGTGGTGTGCGCGTTCCACACGGCGAGGTGCGCCCCACCGAGTCCCAGGGCCTGGGCGAGCGTGGCCTGGGTGCCCGCGTCGAGCGGAGCCACGTCGCGGAACGCCATCCACACCTGAGCGCGCCAGGCCGGCACCCAGGGGTACGCGGTGGGGTTGAGCGCGCTCTGTTTCAGAATGGCGGGCGCGCAGGCGGTAGCGAGCTGGCGATAGCGCTCAAAGATCTCCGCCCGCTCGCCCCCGGTCAGTTCGCCCACCTTGCCGAGGGAGGCGAAGAAGCCGTGGGCGTTGAAGAGCGTGTCGCGGTGGCCGGCGTCGGACGAGAGCAGGCCCGTCAGCCCGGTGGCGTCCGGAGGCGTGAGGCCGACGCTCCGCACCCAGAACGCCACGGCGAGGGCGCGCTGCAGCTTGAGGTGCACCGTCGAGTCGAACCAGAAGAAGGTCGGGTAGCCGAGGTAGTCGCGCAGCGCGTCGGTGTACGGGTGCTGCGTGGTGACGAAGTAGTTGAGGAAGAACCCCGTCAACTCCGGCGCGCCGTAGGCCGCCTTTGAGAGGATGTTGTTGGCGGCATCGACCGCCGGTTGCGACCACCCGGCGGCGATCGTCTCCAGGTGTCCGGTGAGGGCGGTGGTGTCGGCGGGCGAGAGTGCGGTCGCGGTGTAACTCCACACCGGGGCACACCCGGCGTCAGGCTTCGAGCCGGCATCTGCCGCGCCTCCGTCTCCGGCGTCCGCGCCGCCATCGACGGGTCCGTTGGGCCCTGCGTCCGGGGGGCCGCCATCGGGGGCCGCCCCTGAGTCCGGCGGACCTGCGTCCTGGACCGAGCCGCCGTCGGGAGTCCCCGCGTCGGAGGCTCCGGCATCGACGAGGCCCGCATCGAAGCGCCCGCCGTCCGTGCCGTGCTCCGCATCGGGCGCGCACGCGACGGGCAGCAACACGCTCGCGAGGAAAGCGATGGAGGTCGCGCGCGATGACATCGGCGGCATCGTAGCGAAGCTCGCAACGACTTGCCGAACTGTCGGGTTGGCCAGACATCGGCGAACGATCCCGGCTTCAGGTGGCCCCGGGCCGTCACGACGCCCGGCCGCCGCAGCTATGATCGTGCTGATGAGTCTCGCCCTGCCCAGCTCCCGCACACGCAGCGCGGCCGCGCTGTTGCTCGGGCTGATCGCCGCGTCATCGGCGCAGGCGGAGATTGTCGGGTGGCTCGACGTGGTGGACCGCGGAGGCGCTTCGGGTTGGGCGCTCGACACCCAATCGAACGCCGCGCTCGACGTGGCCATCTGGGTCGCGCCCATCGACGTCAACGGCCACGTGGGCGCGTACGATCAGTCCCTCTCCCGAACGGTGAAGGCGAACGGCGTGCGAGCCGACCTCGCCGGGTACGGCCAGGGCGTGAACCATGGGTTCAACTCGCCGCTCCAGTTCCTGCCTGAGGGCGCGTGGTTCATTCATCCGGTGGCCTACAACCCGGCGGCGCCGGCGGTCGTCGCGCTCCTGTCGCCCGGGAACGTGCGCGTGGTGCGCCGGATCACGCCAACGCCGCGCACGGACCTCTGGTTCCGCTGGCGGGGCGTGGTCCAGGGGCTCAATCGCGCCAATGACTACGAGTCGTACCCGACGGTGATGTACGAGAACGGTCAGTACAAGATGTGGTTCTGCGGCGGGCCGGGCGACAAGATCTACTACGCGACCAGCGCCAATCCGTACTCCGGCTGGACGGTGGCGCAGAGCTGGTGGCCGGTGATGGGCGAGTCCTCTACCGGGCTCGACAACGGGCTCATCTGCGACCCTTCGGTGGTGAAGCCTCCGGGCCAGCCGTACTACTTCATGACGTACACGGCGGTGGCCAAAGCAGGCGCTGGCTACACCTTGAACCGCGTCTTCTCGGCCCTCTCCACCGACGGGCTGACCTGGCACAAGATGGACGGTCGCAACCAATCGCTCGTCACCAACCCCTGGCCCATCTTGTGGTCCACCACCGAGACGGCGAGCGCGTGGGCGGCCAGCAACGACTACGGCACGGGGCAATCGAGCATGCTGTTCGGCTCGCTCGGGTTTCTGGGGAAGTCCGGCGGCGGCTTCATCAACTACTACACCGACACCACGGTGGGCGGCATCGGCGTGGCCAGCTCCTCCAACGGGGGTTGGAGCTACGACAAGGTGGCGGTGCCGCTGCCGAAGATGCCCGGACAGTACACCTGGGACTTCAAGCGCCACGTGGGAACGGGGCGGACGTTCGGCATGGTGGCGCTCTTCGGTGAGCACCCGGCCGGCAACCCGGTCATTCGGCAGGGCGCGATCGAAGCCACGGTGTCAGCCGACGGGCTGCACTTCACCGACTCCGCCGCGGTGCACGTGCCGATGGTGCAGTTGACCGACGACGATCAACACCAGTGCCTGAACAACGGCGGGCTGATTGGAAACGCGGTCGGCGACATCGAGGGCGACGAGACGGTCTTCTACATGGGAGCCGGTTGGGGAACGAACGCCGACCCGAGCTTCCTCGGCGTCTGGCCGCCCAACCGGTGGGACATCGCCGCGATGGACGTGAAGCTTCACGACTGCGGGCCGGGAATTCCGGGCGACCCCTGTGGCACGCCCGCGCCACCTCCACCTCCCCCCCCACCGCCTCCGAAGGACGCAGGCCACCCCGGCCCGCCGGACGCGGGGCCCGTTGGCGGCGCGGACGCCGGTGAACCCGACGCGGGCACGACGACGGTGAACGACGCGGGCGAGCCTGCCGACGGCGGCGCCGAGGTGAACTCCGACGCTGGCGAAGGCGCCCCGTCGACTGACGGTGGCGCTCCGCTGGTGGATGGCGGTGTCCCCGGAACCGGAACCGCCATGGGCTGCTCGTGCGCCGAGAGCGGCGCGAGCCTTCACGGACTCTGGCTGTTCGCGGCGGCTGCGCTGAGATCGTTGGGGCGAAGACGGCGCGGGCGCTGGTACAGTCCCCAGCGGTGACGCTCCGCCCTCTCCCAGCCCATCGCACGGTTCTGCTTCTGCTCGTCGCGCTGGCGCGGTGTGCCAGCCCCGAGGCGCCGCCGGGTGACGGCGGGATGACCGGAGACTCCGGTTCAGCCGGCGGCGGCGGCAGTGGCGGCG
>CAZFXD010000091.1:0-11092 GCA_964522795.1 uncultured Myxococcaceae bacterium
CCATGCTGCGCCGCCTCCCTCGCGTCCGCGACGCGCGCGCGCTGGTCGGCTTCGAGACGAACGATGACGCGGCCGTGTACCGGTTGTCGCCCACCCAGGCGATTGTCGAGACCGCCGACTTCTTTCCGCCGGTCCTCGATGACCCCTACGCGTATGGCCAGGTGGCGGCCGCGAACGCCATGTCGGACATCTGGGCCATGGGGGCCCGGCCGCTCTTCGCGCTCAACCTGGTGGGGTTCCCCAAGACGCTCCCCAACACGGTGTTGCACCGCATTCTCAAAGGGGGCGCGGACAAGGCGAGGGAGGCGGGAATCCCCATTCTCGGCGGGCACTCCATTCAGTCTCCCGAGCCGCTCTACGGCATGGCCGTCACCGGCGTCGTTCACCCCAGGCGGGCGCTGACCAACGCCGGGGCTCGGGCTGGAGATCTCCTGGTGCTCACCAAGCCGCTGGGCACGGGGATCGCCACCACCGCCTTGAAGCGCGGCGTGGCGCCCAGGGCGCTCCTGCGCGCCGTCACCCGGCAGATGAGCGAGCTGAACCAGCGAGCGGGCGAGGCGTTCGCCGCCCATGCCGGCGACGTGCACGCGTTGACCGACGTGACCGGCTTCGGCTTTCTCGGGCACGCCCTGGAGATGGCGATGGGCGCGAGGCTGAGGCTGCGGGTGGCGTTGGAGCGGGTGCCGCTCATGGCGGGGGTGGCGGCGCTGGCCGAGGCGGGCGTGGTGCCCGGGGGGACGATCTCCAACCTGGCCCACGTGGCCCCCCGCGTGTCCTTTCCCGAGCATCTTCCGCTGGGGGCGCGGCACGTGCTCGCCGACGCGCAGACCAACGGCGGCTTGCTGGCGGCCGTGCCACCGCGGGCGCAACGCCGCGTGGCGAGAGAACTCGGGCGACGCCGGGTCGACGCGTTCTGGCTTGGCCGGTTTGAACGAGGGTCGGTGGGGATTGTCGTCGAATGAACGCCCTGGCGCTCCTCACCCTGTTGGTGCACCCGCTCGCGTTCGGCGCGGCAACGCCCGTGGTGATCATCGACCCGGGACACGGCGGGACGCAGACGGGCGCAGCCTCCGACGTGGGGGTGCTGGAGAAGAACCTGGCGCTGGCGTTGGCGAAGAAGGTCAAAGCCCGGCTCGAAGAGACGCTCCACGCCACCGCGGTGCTCACGCGTGACGCCGACACCCTGGTGCACCTGTCCGACCGGGTGGCGTTCGCCAACGCCCGAAACCCCGACGTGTTCGTGTCGATTCACGCCAACTCCATGCCCACGCCGCGGCAGCGCAGGTTGGTCGAAGGCGTGGAGACGTACTTCCTTTCGGCGAATGCCTCGGGCGAGCAGGCCACCAAGGTCGCGGCGCGCGAGAACGCCGACGCCGCGCAGAAGGGCGCGAAGAAGCAGGGGCCGGTGGCGGCGATTCTCGCCGACCTGCAGCGGGCGGAAGCGCACGCGCAGTCTTCAGCGCTGGCGTACGCGATTCACGAGCAGATCGTGAGCCAGACGGGGGCGCAGGACCGCGGCGTACAGCAAGCCCCGTTCTACGTGCTGATGGGGCTCGAGGCGCCCGCGGTGCTGGTGGAGGTGGGGTTCATCTCGCACCCGGAGGAGGGCCACCGCATCGCTGACGCCAAGTACCAGGACGCGCTGGCCAAGGCGATCTGCGACGGCGTGCAGCGTTTCTTCGAGAGCGCCCGGAATCGCGACCACGTTCGTTGATGGCGGCTCGCGGTCGCTGTGCTACGCGCCAGGCATGCGCTCGTTCAACCGCAGCAACGCCTCACTTCGCCCCGTGGTGATTACCCCGAACGCGACCATGCACGCCGAAGGTTCGTGCAAGATCGAATTCGGCCACACGCACGTGCTGGTGACGTGCTCCGTGGAAGAGAAGGTGCCGCCCCACGTGATGGGAACGGGCTCCGGCTGGGTGACCGCCGAGTACGGCATGCTCCCCCGCGCCACGCACGACCGCACCTCGCGCGAGGCGGCCAAAGGCAAGCAGACGGGTCGCACCATGGAGATTCAGCGGCTGATCGGGCGCTCCTTGCGCGCGGCGGTCGACTTGAAGAGTATCGGCATTCGGACCTTCACGCTCGACTGTGACGTCCTCCAGGCCGACGGCGGCACGCGCACCGCGTCGATTACCGGCGCCTACGTGGCGCTGATGATGGCGGTGAATAAGCTGCAGGCGAGCGGGAAGCTCACCAAACCGGTCAAGATTGAGCCGGTGGCGGCTGTGTCGGTCGGCATCCAGAAAGGCGAGGTGCTGGTCGACCTCGACTACCAGGAAGACTCCAATGCCGAGGTGGACATGAACCTGGTCTCGCTCGCGGGCGGCCGATTGGTCGAAGTGCAGGGGACCGGCGAGCACGGGACGTTCGACCGCGCGTCGCTCGATTCGATGCTCGGGCTGGGGCTCGCGGCGGTCGAAGTGCTCTACGCCAAGCAGGCCGAAGCGCTCAAATGAAGCTCGTCATCGCTTCCACCAACGAGGGCAAGGTGGCGGAGATCGCAGCGCTGCTCCCTCCGGGGTGCGAGGCGTGGAAGCTGGATGACTTTCCCGACGCTCCCATCGTGCTGGAAGACGCCGAGACGTTCGATGGAAACGCGAAGAAGAAGGCTCACGAGATTGCGCAGGCGCTGGGCGAGATCTGCCTCGCAGATGACTCGGGGCTCCTGGTCGACGCGCTGGATGGCGCGCCCGGCGTGCGCTCGGCCCGCTACGGCCCGACGGACCCTGAGCGCATCGCGCGGCTGCTCCGCGAGTTGAAGGATGTCCCCGAAGCGGCGCGCACCGCGCGCTTCGTCTGTTCGATGTGCCTGGCCTGGCCCTCGGGCAGGGAGGAGCTCGCTACCGGTGTGTGCGAAGGGCGCATCGTCCTCGTGCCCCGAGGGAGCCACGGCTTCGGCTACGACCCGGTCTTCGCGCTGCCTGACGGGCGCACCCTGGCCGAGCTGACCCGAGACGAGAAGGCGGCGGTGTCGCACCGGGGACAGGCGCTGCGTGCGTTGGCGCCGGTGCTGCGGCAGTTGGTGCGTTAGCGGCGCTGCGCCGCGAGTGCCCGCGCCGTGGTCGGACGGCTCAGGTGCGCGCGGAAACGGGCTGGAAGAGTTCGGCCTGGACCGGGACCAACCCCAGCACCTTTCGCACCGGCGCGAACGACTTGCGGTGAATGGCGGTGGGGCCGAGGCGCTCGAGCGCGGCTTGATGTTCGGGGGTGGGGTAGCCCTTGTGGGCGCGCAGGCCATAGCCCGGGTGCAGCGCGTCGAGCTCCGCCATGTGCGCGTCGCGGGTGGTCTTGGCGATAATCGACGCGGCGGCGATGGTCAGGCTGAGGGCGTCGCCGTGAATGATGCCGCGCTGTTGAACCGGCAGGTTGGGAAGATTCCGTGCGTCGATGAGGCAGAAGTCGGGCGTGATGGACAGGGCGTCGATCGCGCGCCGCATCGCCAACAGGCCCGCCTGGTAGATATTGAGGCTGTCGATCTCCTCCACCGAGGTGAAGCCCACGCCGATCGCCAGCGCCGACTTCCGAATCGCCGCCGCCAGTTCCTCTCGACGGTTCTCATCGACGATTTTCTTCGAGTCATCCAGCCCGCGAAGGCGGAAGCCCCTGGGCAGAATCACCGCCGCCGCGACCACGGGGCCAGCCAGAGGGGCCATGCCCGCCTCGTCGACCCCGGCGATGTGCTTGACGCCCTGCGCGTACAGCTCGGTCTCGAACTTGAGCATCGAGGTCAGGCGCTGTGACTCGGCCTTGTTGGCGGCGATCTTCGCGCGAAGCGCGCGGGCCAGAGCCCGGGCGCCGGCGCGTTCGTCTCGCTCCAGCGACTTCAAGGTCGCCTTGGGAATGCGTTTCTGTTTCAGCAATCGACCCTTCAGTTTCGCCAGCGGAACCTTGGGCGTCTTCATGGCAGGGTCAGGGTCAGGCTCGAGGGGTTCACGGCGCAGTCACACTCCGCGCAGGTCCACTCCGACTGACCCGTCGACGACGTCTTTCCATTCAGCTCCGCCTTCACGTGCACGGTGCCGGGGCCGATCTCTTCCGTGAGAGTGGCCACGCCGGAGCCGTTGGTGGTGAGCGAGATGACCGAGCCGCTTCCGAGGTTGGTGGCGGTGACCTTCGCGCCGTTCACCGGCTTGGCCGTGGCGTCCACCACCGAGATGGACATGCGGGTCAGGCCGTTGGTGCAGGAGAAGCGAGTCCAACCTCCGTCGTTCTGGTGTGAGGGAGTTCCCGCGCATGCGGTCAACAGCACCGATGCAGCACCAAGACCAAGGAGGAGTGATCGCATTGATCACGATGTAGCCAAAGATGAAGTGCGGCCGCAACGGAGTTGTCAGCTCGCTTTTTCGGCGCTGCCTTCTTCGAAGTTGACACCCAACCAAAGTTTGTAGGCGCGCTTCTGCGCGTCGGTCGGGTTCTCGGTCCTGGCGATGTAGACGGCGTCAAGCGGCTTGGGATCGAGCGTCACGTCGACGTCGAGCAGACGGTCGCGGCGAAAGACAGTGACGCGAACACGGTCGCCCGCCTTCTTCTCTTCGGTCCGGGCGATCAACCCCGACGCGTCGACCCGCGTTCCATCGAGGGCGACCAGGTCGTCGTCGGCGTAGAGGCCGGCCCGAGCCGCGGGGCTTCCGTCGAACACCGACGCGATGGTGGCGTTGCCCTTGGTCACCACCCCCAGCCACGCGCGCGCGCGCTCTTCGCCGCCTTTCAGCCGTGGTGGGCTGCCCCCCTTGTCGGTGGCGGACTCGCGCACCCGGAACTTCGCCTCCAGCCCGACGTGGCTGAGCACCGAGTAGTCCAGCTCGCCCGTCCCACGGAGGGCGGCATCGAAGAAGGAACGCAAGGATTGCCCCGCGACTTCCTCAGCGGCGCGCTCAACGCCGTCTTCCGGCACGCCGCTGCCGTCGCCGTACGCCGCCCACAGCGCGCGCATCACGTCATCGAGGCTCTTCTGGTTGTCGGTGAGCTTGCGAATGTGCAGGTCGAGCAGCAGACAGACGACCTCGCCCTTGACGTAGTACGAGATCGCCGAATTCGGCGTGTGCTCATCAGCGCGGTAGTACTTCACCCACGAAAGCCACGACGCGTCCAAAAGGGGCATGACGTTTCGCCCCGGCGTGGTGTGCAACGCGGTCATCGTCTCGCCCAGCCGTGTCAGGTAGCGCTGGGCGCTCATCAGGCCCGCCCGCCGAACGAGCAGGCTGTCGTAGTACGAGGTGCCGCCCTCGAAGGCCCACAGCAGGGTGGTGTAGTTCTCTTGGTCGTAGCGAAACGGAACAAACGCGCGGGGCTTGATGCGCTTGACGTTCCACAGATGAAAGTACTCGTGCGCGGCCAGGGTGAGAAAGTCTTCCCACCCGCGGGGCGTCTGAAGCGCGCTGCGGGGAAAGATGAGGGCCGTCGACGCGGCGTGCTCCAGCCCGCCGCGACCCTTTTCCGTGGCGTAGAGAAAGAACACGTACCGCGGCATGGGGAGCCCGCCGAACACCTCGGCCGCGGCTTCGCACACGCGGGTCAGATCGGCCGCGGCCTTCTTTTCGTCCAGCACCGGGTCGCCCCAGGTGACCAGCTCGTGGGGAACCTGCGCGGCGGTGAACTTGAGGGCTGTGTGAGGGCTGACCTCGAAGGGCGTGTCGACGAGCTCGTCGTAGCTGCCGGCCACGAAGTCGATCCCCTGCCGGTTGAGCGCCGCGGTGACAGACCACCCGTTGGGCGCGTGGACGGCGACGCGGTGTTCTCCGCCGCGCAGCGTCTCCACGTAGAAGAACAAGGTGGCGCCGTTGAAGTACCCGTGGGTGCCATCGAGGTGGCTGGTCCGCACCGTCAGCTCATTCGCGTAGACGCGGTAGTGAAGGCGGAAGGCCTTGTTGTTGGCCTTCACCTGAACCCGATGCTTGTCGAGCCGTCTCCAGGTCAACGGTTCATCGGTGATGGTGGTGGCCTTCAGGTCCTGCACGTGTCGGGCATACTCGCGAATGAGGTAGCTGCCGGGCGTCCACACGGGGAACGCGGCGATGACCTCGTCGCCGCAGGCCGGAAAGTGAGCCTGCACTTCGAAGAGGTGACTGTGGGGCGCCGACATGGAGACGCGGTAGCTGACGGGCAGGGGCATCTGGAAGTTCCTAGCGCAGGCGTTTCGAAAACAGTTTCGCTTTCTTGAACGACACACCGAGTTTGTCCCCCACCGCCGCGGGGTGGTGGGGGGCGATCGCCCGCAGTTGGGTCGCGCCCACGGTGAAGCGGAACTCGGTGGTCGCGCCCATGAAGGCCTTCACGGCGAGGGGAAGCCGGGTACCCACGGGGTCGATCAGCACATCTTCCGGGCGAACCACCAGCGAGGCCGGGCCGGGTTCGCCCAGCGCGTCCGGCGGGAGCGTGAACACCACCTCGCCCACGGCGAACCCGCGCCCCTGCACCACGCCTTCAATCACATTGGCGCCGCCCACGAAGTGGGCCACGAACTCCGACGCCGGATCGTTGTAGACGACGTCGGGTGGAGCGAACTGTTCGACCTCGCCCTTGTTCATCACGGCGATCGAGTCCGCCAGCGCCAGTGCTTCGGCTTGATCGTGGGTCACGTAGATCATGGTCGTGCCCAGGCGAGCGCGGAGCGTGGCGATCTCGTGCCGCAGCTCCTCGCGCAAGAGCGCGTCGAGGTTTGAGAGCGGTTCGTCGAGCAGCAGGACCTTGGGGCGTGCCACCAGCGCTCGCGCCAGGGCCACCCGCTGCAGCTGGCCTCCGGACAGTTCGTGCGGCATGCGCGCCTCAAACCCCGACAGGCGCACCCACCCCAGCGCCTCCTGCACGCGCAGGTCGCGCTCGTGCTGGCCGAGGCGTTGAAGGCGAAGCGGGTACTCGACATTCTCGCCCACGCTCTTGTGTGGCCACACGGCGTAGCTCTGAAACACCATCGACAGCCCACGCTGTTCCGGCGGCACGTGGTGTCCGGCGCCTTCGTTGACCACGTGACCGTCGATCAAGATGCGGCCGGCGTCCGGCGTCTCCAGCCCGGCGATCATGCGGAGGGTGGTGGTCTTTCCGCAGCCAGAGGGGCCGAGGAGGGCCAGAAACGTGCCCTGGGGCACGGTGAGCGAGACGCCCCGCACGACCGGCGTGGTGCCGAACGTCTTTGAGAGGTTCTCAACCTCGACGAAGGTCTTCACGCGCGGGCGCCTCGCTGGGCAGTCCACCGTTGGCTCAAGGTCATGAGGACGACGACCACCACCAGAAACGCGCACGCCACCACCGAGGCGGCGCCGGGGTCCGCGTAGCTCTGCAACTCGAAGAGCAGCGTGCCCAGCACCTCGGCCCCGGGGGGGACGAGCATCACGGACATGGTCAGCTCGGTCGCGCACATCAAGAACGAGAGCGTGAACGCCGCGAGCAACGGCGCGCGAAGCTGCGGGAGCGTGGCGTCGAAGAACGCGCGGGTCTCGCCGGCCCCCAAAAGCCGCGCCGCCTCAGACAATGAGGGGTCGGTTTGTGCCAGGGCCTCATCGGTGCCGCGCACGCCCAGCGCGAGGTATTTGATCACGTAGGCGAAGAACAACATCCACAGGGTGTTGGCGAGCGCGAGAACGAAGGCCACCCGCTCCAGGGCCACGAAACGGATGTCGCGCGAATAGAAGACGATGAACCCCAAAGACAGCACGGTGCCGGGCACGGCGTAGGGAAAGTTGGCCACCAGCGACGTCAGCTTGCCCAGGCGACCGAAGCGGCGCTTGAGCAGCGACAGCACCAGCCCCAACCCGGTGATGGCCAGCGCGGCTGCGACCGCCAGACCGAGGCTGTGGCCCGCCGCGAAGCCGGTGCGAGGCGACAACAAGACCGAGCTCCAGTGAGACAGAGAGAGCGAGTCCAGCCGCCCGTACGTTCGCTGGACGGACGAGAGGGCCACCGCGCCCAGCGGGAGTCCCACGAGGAACAGGGCGCAGGCCGACACCAGCACCAGCGTCGGCGTGCGCGCGCCGCGGAGCTCCATGGGGCGGCGCGAGAGTCCCTTGCCCGACAGCAGGCGCACTCGGCCCCGTCGGCCGAGCCGTTCACCCACGAACAACACCACGCCTGCCAGGAGCAGCAGCACGCTGCTCAGCGCGGCGGCGCGTGGGAGCCCGTCGCTGCCCAGGAGCACCTCGCCGTAGATCTTGGTGGTGAGGGTGACCGTGGGCGGGTTGGCCGTGACGCCCAGCAGGTACTGAACGCCGAACGCGGAGGCGGCCGCGACGAAGGCCAGGGCAGCGCCGGACAAGCCCGCGGGAAGCGCCAACGGCACCGACGAGGCGAGCAGCGAGCGGAAGAACCCCGCGCCGGACAACCGCGCCGCTTCATCGAGGGAGGGGTCGACCCGCTGCAGCGAAGCGGCGGTCTGGAGAAACACCAGGGGCATGGTGGCGGAGCCCAGCACGAAGGCGATGCCGGCCGGGCCGTAGACGTTGAAGGTGCCGGCGCCGAGCCACTGGTTCAGCAGGCCCGCGTTGGGGTTGGCCAGCGCCACCCAGCCCATGCCGAAGATGAACGGGGGCACGGCCGAAGGCAGGGCGAAGGCCAGGCGGAAGAAGCCGCGCGCGGGCAGGTCGGTTCTCTCGAGGACCACCGCGAGCGGGAAGCCGAAGCCAAACGCGATGGCCGCGGCCCCCAGCGAGACCTTCACCGTGTTGAAGAGCGGCACAGTGGCGTTGGACCGAACGAGGGTCTCCCACCACGCTCCCTGCCACAGCAGCTTCGCGACCAGGCCGAGCGAGGGGATGACCGCGAAGGCCACCAGGAAGGCTGCGGCCAGCCCCAGCGCCAGTCGCGACCTCATTGGGCGAACGCCTCGCTGAAGGCCGATTTCACCTCGGCGCCGTGGGATATGCCGCGCTCAAACGTCTCATCGCTCCAGGGCTGCGCCTGCCGCAGCAGCCCCTCGACGTCGAACGTGTCGCGAGGCCCTTTGAGGCGGGGGTCAACGCTGTGCATGTCGCCCAGCGCCACGATCTGCTTCTGAATGGCCTCGGACAAGAACGCGTCCACCACCGCGCGCGCGGCCACCGGGTTGCGGGTGGACTTGAGAATGCCGGCGAATCCGGGAATGGCGACCGAACCGTCCTCGGGCCAGATGACCTCGACCGGGCTGCCGCGCGCCTTCGCGGCCAGCGCGTTCTCCAGGAGGATGACGCCGAAGTCCGCCTCATGGCCTTCAATCTTCTGCAGCACAGCGGCGTTGCCGCCTGCGACGCGCGCGTGATTGGCCCGCAGTCGGCCGAAGAAACCGTCGCCGTATTTCCGCTCGAGAAACACGGCCCAGGTGAAGGCGGTGCCTGAGGTGAGCGGGTCGCCCAGGGCGACCTTGCCGGCGAACGCCTGCTCGGCGAGCGCCTCGAACGACTTGGGCCAGGTCGTGCTCTCAGCGCGGCGAATCATCACCATGGTGGAGACACGGTTGGCGCTGAACGCGGCGTCGGGGTCGACCAGGGCTCGCGGTGAGCGCACGCCGTTGATCGACGCGTGGGGGAGCCACAGCCCCGCTTGCTTGTACCGACGGTAGAAGAAGGGGTCAGAGATCATCACCACGTCGGCCTGGGTGCCTCCGGCGGACAGCTCGGCCTCGAGCTTGGCGGTGACTTTCTCACTGCCGGCCTGGAACCACTTCAAGGTGACGTTGGGGAGCGTTTTCTTCAGCTCAGGCTCGAGCGCTTGAATCACGTGAGTGTAGAGCGACGTGTAGACCCACACCTCGCCGGCGGCGGTTCCATCAGCTGAGTTGGTCGCCGCGGCGCTCCTGGGCGTGGCCCACTCCACGCGGCAGGAGGCCACCAAAAGACAACCCAGCAGCAGGGCGACGCGATTCACGAAGAGGGGACCCGGGTGCGTTACGGCGTCGTGCGAGAGGGCGTCGGCGCGTACTTGTCGAACAACCGTTCAGACAACGCGTCTTCGTCGTAGTTGAGGAGCATTTCCCAGAACGCGCGGTAGTAGCCGGCGCCGGGGCGCTTGTTGACCCGCAGCCGGTAGCCGTACCACACGTCTTCCCAGTTCGCGGGACCGGTCACCAGCGACCAGAGTTCATCGGCGTTGAGCAGCAGCGTCTCGTCGGCCACTCCCGCCGAGCCTCGTTGCACGGAGGGAGGGCGCCCGGGCTCGAACTCAATTGTCCAGCTGAGGGGCGTGCCCTCGGCCACGAACCCCGCCGTCATCTTCAGGTCGCTGGTGGAGGCCTGGGTGGCTCGGGTCATCTCGCCGAAGTACTCCACTACCGCCGCGTCGAGCGCGGCGTCGCTGCCCCGCGGGTGGGGGGCCCGCGCCGTCTGGAGCGCCGCCTTGACCCGGGCGCGCTCCTGCGTGGCGTAGCGCCGCACGCTTTCAGCGTCGTAGCTCCACCCGCGAGTCATGTTCTTGCGCAGCACCCCAGCCTCACGGGTCCACTCATCGCCGGGCTCGAGCATGAGCAGCCGCGAACCTGACGCCTGCGCCACCGGCATGGCCGCCGCGAGCGCCTCGGCCGGGGTGGGGCGGTCGACGTAGTTCTTCCACAGCTCGGATTCTTCGAGCAGGGCCCAGCTGGAGGCGAAGGGCGCGGCGTCGGCGGGCTGCAACCCCTCCAGGCCTTCGGTGAAGCGCTTGATGCCTTCGGCCTTCTTCTGCGCGCACCGCGTCTTCAACGTGGCCTCATCGCCGTCGAAGCCGGTGGGGTAGGAGGAGGCGCCGGCGAACGGAAGAAACGCGATGTCGATAGGGCCCAGCTGCGAGCGGATCTTCTTGTAGGCCTCGAGCGAGAGCGGGTTGTCGTTGCCGTGGTAGAGGCGCACGCCCTCGGCCTCAATCACGATCGACGAGACCTCCCAGCCGCGGTCGTGAGGGACGAAGGTGACCTTCACGCCCGGCGCCAGTTCGAACGTCTCCCACGCCGAGGCCCAGTGGACCTGCGAGTACTTCGCGCGGTCGAGGCGGCGCTTCAAGGCCCCCGACTTGAACGGCAGCGCATAGGTGGGGGTCAGCGAGGACAGCTGCGCCAGGGTGCCGGGCCCGGAATGATCGGGGTGAATGTGACTGAGCAGCAGCGCTGATGGGCGGGGGAGGCTGGCGGCTGTCGGGTAGGGCGGGGGCG
>CAZFXD010000091.1:11102-17381 GCA_964522795.1 uncultured Myxococcaceae bacterium
CCGCTTCCGCTCAGCCCAATTCTGAGAGAGCACGAGACCGGCTTCAATGGTCTTCCCGAGCCCCACTTCGGCGGCACGCAGCGCACCCTTTGAGTGGGGCGACCGACCGGCGAGAAGCGCCGCTGCGGTGTGGGGCGGGGGTGGCGGGCGGCTGTGGGTTTGGGCGGGGGCGGGTAGCGAAACCAGGCGCCGCCGAAGACGGGCTCCTCGAACCACGGGTCGACCAGCAGCGTCTGATTCGCGGCGTTGATGAACAGCTGCGCGTGGCCGAGGTAGGTGACGTGCACGGCGTGACCCTAGCCGCTTTTAAAAACGCGAGGGCAGCGTTTTGAATCGCTGCGGGCGCTCGCGGGAACGGGCGCCAATTTGTATGGTCCCGGCCATGAGCTCAGCCCTGCACTACAAATCGAACCTCCGCGACGTTGAATTCAACCTCTTCGAGTTTCTTCAGATCGACAAGACGGTGCTCGGCCACGGCCCGTTCAAGAACACCAACGCCGAGTCGGCGAAGGACACGTTGAAAGCGCTGGAGTTGTTCTGCCGCGAAGAGCTGGCGAAGAGCTTCGCTGACGCCGATCGCCACCCGCCCATCCGCACGCCGGAGGGTGACGTGAAGCTGCCTGACAGCCTGAAGAAGTCGATCAACGACTTCATGGCGGCGGAGTGGCACCGGTTCGAACTGCCCGAGCACCTGGGTGGCTTCGGGGCGCCGCCTTCTCTGGCGTGGGCTGGCTTCGAGTTCGTCGCCGGGTCCAACCCCGCGGTGGCCTTCTACGTCTTCGGCGGCGTCATCTCGCGAGTGATCGATCGCCTGGGGACGCCATCGCAGAAGGCGCGCTACCTGCCGCACATGGTGGACCGCCGGTGGGGCGGCGCGATGGTGTTGACCGAGCCTGACGCCGGGTCTGACGTGGGCGCGGCCCGGGCCAAGGCGCGCCTCGTCAAGGACGACGTGTGGGAGATCGAAGGCGTCAAACGCTTCATCACCAACGGCGACTTCGACGCGACCGAGAACATCGTGCAGTTGGTGCTGGCGCGGCCCGAAGGCGCGGGCCCCGGCACCAAGGGCCTGTCCATGTTCATCGTGCCCAAGTTCTGGGTGAACGAAGACGGGTCGCTCGGCGCTCGCAACGGGATGAAGTGCACCAACCTGGAAAAGAAGCTGGGCATCAAGGCGTCCGCCACCTGCGAGATGACGTACGGCGATGGCGTGCCGTGCCGCGGGCTGTTGGTGGGCAACGTGCACGACGGCATTCGACAGATGTTCCACGTGATCGAAAACGCACGCATGGGCGTGGGCCTGAAGTCCATGGCCACGCTCTCCACGGCGTATCTGAACGCGCTGGCCTATGCGCAGGAGCGGGTGCAGGGGCCCGACCTGCTGCGCGCCGCCGAGAAGGACTCTCCGCGGGTTCGCATCATTCAGCACCCGGACGTGCGGCAGATGCTGCTCACCTTGAAGGCGCACGCAGAAGGGCTGCGGGCGCTCGGGCTGTTCGTGGCGTCGATTCAGGATCAGGTCGAGCTCAAAGGCGGCCACGTGTCGGCCGAAGCGCGCGAGTGGGACAAGCTCAACGACCTCTTGCTGCCCATCGTGAAGGGGTACACCTCGGAGACCGGCGCGGACCTGATCAAGGTGGCGCTCCAGGTGTTCGGCGGCTCCGGGTACCTGCAGGACTACCCGATCGAGCAGTACTACCGCGATCAGAAGATCGACTCGCTCTACGAGGGCACCACGCACATTCAGGCGCTCGACCTGCTGCTGCGCAAGGTGGCCAAGGACGGCGGCCAGACCCTGCAGGGGCTGCTCGGCCGGATCCGCACCACCATCGAGAGCAAAGAGGGCGGCGACGCGCTGTCGGAAGAACGCCGCGCCCTGGCCACGGCCCTCGGCGACGTGGAGGCAACGCTGAACGCGCTCCTGGAGAAGCTGGGCGACTCGCTCTACCACGTGGGCCTGCAGGGCAATCGGGTGCTGAAGTCGATGTCCGAGTTGGTGGTGGGCTGGCTGCTCATTCGCCACGCGGCGGTGGCGCAGGCGAAGTTGGCCACGGCCACCCCCGACGACAAGAACTTCTACACGGGGAAGATCGCCTCGGCCCGCTACTTCGCGCGCAACGTGCTTCCCAACGCGGGGCTGGTGCGGGCGCTGGTCGAGCAGAGCCGCCTCGACATCATGGAGTTGCCCGAAGGCGCGTTCTGAAGGGCGCGCTCAACGCCCGGCGGCAAGCGCCACGCGCTTGATCGCGGCGGCGATTTCATCGGGGACCTCTTCCTGAAGAAAGTGGCCGGCCTCGGTCTCTGTGACGCGTGCGTGGGGGAGCAACTCTCGGGTGCGCTTGAGCATGCGCCCGAGGATGGGGTCGCGCTTGCCCCAGACCAGCTCGGTGGGGCCGGTGAAGCCCTGGGCGAAGCGGTGCACCTCCTGCAGCGCGGGCACGCTCTGGTGCGTGAGGGAGTTGGGCACCATGCGCGCCAAGGCCAGCGGGGCGAGGTTGTTCTGTCGCAGTGGCCAGAGGTACGCGCGCCGGACGTCGCCCGAGATTGACGACGGATCTCCCTGCGCGCGCCCCAGGTAGCCCTGGGGAAAATTGAAGAGGCGAAACGCGATGTCGCTCACCAACGGCCAGCGCGCGGAGCGGTGAAACAACGTAGGGCGAAAGTTCGGCTTGGGCGGGCCGAGGACGGTGTTCAGAACCACCAGCCCCTTCAGTCGCTCGGCGCGCCGCGACGCCGCCAGCGTGCCGATGGCGCCTCCCCAGTCCTGCACCGCGAGCACGAAGGGGCCGTTGACGCGGGCGTCGAGGTAGCGCCCGAGCGCCTCGGCGTGCCGCTCGATGGTGAAGAATCGCGCGTCGCGAGGCTTGCAGGACAGGCCCAGCCCGATCAGGTCGGGCATGTGAACTTCGAGCGGCTCGTTCTTCAGCGCGAGCGCGACCTTTCGCCACAGAAAGCCCCACGTCGGGTTGCCGTGCACGAGCACCACCGGCAGGCCCCGACCCTGGGTCATGGCGTGCATGGTGAATTCGCCCACCTCGGTGAAGGTGTGCTCGAACGGGAGCATCGCGCTCAGCCAGGCCGGGAGTTCGGGCTCGCTCATCGAATTCCTTTCTGCGGCGGCTTGGCGGTCAGGGGGTCGTCGGGCCACAAGTGCCGGGGGTACTTGCGCATCAGCTCTTTGCGCACCGCGGGGTAGTGGCGCGACCAGAACCCTTCCAGGTCGGTGGTCACCTGCACGGCCCGGTGGTTGGGCGCGAGCAGGTGAATCACCAGCGGCAGCCGACCCTCGCAGATGGCGGGGCCTTTCTTCATTCCGAAGAAGTCCTGGAGCCGCGACTCGACCCAGGGCGAAGTCCCTCGGCGGTAGTGCACTTCGACGCTGCGGCCCGAGGGGAGCGAGAGGCGATCAGGCAACGCCGCGCGCAGGGCGCGGGCGGCGCTCTCGGGGAGCACCGTGGCGGCGATCTCCATGAACGGCGCCTCGGTGGCGGAGGTGAACGACACGTGGCCCTGCGCCAACGCGGCGGTGATGCGGGCGTTCAAGGCAGCGTCCAGGGGCGGGAGCTCGAGCTCGGGCCGCGCGAGCCGGAGCGCTTCCAGCTTGCCGAAGAAGCGCTCCACCGTCTCCGCGCCGACCAGCGCTTCCAGGCCCGTAGAGTTCATGGCCTGCGCCAGCACCGCCTCCGCGTCGGCCGAGGGCGGCGCCGTTCTCCGCGTCTCGTCGAGGGCCAGGTCGAGGAAGGAGAGGCGCTCAATCTCCTCCACGCGGCGCGCTTCGCTGTTCCACACCACCTGCCTCGAGTCGGTGATCAACGCGGGGAACGCGTCCATCAGCCAATCGGGCTCGACGTGACTGGTGAGCCGCACCTCAGTGCCCGACGCCCGCTCGTTCGCGTCGAGCGCCACGAAGAACTCACCCAAAAGCGCCGCTCCTTCAGGCAGCCGGGCCGAGGTGCCGCCGGCGATCAGCACCGCGCTGCCGTTCTTCTCGCGGCGCTTCCCCACGCGGTCCGGAAACCCGGCGAGGAGCGCCTTTTCCAGGGCGGTGTCTTCGTCGGCCACGGGGGGCTGGGTGGAGCGCTTGAGGACGCGCGTCAGCTGGGCTGCGACCTTTCCCGCCGAGCTGAAGGCCTGCCCGTCGAGCCCGGCCGACCGGGGGCCGGACGCCTCGGCGTCCTGAAACCGCTCCAGGAGCGCGATGATGTCGGAGTCTCCCGCGCCTCGCCGGGGCGCGGCGTTGCGGGCGAAGTTGGCGCGGGCTTCGAGTCGCAGCTCCCGCTCCGAGAGAATGGCGGCGACCTTGGCGGCCCTGGCGCCGATGCCGACCTGCTCGCCCTCGAGCAGCACCCGCGCCAGCCGGGGGTGAACGGGGAACTCGAGCATGCGGCGCCCGGCCGGGGTCAGCGACTCGCCGGCGTCGAGCGCGCCCAACCGCTGGAGCAGGGTGGTGGCGGCGCTTACGGCCGCGGGCCTGGGCGCGTCGAGAAACTGGAGCGAGCGTGGGTCGTGTCCCAGCGCGTGGAGGAGCAGAATCGTCTCCGCGAGGTCGATCTTCAGCAGCTCGGGTTCGTCGTGCTTCGGCCGCTGCTCGAAGTCTCCGCGCGTGTACAGCCGCTGGCAGAGCCCGGCGCGGGTTCGGCCCGCCCGGCCGGCGCGCTGTTCGCACGAGCTGCGGCTGACCTTCGCCAGCTCGAGCGACGACAAGCCGCTCCACGCTGACACGCTGGCCACGCGCGCGACGCCGGAGTCGATCACCGCGGCGACCCCGTCGATGGTGACGGAGGTCTCCGCCACGTTGGTGGCGAAGATCACCTTTCGCTTCTGGCTGGGGGCGAGCGCGCGGTCCTGCTCGTCGGAGGCCATCTCGCCGTGCAAGCCGAAGAGCAGCAGGCCGTGCCGGGACGCCAGCTCGGCCGCGCCATCGAGGCAGCGCCGGATTTCACCCGCGCCGGGGAGGAACGCCAGCACGTGGCCGTCGAGGCTGTCCACCAGCAGGCGCTTGAGCGCCCCGACCACCTGGTCGGGAATGGGGCGAGCGTCGACACTCTCCAGGTAGCGCACGTCGACGGGAAACACGCGACCCTCCGACTTGATCGCGGGCGCTCCCAGAAACCCGGCCACGGCCGCCGCGTCGAGCGTGGCAGACATGGCCACGAGCTTGAGGTCGGGTCGGCGGGTGCGCTGGAGCTGCCGCAGCACCGCCAGCGCCACGTCAGACGCCGCGTGTCGTTCATGGAACTCGTCGAACACCACCGCCGCCACGTTCTTCAGCTCGGGGTCCGAGAGCATCCGGCGCAGGAGCAGGGCCTCGGTGAGGAACAAAAGGCGTGTGCCAGGCCCCGAGACGTCCTCGAAGCGCACGCGGTAGCCGACCTCGCCGCCCACCGACTGCCCTCGCTCCTCGGCCACCCGCCGCGCCGACAGCCGGACCGGCAGGCGCCGCGGCTCCAGCACCAGCACCTCGCGGCCCTTCGCCCACGGCGCGTCGAGGAGCGCGGGAGGGACCCGCGTGGTCTTCCCCGCGCCGGGCGCCGCTTCCACCACGAGCGAGTTTCCCGCCTCGAGGGCGCGGCGCACATCGGGCAGGAGCGCGTCAATCGGCAGGGAGACCGGCACGGTGGGTCTCATACACCCGCGCCGGCCTTCACACCTGCGTCTCCACCGAGCGCGAGGCGCGCACGCCGTACTTCTTCATCAGCTTGTAGAAGGTGAGTCGGTTCACGCCCGCCTTTCGGGCCGCGGCCGACACCTGCCCGCGGGTTTCTTTGAGCAGGGAGGCGACGTACTCGCGTTCGTGTGGGGCGAGCCACGTCTCGCGGAGCTCGAGGAGGCCGCCCGGCGGGGGCGCCGCGTGCGCGGGGGCCGGCGCCACGGCGGCGCGCTGCATGGAGCGCGGCAGGTCGACGCTCCTGATCTCATTGGTGCTGGTCATGATCACCGCGTGCTCGATGGCGTTCTTGAGCTCGCGCACGTTGCCGGGAAAATCGTAGGCTTTGAGCAGCGACATCGCTTCCTTGCTCGCGCCGTGCACCGGCCGCTGGTGTTTCTGCGCCGCCTGTTCCACGAAGACCTGGGTCAAGATCTCCAGGTTGTCCTTGTACGAACGGAGCGGGGGGAGCTCGAGCGCGATCACCCCCACGCGGTAGTAGAGGTCGTCGCGGAACTGCCCTTCGCGCACCATGCGAGCCAGGTCGCGGTTGGTGGCGCAGATCAGCCGAACGTCGACCGTGAGGGGGCGCTCGTTACTCCCCAGCGGGCTGATCTCGCCCTGCTCGATGG
>CAZFXD010000092.1:0-17372 GCA_964522795.1 uncultured Myxococcaceae bacterium
CTCGGGGCGCGCGCACAACATCTCCAACGTGGCCCAATCTTCCGGGGTAGCCTGCCCCGCGTCGTGCGGGTGAATGCCCATGGTGGGAGAGAGGAACCCGGGCGCCTCCTGGGCGACCTCCAGCGCGGTGCCGAAATCTCCGGGCGCGTGCCACTGCCCGATCACGACCGCGTGCACCAACCCCGCGTCCCGGGCTCGGCTGACAATCTCTTCCAGCGCCGGAAACTGCTTTTTCTCCAGGTGGCAGTGCGCGTCGATTAACTGCACTACTTGACCTCGGTGCCCGGCGCGACGTTTCCCGGGTCGACCAGCAGCAGGTCTTTCCCGCTCCCGGCCGCGAGCAGCATGCCGTTCGACTCAATGCCGCGAAGCATGCGCGGCTTGAGGTTGGCGACCACCACCACGTGCTTGCCCACCACGGCCTCGGGCGCGAAGGCCTCGGCGATGCCGGCGCAGATGGTCCGCGGCGACGCCTCGCCCACGTCCACGGTCAGCTTCAGCAACTTGTCCGCTTTAGGGACCTTCTCGGCGGCGAGCACTTTGCCCACCCGCAGGGCCACCCGAGCGAAGTCGTCGTACTCGATGTGGCCGGGGGCGGGCGCGGGTGTGGCCGTGGTGGCGGCGGGCTTGGAGGCGTCGAGAATGGCTTGCACTTGAGGGTCCTCGATTCGGGAGATGAGTGGGCTGGCTTCACCGATCAACTGGTCGCGCTTCAACACCGGGTACGACGCGGTGGAGAGCGCCTTCAAGCTGAGCGGCGCGATGTTGAGCTGCGCGAAGAGCTTCTGCGCGAGGCGGGGGACGATCGGGTCCAGCATGGCGGCCAGAATCGCCACCACGTCGGCGGCGTCTGAGAGCACCTGACGCGCGCGCTCTGGATCAGACTTAATCAACTTCCACGGCTCGGTCTGGGTGATGAACTGGTTGGCGGCTTGCCCGACGTCGAGAATGGTGCGGACCGCGCTTCGGTGGTCGACGCGCAGAAACGCGCCTTTCACTGTGGCGACTTCGCTCAAGGCCCGCTCCACCAGCTTGCGCCCTTCCCCGTCGGCCGGGGCAGCGAGCCGGCGGGCGAGCGCGGGGTTCCCCAGGAGCGAGAGGCTCCGGTTGGCGAAGTTGCCCAGGTTGTTGACCAACTCCGCGTTCACGCGCGACTTGAACTCGCCCAGGTTGAGGTCGATGTCCTCCGCGCCGGGCCCGAGCAGCGACGCGAAGAAGAAGCGCAGGTACGAGGGGTCGAGCGCATCAAGGTACGGGCGGGCGTTGATGAAGGTGCCGCGGGACTTGGACATCTTCTCGCCGTTGACGGTGAGCATGCCGTGCACGTGCACGGTCTCAGGCTGCCGCAAGCCGGCCACCTTCAGCACGGTCGGCCAGAACAGGCAGTGGAAGTAGACGATGTCTTTGCCGATGAAGTGGCGAATTCGCGTGGGCGACGCCGCGTCCCAGAGCGCGAGCGCGTCCCTGGGAGACTTGCTGTTCCGCGCCCACAGCTCGGTCGCCGCGATGTAGCCGATGGGCGCGTCCAGCCAGACGTAGAAGTACTTGTTCTTCTCTCCGGGAATTTCGAAACCGAAGTACGGGCCATCTCGACTGATGTCCCAATCGGCGAGGCCCTTCTGAAAGAACTGCTGCAGCTGTGACGACAGCGCCGGGTTCAAGAACTTCGGGTCGGCCAGGACCGACTTCAGGAACGCTTCATGGGCCGAGAGCTTGAAGAACAGGTGGGCCGAGGTCCGCCACACCAGCGGCGCGCCGCTGACCGCCGAGCGCGCGTCCTTCAGTTCGCGCGGGGTGTAGGTGGCCCCGCACTTCTCGCACGCATCACCGTACTGGTCGGCCGAGTTGCAGTTGGGGCACGTGCCTCGAATGAACCGGTCGGGCAGAAAGCGCTGGGCCTTGTCGTCGTAGGCCTGTTCAATTTCCCGGCGTTCGATGGAGCCCGCTTCCTTCAAGCGGCCGTAGATCAGCTCGGCGAAGCGCTTGTTGTCGGGGGAGTTGGTCGACCCATACGCGTCGAAGGAGATGTCGAAGTCTTTGAAGTCCCGCTGATGCTCTTTGGACCACCGCTCAATCACCACCTCGGGGGCGACGCCTTCGGCCTGCGCCCGCAGCTCGATGGGAGTCCCATGGGTGTCGTCGGCGCACAGAAACGCGACCGACTCGCCCGCCGAGCGGAGCGCGCGCACGTACACGTCGGTCTGAATGTGCTCCACCATGTGGCCGAGATGAATGGGGCCATTGGCGTACGGCAGGGCACACGTCACGAGGGTTGAGACAGACACGGCTAGCGCTCCTGCTCTTTGCGAACGGTAGAAAACGCGGGCTTCCAGGCGGGGCCGAGCCCGCACAACGACCACACGATGCGCTCCAGCACCAGGGCGTCGCCGCCGAACTTGAGCGCGAGGTCGGCGTCAGCGCAGGCCACAAGCGCGTCGAGCAGCACCTGAAGCCCGAAGCCACTGGCCGCTTGCATGCCCATGAACGACGCGTAGGGGTGCGGCACCTTGGCCTTCTTCGCCTTGGCTTCGGCTTCAATCGCGGGGAACACGCGCGCCTGGAAGTCGGCGTAGTTCTTCGGCGGCCGCCCATTGGTGAGCGCCCGGGCCCGCTCGTGGTTGACCAGCAAGGTGCGAATGATGCTGGTCATGGCCCCGAGCAACGCCAGGGGCGCAGCGCCCAGCGCCACCGAGTCGTCGATGTATTTGAGCGCCCCTGCGCAATCGCGCTTCTGGAGCGCGTCAGACAGCTCCATGAATTCGTCTTCACGCGCATGGCTGACCAGCAGCTCCACGTCAGCTTTGGTGAGCACCCCGCCGGCCGCGTAGAGCGCGACTTTCTCCAGCTCGTTCTCCAGCAGGCGGTAGTTCGCCCCGCAGCGCTCTTTGAGAAGCTCCAGCGCTCCCGCCCCGGCCCTGGCCTTGAGCGGCTTGAAGATTTCGTTGGCCATCTCGGTGACGTCGAGATCTTTGAGTCGGGCGGCCCCGGCGTGCTCCAGGACCACGCCCGCGTCTTTGGCCACCTTGTACAGCGGGTGCCTCTTTTCCACGGCGTGGGTGGCGATGACCAGGGCGTGGCCGGGCGGGAGATTGGTCTTGAGGAGGTCGACCAGGCTGGCGTCGTCGCCGGCCGGCGCCTTCACGTTCTCAGCGCGCGCGTAGGCGGCGACCTCTTTGACGAACGTGACGTCGGCCGTCTCCAGCGTGGCGCCCAGCGCCTCTTCGAGGGCCGCCAGGGCCGCGTCGGCGTCGGGCCCCGACTGCTCGAACGCCGAAAGGTCGATGCCCGCGTTCGCCGCCACCGAGAGGAGGCGCCGAGCCGCTTCGGTGCGGCGGTTGGCCTTCCACGCGTCGCGCGCCCGGGTGAGCGACACCGCCCTGGCCTTCTTCGGCAGGAGGAACTCCGGATCGAAGAGGCGGACCACCTTGCGCCCCGGAAACAGCGGCATGGTGGCGAGCTCAGCGGCGATCTCTCCCGGAGACGCTCCGTCGAGGCTGATCAGATTGAGCCCCGCGGCGGCGTCAGGCACCAGCGCGTCGACCAGGGAGTCGGCCGATTTTCGGGCGAGGAACTCCTCGCCACACAGCAGGTACACGGGCGCCAACTTGCCCTTCTTGATCTCCGCGACCAGGTCGTTCAGCTCTTCAGACACGCGCCGTTTTCACCATGTTCGCAGGCGAAAGTCTGCGGTGAAGCGCTTGGCGAGGTGCGCGTCAGAACGACGCAGGCAGCACGGGGACCGGCGGCATTTCGGTGCCCCGCTCAAACGGCGAGTCGAGCGCCACCGGGTTCGCGGCAGGCGCGGCCTCGACGACGGCCGCGAGGTCGCGTCGACTTTCGGTGAGAAAGAACCCCACCGTGGATTTGGCGGCCAGCAGGTTGAGTTGCTCGACCTTGAAGTGGGCGGTTCGCACCGACATGTTGGGTTTGCAGATCACGTCCGCGGCCGGCGTCGCCAGACCCGCGGCGTTGAGCGCCGCCACCGAGGCCGCGTGAAACGGCGCCGTCCGACCGGTGAGGTACTTCACCGTCGCCCCGGCCGCCTTCGCCTTCCGAGCCCAGGCCATCACGTCGTCCATCGGGCGGTCGACCTTCAGATTGCCCGGGGTCCAGAACTCAGTGGACCAGAACTCTTGAAACTCCATCGCGATGGTCTGCGGCAGCCCCAGGTGCAGGGCGGTCTCCAGCCCGTCGCGCATCATGTCTGTGGCCCGGGCGCCCTTGAAGTACGCGGTGCCGTTCCACTCGTCGAAGCGTTTGCCCGCGAGCAGGGTGCGTTCGCGGGTGTCGAAGAGCGTGTTGTCGAGATCGAAGACCACGGTGACAGGCTTGCCAGCCGCGGTGAGCGCTTTGATTTCGTCGAGGCGATGGTTGAGCCACTTCACGCCGTCGACGGAGGGGGGCCGAGCCTCGGCATCGAGCGCGACCGGCCGGGCACCTCCCGGTGGGCGCGAGAGTTCGGGGCCACCGCGCCGTGTCGGCCCACCCGCGCTGGTCGCCGGCGCCACCGCAGCGCGGCCCGAAGCCGGTCGCGCAGGCGCGGGTGTGGGGCGACGAGCGGGAGGCCGAACGGGCATGAACTCCCACTATGACGAAAGAACCTCGGCGTGGACAAGTTCTTGTCCCAGCGAGCGTCGCGCGGCGAGCGCGAACGCGAGGAAGGCCAACGACCAGACCATGGCAATGGCAAACACCCCCCCGTAGCCCACGCTCGAGGCGACGTACCCGGACGCGAGCGAGAGCGGCGACTTTCCCAGCACCTCCACGCTCGCCAGCAGCGTGTAGTGCGTGGCGCCGATGCGGCGGTCCACCCGAGACATCATGAAGGCGAACATGGCGGTGGTGAGGGAGCCGGCCAGCAGGTGCTCGACACACGTCGCGGCAATGATGGTTCCGGGGGTGGTCGCCACCAGGTTGGCGGCGATGAGCCACTGCGCCGCCAGGCCCACCACCCGCAGGCCCGCGGTGAAGACCACCGCGCGGAAGGCCCCCAGCCGGCTGGAGAAGTAGCCGCCGGCGAGCGACCCCACGATGGCGGCGCCCACGCCGTACACCCCCAGCCACAGTCCAGTCTCCTCGGGCTTGAAGCCGCGGTCGACCAGCATGGGGCCGAACATGCGCTCGGCCATCGCCTCGCCGGTCTTGTAGGTGGCCACGAACAGCAGAAGCCACGCGGCGCCAGGCGTGCGGAAAGCCCGCCACAGCAGCGACAGCACCTCCGACAATCGCTGGTGGTGCTGGTCGACCGTGGCGGGGACCTCGCGGGTGCGAAGCATGGACACCAGCGGCACGGCCATCATCAGCGCCATGCCCAGAAACAACCCCGACCAACCGACCCAGGCCGAGGCGTAGACCAGCGCGCCGCCGCCCAGCACCATGCCGATGCGGTAGCCGACCACCTGCACGGCGTTGCCCAGCCCCAGCTCCTCGCGCTTGAGCACGTCGACCGCGAAGCCATCGACGGCGATGTCCTGCGTGGCGGCGAAGAGGTTGGAGAGGAAGAGCAGGAGCAACAGGGGCTGCAGGTGGGTGGTGACGGGCGTGAAGCTGGCCGCGATGCACGTGAGCATCAGGCAGAGCTGGGCGGGGACAATCCACGACTTGCGGCGGCCGAAGCGCGCCGAGAAGTGGCGGTCGACGAATGGCGCCCACAGGGCCTTGAACATCCACGGGGCGGCCAGGGCCCCAGCCAGCCCGATGTGCTCGAGCGACATGCCGGCGACGCGGAGGAACTGGGGGAGCGCGTTGGCCTGAAAACCGAACGGCAGCCCCTGCGCGATGTAGAGCAGCGCGAGCAACCCCAGGCGTCGCGCGCGGCCGAGCGGCATCGGCTCAGCGTCCCAACATCGACAGCATCAGCCGTTCGAACTGAACGCGCACCGCGCCGTTGCGGGCGCTGATGGCGTTGCGGGCTTCGGCGATCGACTGCAGCGCGCGCGGGTGATCGAGCGTGGGGTGCGCCTTCTTCGGCCCGGGCTCGGTCATGCGGTGGTGGATGTGCTCGAAGAGCACGCCTAAGGCCCATTCCGCGCGGGCCCGGTCTTCGGCCTGGGTCTCGGCGAAGTCCAGCCACGGCCGCGCATCATCGGGCTGGAGCGCGTCGAACGCCGCGGTGAGCGCCTCGCGGGCCTTGACCGCGTCCACGTCGAGCGAGAGCGCCGTCTTCAAGCTGCCGAAGCTGTGGGCAGCGACGCGTTTGGCGGTGGCGGCGTCGAGCCCGGCCTCTTTCTTCAGGTACGACTCGATGAACGCGGCCGGGAGCGGCGCGAACTTCAACTGCGCGCAGCGGCTGCGCACGGTGGGCAGGAGCTTGTCGGGCTGCGAGGACACCAACACCAACACTGTCTGGGCGGGCGGCTCCTCCAGCGTCTTGAGCAGGGCGTTCTGCGCCTGAGGGTTCATGGCGTGTGCGGAGATAATCAGCGCCACCTTGAAGCGCGCTTCGAGCGGCTTCAGGGTGAGGCGTTCGCACAGGTCTCTCACCTGCTCCACCCGAATGTCCTTGGACGGGGTGTGATCAAAATCGCTGCGACCGGCGAGCTTGCGAGCCACCAGCTCGGCCTCCGGCATCAACCACACCACGTCGGGGTGAGTCCTCGTCCCCACGCGCTTGCAGGCGGCGCAGCTGCCGCACCCCTGGCCCTTGCCCTTCTCACAGACCAGCGCCTGGGCCAGCGCGACCGCGGCCAGCTCTTTTCCCACGCCCTCGATGCCGTGAAAGAGCCACCCGTGTGGAACGGCGTCGCCCTTGAAGGCGCGCAGAATCGACTCCACCGCGTGCTGCTGATGCTGAATCTCTCCGAACGGCATGAGCGGCGTTGAAGTCGGAGCGCGCCGAAGAGTCAACGACTCTCGGCGTGTGAAGGCCCCGGGGGCGCGGTACGTTTCGGGCATGGCCGAAAACATCTTCCACCTCACCACCGCCGACGCGTGGGAGCGCGCGCGCCAACAGGGCTCCTACGAGGCTTCCTCTCTCCAGAAGGAGGGCTTCATGCACTGCTCGCGCAAGGCGCAGGTGCTGGCGAGCGCCAACCGTCACTTCAAGAACCAGCGCGGGCTGGTGCTGCTGGAGATCGACCCCGGGCTGCTTCAGGCGCGCCTGGTTCACGAGGAGGGGCGCCCGGGGGAGCTCTTCCCGCACATCTACGGGCCCTTGAACCCGAGCGCGGTGGTGGCGTCGTGGCCGTTCCACGCCAACGACAACGGCGATTTCACGCGCCTGCCGTTCTGAGCCTCAGAGCGTCTTCAGATACTCGAGCAGGTCCCGCTTCGCGTCGTCGGTGAGATCCGTGCCGAACGCGTGACCCGCGTTGCTGTTGCCGGTCTTCCGGGTGTCCATCTTCCACACGGTGGCGGCGGCGTGTTTCGCCTGTCCCTCCTCCATGGCGCAGCCGCGAGCGCCGTCGGCCTCGGTCGGAGTGCAGGGAATCCCCACCGCGTCTGCGTCGAAGCCATTCCACCGGCGGAAGAACGTCTGGGGCCGCTGTTCGGGCGGCGTGAGCAGGGCCGCGAGCGATGGCACCGACCCGTTGTGCAGAAATGGCGCGGTGGCCCACACGCCGTCGAGCGCAGGGGCGATGTAGCCGTTGGTCACTTCCACTTTGAGAAACTGGCGATAGTCGGTCGCGTTGAGCACGTCTTGCAGCTCGGGCGTCATGGCCAGCGCGCGCTCGGGGTCAGTGCCGATGCGATCCAACGGAATGACGCGATTGGGGTACCGCGGTTTCTGCGGCGCGTAGTCGCCGTGACAGTCGGCGCAGGCTTCGTCGTACGTCGCCCGCCCGCGCTCAGCTTTGGCCGCGTCAATCGCCAACGGGTACTTCGGCGGCTTGAGCCCCTTCACCATGTACGCCACCACGTCGTCGAACACCTCGCGGTGCAGGAGCGGGTCTCGGTAGGGGCGCCCCTTCTGCAGCTCGGTCAGCATGATGCGCGCCGCCCAGTCGCCGGTGATGCTGCCGTCGTAGAGCGTCTTCGCTTTCAAGGCCTGGTTGAACACCGCGGGGAGGTCAACCCAGCTCACGTGGGTGTGCGTCTCGATTCCCAGCGCGCGCTTCCAGCCGTTGAGCGCGTTGGAGCGACCCGGCCCCAGTTCGGGGTTCGGAGGTGGCGCTTTGGCGAACCGGCGTCTCGCCTCGGACAACCACACGGTGAGCGCGGCCTTCTCCACGGGCCCCAGCGAAGCCGACGCCTTCGACGCGATGAGGTCCGCCGACATGTTCGGTTGAGCGAGGCACTCGCCGATGGCGGTGAACATCGCCACCACGTCGAAGTCGAAGGCCGGGGCACCCGGCACGACCTGGCCGAGCACCACGCCCGCGTGGCAGAGCGCGCAGTTGGTCGAATACGACGGCAGGCCGAACACGGTCGACTCGACCATGCCGACCGGCGGCTGGCCTTCGCGGAGCGTCAGGCCGAACCCCGCCCACCCTTCGGGAAAGCGGTCGGGGCACAACGTCGGCAGCGCGTCGTAGGCCGCGCGGGGAATGAACCCGTACTCTTTCGAGCCCAGGTCTGAGTTGAGGAACGCCTCTCGGCCACGGTCCACATCGCCCGCGGTGGGCGACGGGAGCGGCCGCAGCCGTTGCCACGCGGCACGGGCTCCCCAGGCGGCGCCTACCACCAGTCCCAGCACGGCGGCGCCACGTAGAACCCGGCGCACCGTCAGCGCTCCGTCGACGGTCGTCGCACCGACGCCAGGGCCTGTCCGAGCGCCACCCGCGCCTCCGCCGGGACGATGACGCGCTCGACGTAGCCCGAGCGCGCGGCCGCGAAGGCGGTGTCGTGCTCGGCCAACCAGGCCTGCTTTCGCTCTCGGCGGCGCGACCGCTCGGCCTCGTCTTTCGGCTCGGGTCCGTAGAGCACCTCGAACGCCGCGTCGGCGCCGATGGGGCCGATGCGCGCGGTGGGCAACGCGAGACGCACCTGCGCGGCGAACGACAGCACGTTCGCCCCGCCGAAGCTCTTGCGCAGAATCAAACTCACCACCGGCACCCGCACGTTGGAGAACGCGGAAATGAGCGTCGCGCCATGGGGAATGATCCCGCCCTCCTCCTGGCGCCGCCCGGGCAGGTACCCCGGCACGTCCACCAGGGTGATGATGGGCAGGCCCAGCTCGGACGCCCACTGCACGAACGCCGCGCCTTTGCGCGAGGCGTCGATGTCGAGGCACCCCGCCTGGATGTGCGGGTTGGAGGCCAGCACCGCCACCGCCTGGCCGTTCAATCGGACGAACGCCGTCAGCAGACTGGCGCCGTAGGCGGGGTTCAATTCCAGCGCGCTCCCCGCGTCGAAGATGGCCTCGATGACCCGGAGCACCTTGTACGGCTTCTTCTCGTCAATCGGCACCAACTGCTCGAGCTCGGGCGTGAGGCGACCGGCGGGGTCGGTGGCGTGCTGCGTAGGCACCACCGCGCCCAGCACGCGCTGAACCCACTCAATGGCGGTGCGCTCGTCGTCCAGCACGGCGTGGCAGGCGCCGGTCTTGCGCGCGTGCATGGCCGCGCCGCCCAGGTCCTCCAGCGACACCTCTTCGCCGGTGACCGCGCGCGTGACCGTGGGGCCGGTGATGAACATGTACGACTGGCCTTCAATCGCGCCCACGCAGTCGGTGAGCGCCGCTGCGTACGCCGCCGCCCCCACGCACAGGCCGCACACCAGCGTCACCTGCGGGCAGTGCCCTTTGAGCAGCGCGGTGCGGTGAAGAATCTCCCCGTACCCTTCGATGGCGTCGGTGCCCTCTTCCAGACGAACGCCGTCACAGTCCACCAGGGCCACCACGGGGAGCTTCCGCTCCAGCGCGAGGTCGAGCAGCCGGCACACCTTTCGTGCCCCCTCGCGGCCCATGGCGCCGCGCAGCACCGTCGGGTCGTGCGCGTAGACGGCGACCGGCCGCCCGGCCACGGTGCCGAGCCCGGCCACCACGCCATCTCCGGGGTGCAGGTGGGGCGCCATCACCTCGGCCCGGCCATTCAGCCGCGCGGTGACGTGGCGCCCGAGCTCGAAGAACGAGCCGGAGTCGCAGAGGGCGTCGATGCGCTCGCGGGCCAACAGCCGCCCGAGCTTTCGGTGGCGCTCCTGGCGGGCCCGGCCTCCGCCTTCGCCCACCCGGGCCTCGTTCGCGGCGATTTCTTCCCGCAGCGACTCGTACGTCCGGGTCACGCGTTCTTGCCCTGGGTGGATTCGACGAGGTGGTCGACCACCTTCTGGAACGTGTGCAGGTCGCGAAACGCGTCCACCTGCGGCTTCAGCCCGAACTCGCGACAGACGAACAGAATGAGGTCCACCGCGTCGAGCGAGTCGAGCCCCATGTCCCCGCGAAACGTGGAGGTGGGCTGAATCTTGTCGGCTGGCACGCGGAAGTCCGTCGCCAGAATTTCTTTCAAGCGCCCTGCAATCTCGTCGCGAGTCATGGCGCTTTTTTAGGCAAGTTCACCCGGGTTTGCACCGAACTTGGACGCGAGCGCATGTCGCACGCTGGCGAGGTCTGGTATGTGCGCGGGCGCCCGATGGACCTTGGACACCCGCTGACGCAGTCGTTGCTCGCCGCCCTCGGTCTCGCCCTGGTGACCGCGCTTCGGTACATCACCACCGACGCGCAGCTGCGCCGGGACCTCGGCGGCTCCGCGTGGTTCCTGGGCGGCTTCCTGGTGACGCGCGGGTTGTCGGTCGGGCTGGCGGGCGGGTTGCCCGAGTTCCTCGAGCGCTCGCTCACGGTGGTCTGGGTGCTGCTGGCCGCCTTCGCGGTCATTCGAGCGGTGGTGGCGTTGCTGCTCTTGTTCGCGCGCCGAGTGCTCAACAAGAACACCACCAAGATCACCCGCGACGTGTTGGACTTCGTCTTCTACGTGCTGGTCGCGGTGCCGGTGGTGAAGACGCAGCTGGCGATCGACCTCACCTCGCTGCTGGCCACCTCGGCCATTCTCTCCGTGGTCCTCGGCCTCGCGCTCCAGGACACGCTGGGAAACCTCTTCGCCGGCCTCTCGCTGCAGCTTGAGCGCCCCTACGCGGTAGGCGACTTCATCAGGGTGGGCACCAGAGAAGGCCGGGTGATTCAGATCGCCTGGCGCTCCACCAAGATCGAGACGATGCGGCGCGAGACCATCACCCTGCCCAACAGCCTGCTCGCCAAGGAAGCGGTGATGAACCACACCAACGGCGGGCAGCCGGCGGGCATCGAAGTCTTCTTCGGCGCCTCGTACGCCGCGCCCCCCAACCTCGTTCGGGCCGAAGTGCTGGCCGCGCTGGACGACGCCCCCCTGGTGCTGTCGAGCCCTCCTCCGGTGGTGCGGGCGGTGGGGTTCGACGAGTCGTCCGCGCGCTACATGGTGCGGTTCTTCATCTCCGACTTCGGCGAGCAGACCGCGGCCGAAGACGAGCTGTTCACCCGGCTGTGGTACCGCTTCGGCCGCGCGGGAATCGAGATTCCGTTCCCGCACCGCGTGCTGCACTTCGGAGCGCAGGAAAAGCAGGCCCCGGCGTCCTTCGAGGCGCTGATCAACACCATTGACCTCTTCATGCCCTTCTCGGCCGAAGAGCGCCGGAGCGTGCTCGGCCGGGCCATTGAGCGCAGGTTCGGCGCCGGAGAGCGCATCATCACCGAGGGCGACGAGGGCCACACCTTCTACATCGTGGCCGCTGGGCGGGTGTCGGTGCGGCTGGGCCACCCGCCCCGCCCCATCGCCGAGCTCGGCGTGGGCAACGCCTTCGGAGAGATGTCGCTGCTGACGGGCGAGCGCCGCTCGGCGACCGTGACCGCCATCGACGACGTGCTGCTCTTGGAGTTCGACCGCGACGCCTTCACCACGCACTTCGAGAACAACTCGGAGCTGGCCAGGCGGCTCGCCGACGTGCTGGCCACGCGAAAGGCCGAGCTGGCCGAGCTGCAGGCCGGGGCGGCCCATTCAGGCCGCGACGCCGGGAGCATTCTGCTGCGGCTGCGCTCCATCTTCAGGCTGCCCGCGTAGCGTTCGAGCGCGCGAGGCGTCGACCGGTCAGGCACACCGACCTCAACGGGCACCGACGGCAGTTCTCGGCCCTCGGCCGGACGGGGCAGGCGCCGCTCATGCCGAAGTGACAGAGCGCAAAGTCGTAGCGCACCGGGTCCCCCGCATCGAGCTGGCGCAGCGAGGCGGTCACGTCTTCTGCGGCCTTCCAGTCGATGGTCTTGCGCCGCGTCAGCCCCAGCCAGGTGGAGATGCGCGCCACGTGGGTGTCGAGCGGTATCACCAGCTGCGCCGGGGACACGCGTCGCCACAGCCCAAGGTCAATGGCGTCCGGCCCGCGCACCAGCCACCGGAGGAAGAGGTTGAGGCGCTTGGAGGCCCCGGTGCCCACCGGGTGCGGGAGCAGGTGGGAAAGCGCGCGCGGCGGGCCCAGGGCGGCCCGAAGCGCGGGCGAGTCGCCGCGCTGGCGCAAGGCGTGGGTGAAGCGACTCAGGGTGGTGGGCCACGACTCGTCCGCCCGGCGCTGGGCCACGAACGCCCCCTCCAGCGTGCCGTGCTGGCGCAACATCGCCCTCGCGCCGAACAGGAGCGCGCCCACGTCGGCGCCGAGGTTGAAGCGGTAGACGAAGCCGCCCAGGAGCTTGCGGGCGCGGGCGGGGGTGAGCGAGGCCGTGAAGTCGCCGGGCGACGTGCCCATGCCGCGCAGCACCTGTTCGATGCGAGGCCGGAAGAGATCGACCCGGCCATAGGCGAGCGAGGAGGCCAACAGGGCGGCGATCTCCACGTCGGCCTGCGCTCGGTACCGGCGCGGAAACTCGACCGGGTCGCTCACGATGCGCGCCTTCCAACGCCGCGGGTCGGCGAAGGGCTCGAGGAGCGGCCGGAGGCGCTCGGCTTCACGCGGGGAGATCAATCGTCGGGGAAGCCAACCACCACGAGGTCCGCGCCCACGCGTTCGGTGGCGTACACCGGCTGATCGTCGCAGATACCGGGCGAGGTCATGTTCTTACCGGTGTCGAGGTCAAAGCCGACCTCGTGGCACGGGCAGACGACCATGTTGCCCTCGATGCGCCCGCCGGAGAGCAGGCACCCCGCGTGGTTGCACCAATCGTTCATCGCCTTGAAGCTGCCGCCCAGCCGCGCGATGAGCAGGTCGCGCTTGCCGACCTTGATGCGCTTCATCTGACCTTCCTCGACGGGGGAAGGGCCCAGGTTCACGCGCTGGGGCATCAGTGCAGCGGCGGGGGGACCACGAGCTCGGTGCCGGCCGTCTCGATGAAGCGGGTGACCTGGGTTCGCAGCGCCTCGACCTTGTTGAACGAGTCGTGGGGGTCGAACGTGACCTTGTCCAGGTAGGACCTGGGGTCCATGCGCACCAGCACGTGCAGCGGGGTGGCGCTGGTGACGCCGGCGTCCTGGAAGGTCAGCTTCATGGTCGCGCCCAGGTAATCCGAGGTGAAGTTGGGCACCGTGCCATCTCCGGCCGCTTCCTGGAGCAGCACGGCGCGGTCCCCGGGGAACTCACCCAACAACACCACGGGATCGGTCTGCTCGAGGAACGGCTGCGCGGCGGCGCGGAAGAGCGGGAAGGCGCTGTAGTACTCGGGCGTGTCGAAGTTGAGACCGCTCTTGGCCACGATCAAGATGCCCACCTCGTCGCGAATGGTGTTGCTGACGAGAATGTTCGACAGCCCACTGCCGGTGACGTTGAGCGCCGCCGTCTTCACGTTCTTGTCGAAGTACACCATGGGCGTTCCCATGATGCCGCCCAGCGAGTTGCCGAAGAAGCCGACCTCTTTCTTGAAGTCGCCCTGCCCGTCGCCGTCGAGATCGATGTGCGGCGCCATGGTGGCCAGCTGCATCATGTCGAAGCCGGCCTCGCGAAAGTTCTCGCGGATTTTGGGGATGTTCTCGACCGCAAAGAACTCGACCACGTTGCCGCGCGTCCCGTGGCTGGGGGCGTCGATGCCGATGCAGGCGAAGCCCTTGCGAGCGAACAGCTCAGCCACTTCGAGCACGTACGCGTTCGACTGGCCAATGATGGGAATGCTCTGGCCGTTGATGCCGTGCGCGATGACCAGCAACGGCCACCCGCCCGCCGGCTTCGTCCCCGTGGGCACGGTGAGCGCGAACTGCAAGGTGACCGTGGGTGCGAGCGAGGGGTCGGCGACCCACGCTTCTTTCCAGACCCCGTCCTCGCGCAGGTCTTTGGCGGTGAACGAGCCGAACACGGCCATGCCCACCGCGGTTGAAGGCCGACCGTAGTTGAACTTCTCCAGCCAGGCGCCCTTGACCACGTCCCAATCGGGGTCCGTGCTGAGCCATTTGCCGATCGGGCGGTTGCCGTACTCGTCGACCGTCGCCTTGGGGGGAATGGTGATGGTGGAGGTGTAGTGGGCGTCGACCCACGCCGCGATGGACTCGTGAATGCTTCGGCTGCGCTGACCCGACTGGGGGAGCGTGAGCAGAATGTCCGAGGCGCCCACGCCCAGCGCGGCGGCGATTTTTTCCAGGTTGGGTTTGGTGGTCAGCGCCTCCCACTCCCGGCCGCGAACGAACTCGGCGCCGTCCGCCGTCTTGAACCCTTTGAGGACCACGAGGAAGCCCTCTTCCCCTTCGTGAAACGCCACCGACGGGCGCAGGAGAATGAAGTTGGGAAAGTTGGCCGGCACCTCTCGCCCGACTGCCTCCAGCGGATCGTAGGAGTGCTCGACCACCACGTTCTTCTCAATCGCTTCGAATCCGTCTCCGACCTTCTTCACCCGGGCGACGTGGCCGGCCAGCGTCGTGCGGTCGAGGGGCACGGAGGGGGTGAGCAGGGTCGGGCCGAACGTGCCCACCGCCTTCCAGTCCGTGGCCGCCTTGCCGGCAAAGTCCTTGAAGAAGACCTTGAGCGCGCCGCGGTCGCGCGCCTCGGGGGCGATGAAGGGTTTGTACCAGTCGGGTCGAAACACCGCCCCGCCATCGACGAGAAACCGCGCGTCGGGGAAGGGGTTGTCCAGGCTGTTCACGTCGGTCGACCAGAGGAAGTGAGGCCCCTCGGGTTTCTGGGCGGGAGCGCAGGCGACGAGCAGCAGGAGCGGCAGCGGGAGGAGACGACTCATGGGGCCTTGGTTATCCCCCGTGCCGCTTTCACGTGTCCACCGAAGCGTCGAAAACGGGTGGCGCGCGCGTGCTACCGTCCGCCGCCTCCGATGGACTCGTTGAAGATCTCCGTACCGGGTGTCCAGGGCCCCCTCCCGGTCAGCACCCTCCTCGCGTGGGGCGCAGCGCTGGTCGCGCTGTACCTCGTCTCTCCCTGGCTCACCCGGCTGCTCAATCGCCTGTTGGCACGCATGCCGCGCGGCGCGGTGGGAGAGACGCTCACCATCTGGGCGCTCTGTTTCACCGGCATTCTGGTGACGTACCCATTTTCGGGCACCCTCGCGAAGATCGTCGCCACCTGCGGCTTTCTCTACCTGCCCCTGCTGTCGATGGACCGCCGGGGTGAAGACTTTCCGGACTACGGCATCACGCTCCGGGCCTGGAAGAAGGACCTCGCCTATACGCTCGGGGTGCTGGCGGTGGTGACGCCGCTGTTCCTCGGCGGCTACTGGGCCTTCGCGCAGGCGCTCACCATGATGCCGGAGCGTGTGGCCCAGTTCATTTCGCCCTACGGGACGACGTACCACTTCGAGCTCCGCCTGCCGGCGCGCTTCGGGGAGTGGGTCATCGACCAGTTCCTGGTGGTCGCGCTCCCGGAGGAGTTCTTCTACCGAGGCTTCATTCAGACGCGCCTCACAGACGCCTGGCCCGACGGGCGCCGGGTCTTCGGGGTGCGGGTGGGCCGGGCCTTCTTCCTTACCGCCCTGCTCTTCGCGCTGGGCCACCTGGCCATCTTTCAGTTCTGGAGGCTGGGCGTCTTCTTCCCCGCGCTCATCTTCGGCTGGGTCCGCGAGCGGACGGGCACGGTCATCGGGGCGGCCATCGTGCACGCCGTGTTCAACCTGATGATGCTGGTGATGGAGGCGAGCTTCTACGGTCGCGGCTGAAGCAGCAGCTAGACCGCGGCGCGAAGCAGCTGCACGTCGAGCGAACGGGTGACGCAGAGCGCCGAGCCGTCAGGAATCTCCTGCCACCCCTGCGCGCGCGCCGGGTTCGACGCGAGCACCACGGTCTTGCGCCGGCGGTGTTCACGCGAGAGCGACTCGTGCTCCGGGCGGCCCACCGTGCCCGCGTCGAGCCCGCAGCGGACGCAGGTCGACTCACCTTCCAGGAGCGTGAAGAAGAGCGGCTCCTGCCCCACGCGCGCCGCCACCAGGAGTTGGCCGTTGCTGGCCACGGCCGAAAACGCCGGGCGACCGAAGGTTCCCGCGTCAGCCGCGGCGGTCTGCAGTCTCTTGAGCGTGCGCCCGAGCAGCTGGGCCGCCAGCGGGCTGTCCAGGCGCGCGTCCTCCATGCGGCCCACCTCGCGCAGCTCGGTGAGGTAGGCGGCGAACACCGCTTCGCCCAGCCGCCTTCCGCGCACCACGCGCCCGAGGAAGTCGGGCACGCCCTGCATCAGCCGCTCGCGCACGGCCGCTTCGGAGTCGACCGTGCCCACGCCGGAGAACAGCCACTGGCGGTGACGAAAGGGCGCGGTGTTTTCTTCCACGCCCCACTCGAGCGGCACCGACTGGGCCTCGAACATCGCCACGTCGCTGGGCGGCACATTCCAGGCCTCGGCCTTGTCGATGTTCGCTCCGTAGCGTCGAAGACAGACCACGTCGTCGTCGTAGGCGCCCATGCCGACGGTGAGGTCCTGAGGAAACGGGGCCACCATGGTGCGAACGCGGTCCAGCTCGCACCGCACGAGCAGGTGGTCCGACGTCATGAGCGCGAGAAGTTGGTGCATCGGGGCGTCCTGCGATGATCATCCCCCGCTTCCGACGCCACGCGCCACCCCACATGACCGCTGACGAACGCAAACATCGAGAAATGCTGTGACCCCGGCTAAGGTCGTGGCGCATGGCAGACGACATCGCAGTCGGAATTGACCTCGGCACCTCCTACTCGTGCGTTTCCGTCGTACAGGACGGCAAGCCCACGGTGATCCCCAACGAATGGGGTGAGTCGACGCACGCCTCGGTGGTGTCCTTCCTCGAAGACGGCACGGTGATGGTCGGCAACTCGGCCAAGAAGAACATCATCACCAACGCCGAGAACACCGTGTACTCGGCCAAGCGCCTCATCGGTCGCTACTTCTTCTCGGACGAAGTGAAGAAGGCCCAGGCGGTGATGCCGTACCAAATCGTCGAAGGGCAGAACAACTCGGTGCGCATTCAGGTGCGTGACCAGGTGATGTCGCTGCCTGAAGTCTCGGCCCTCGTCCTCAAAGAGATGAAGGCCATCGCCGAAGGCTACCTGGGCCGCCCGGTGACCAAGGCGGTCATCACCGTTCCCGCCTAC
>CAZFXD010000093.1:0-17238 GCA_964522795.1 uncultured Myxococcaceae bacterium
GGCGGTACCGGCGGAGGCTCCGGTGGCGGGAGCGGCGGCGGCCCTGGCGGCGGCTCGGGCGGCGGGTCAGGCGGGGCCGGCGGTGGAAACGTCGTCGTGGCGGCCTTCCCCCGGCGCATCAGCATCGCGCAGGCGCGCGACTCCATGGGCGTGGTGCTCGGGCTGGAGGAAGGCACCACGCAGCCCATCACCTGGCGCGCTGGCACGGCGCAGAACCAGTTCGACGCCAACGCCATGGCCCTCGGCGCGCCCGACTACATCACCGTCACCGAGGAGAACTTCGAGCCGTCACCGCTGTACGTGAAGTTCATGGCCGACGCGGCGCGCGACGCCTGCACCGTGGCCGCGAACTCAGATTACCGGCGGACAGATCCCAACGCCCGCGCGCTGGTGAAGCTCGCCGGGCTGGGCGACACCGTCGCCACGGCGCCCGCCGCCATCGATGCCAACCTGCGCCTGCTCCGCCTGCGGTTTCACGGGCTCACCATCGACCCCGCCGACACGGTGTCCAATGCGTCGTACCGAACCCTGTTCCAGGCCACGGTGGCGGGCGCTGCGGGCGGCAACCCACCCACGCAGGCCCACGTCAAAGAAGGGTGGCGCGTGGTGTGCGTCGCGCTGCTGACGGCTCCCGAGTACCACCTCTACTGAAAGCGCGACCATGACCCACCAAAACGGAAGAACGAAGCTCTCCCGCCGTCGCTTTCTGGAGCTCTCCAGCCTGGCCACGGGGGGCGTGATGCTGCGCTCGGCGCTGCTGGGGAGCGCCGCCGAGGCCGCGACCGCGCCGCCGAACCTCCTCTTGATGGTCTACTTCGACGGCGGGTGGGACCAACTACTGGCCCTGGACCCCCGGCCGAACAACCTGCCGCAGTACCGACGTGGCGGCAGCACCGGCATCGTGCCGGCGTATGAAGACTCGGCCAGCAAAGACTCCGACGTGCAGGCGGTGCTCAACGCCACCGGCGGCAGCGGCGTGCAGGCCCCGACCAGCCAGCTGACCTTCGGCCCCGCCGTGCCGCAGTCCTTCTTGAACCACGCGCCGGACTTCTGCGTCATTCGCGGCGTCGCCATGGACACCGTCACCCACCAGGTGGGCGCCCGCTACCTGCTGACGGGAAAGTTTCCCCGGGGGCTGGCCGCCAATGGCAGCTCACTCAACACCGTGTGGTCTTCGCAGGGGCCGGCCGGCTACGACCTGCCCAACCTGGTGTTGGACTTCGAGTCGTACAACGAGCGACTCCCCGCGCGCGCGAGCCCCATCATCGTCACCGGCGCGACCGACGTGGTGCGCGTGCTCACGCCGGGGAACCCGGCCCTGGGAGCGACGAGCGACGCCGCCCTGCAGGCCTGGGAGGCCTCTGAAGACTCGTGCGCCGCCCACGGCTACGACGCCACCGGCCTGGTGAGCGCGTTCCGTGGAAGCCGCGTGCAGGGCCGCGTGTTGGCCAACCCGGCGCGCGCCAACCTGTTTCGCTTCACCGCGAACCCCGCACCCACCAGCCCGCTCGCCGAGCTGTACGGCACGCTGGGCATCGACCCCATGAACCCCAACCCCGACCTCAACGGGCCCAAAGGGCAGGTGGCCATCGCCGCCCAGGCGCTGGGCCAGGGCGTCTCGCAGGTGATGACCCTCAAGCTCGTCAACGACCTCGACGACCATTTCGATGAAGCGGGGAGCCAATCGGTGAAGCTCCGCGCCGGCTTCGACGCCCTCGGAAAACTCATCAACTACCTCAAGGCCAAAGACCTGCCCGGCGTTCCGGGAACCAAGGTGTGGGACCGCACCACCGTGATGGTGTTCAGCGAGTTCGCCCGAACGCCGGCCATGAACTCGCGCGACGGGAGAGACCACCACCTCGCGTCCTCCTGCCTCGTCGCAGGGCCCGGGCTGCAGAAGAACAAGGTGTTCGGGGCGACCTCGGAGCATGAGATGGGTCTGCAGCGCTGGAACTTCGCCACCGGCGCTCAGTTCGACGGGGGCAACATCATTCGCCCGCCGGACATTCACGCCACGTTGCTGCGCTCCATGGGACTCGACTCGACCCACCTGTCCAACCAGAACCCACAGCTCATCTCGGCGCTCTTGAAGAACCCGTAGCCGCGGGTTCCCGGCACGAGGGGTCCAGCATCTCGGGGCGGTACTCGAAGTGCATGGTGTCGTAGTGCAGCCACCGGCCGCCCCAGATGAACCCCTCGGCCTCGAAGGCGTCCACAATCTCCTGCGGCACGCTGTTCTTCCAGACGAGCGGCAGCTTCGGCCGCTGCCAGCGCCAGTAGTGCGCCTTGCCCACGTTCAAGTCGATGGCGATGCCGAACGCGTGGGTCGACAACATGCGACTTCGGTAGATGCGCCGCCAGAAGAACGTGCCCCCGATGTCGGTCACAAATTTGCGGTGCTCCGGGTGCTGCCGAATGACGTCTTCGAGCCGCTTCACCACCCGCTCGAACGCCGGGAGCGCACGCTCCGCCACGGGAATCCTCCAGCCGAAGAACCGCAGCTTGGCCAGCTTCACGTTTCGGTGGGAGTCGCCGTAGGTGGCGAGGAACAAGCGCTCGATGCGCGCGCGGCCGGGGTCTTCGATTTCGCCTTCACCCATCACCGGGCGAATCGGCCCCGTTTGGTACGGCACCTCGAAGAGATCCTTCACGTCGGGAGACTCGTCCTTCTCTTCCCGCGTCTTGACCCGGCCGTCGTCCCACGGAATGTGCGTGCCGTCTTTGAGCGTCAGCCCCCAGCCGCCGTCGCGCATCTCCACCTTCGCCTCGTACCAGGTGGGCAGACAGCGAAGCGGCGCGGGCGGACCGCCGTCGGACGCGGAGGTCAGCCAGGTCGACGCCAGAAGGGCCAGGGTGGGAATCATCGAGAACGAACGGACTGATGATGGCCGACAACGCGGCCCTTCGCGCGGAAACGCCGGTCGAAATTTCAGCCGAGCGGCAGGGCGCTACTCGACCACCAGCAGCCGCGCGCCGTTCTCCACGGCCGTTCCCTCGATGGCGAACAACTCCTGCACCGTGCCGTCTTTGGGACTCTTCAGCTCGTTCTCCATCTTCATCGCTTCCACCACGACCAGGCCCTGACCGCGCGTCACCGCTTCGCCCTTCTTCACCAGCACCTTGACGATCTTCCCCGGCATCGGTGACGTCACTTCGTGCCGGCCCTCGATGTGGAGCGTGGCGCTCGCCTTGCGCAGCATGCGGCGACGTTCGTCGGCGATGTCCACGCGCAGGGTGCGGCCGTCGAACGTCACCTGCACTTCATCGCCGCGCTCTTCCAGCTCCGCCACGAAGGCCGAGGTGTCGTCGAGGAAGGAGACGCCGCCAAAGGGGAGGGCGATGGCGTCAACCTCGTGCCGCACGCCGTCGATGATCACCGCGTACTGATTGGAGCCCAGCGGCTGCACCTCAATGTCGTGCGCTTTCTCGCGCTCGTGCCCCGGGAGCACCGCGGTGAAGCGACGGTTGCGGTTCATGACGGCGACCCCCGGCGCGAGGCGGCTCGGGCGGCGTCGGCCCACCGGCTGGTTGAGCCCGCAGCTTGTGTGCCCCCTGAGATTGCCTTGGCCCGCAGCTCAGCCTGCTGGTGCGCAAACACCGCCGCCGCGAGGAGCGCGCGGTTCTCGAACACCGCCGACGGCGCGCCGAGCAGGGCGTCGTGGTGCTTGCCCAGAAAGCCGGTGTCGTAGTTCCCCTTCACGAAGTCCGGGTGCTCCAGAATCGCCGACAGGTAGCGAATGTTGGTGGTGATGCCCTTCAAGACGTACTCGCCCAGCGCGCGCTTCATGCGGGCGATCGACTGCGCGCGCGTGGGCGCCCAGACCGACAGCTTGGAAATCATCGGGTCATAGAAGTTGGGCACCGTGTAGCCGGAGTACACGCCGGAATCGTCGCGCACGTAGGGCCCCGCCGGGACGCGGAGGAAATCGATCTTCCCCGGGCTGGGCATGAAGTTCTGCGCGGGGTCCTCGGCGTAGATGCGCACCTCGAGCGCGTGGCCGCGCGGGTCGGGCGCCTCGGTGAGCGGCAGGGCTTCTCCCTGCGCCACCGCCAACTGCCACGCCACCAGGTCGCAGCCCGTCACCCACTCCGTCACTGGGTGCTCGACCTGCAGTCGCGTGTTCATCTCGAGGAAGTAGAAGTTCCGTTTCGAGTCGAGCAGGAACTCCACCGTGCCCGCGCCGACGTAGCCGACGGACCGGGCGGCTTTCACCGCCACCTCGCCCATGGCGGCGCGAATCTCCGGGGTCACCACCGCCGAAGGTGTCTCCTCCACCACTTTCTGATGGCGCCGCTGGGCTGAGCACTCCCGCTCGTTGAGGTGAATGCAGTGACCCTTCGAGTCGGCGAAGACCTGAATCTCGATGTGCCGCGGTTGGTCGAGGTACTTCTCGAGGTAGACGGCGTCGTGTCCGAAGCTCGACAGCGCCTCGCTCTTGGCGCTGCGCCAGGCGGAGTCGAAGTCGGCGTCCTTCTCCACCCGTCGCATGCCCTTGCCGCCGCCCCCGCCTGCCGCCTTGAGCATCACCGGGTAGCCAATGGAGTTGGCGAACGCGCGCGCGGAAGCGACGTCGGCGAACGGCTCAGTGGAGCCGGGAACCACCGGCACGCCCGCCTTCACCATGTGCGCGCGGGCCCGGGTCTTGGACCCCATCGCGTCCATCGCCGCGGCCGGCGGCCCGATGAAGGTCAGCCCCGCTTTCTCACAGGCGCGCACGAAGGCGGGGTTCTCCGAAAGAAACCCGTAGCCGGGGTGAATGGCGTCGGCGCCCGTCCGGCGGGCGGCCTGAATGATGTTGTCGATGACGAGGTACGACTCGCGCGATGGCGCGGGGCCGACGCACACCGCTTCGTCCGCGCGCTGCACGTGGAACGCGGAGCGGTCGGCCTCGGAATACACGGCCACGGTCGACAACCCCAGCTCGCGGCAGGTGCGCATCACCCGCACCGCAATCTCACCCCGGTTGGCGACGAGAACTTTTCGAAAAGCAGCCATGCGGGGTGTTTAGCCGTATTTCCGGACGCTGGCAGCGAGCAGTTGCTGGCCGGCGGCTGTCGCGGGCGTGCGTCGAGTGTCCAGTCTGTTTGACACCCGGGGGCCTCTGGCTGCGACGCCGGGGCCATCAAAAGCAGGCGCCTCGGGCTGGCGCGCCTCGTGCACTGGGATGATCAATCGATTGAGGAGGCACCCCCGTGAGGTCACCATTTCTGCTGTTGGCCACCTTCACGGTGAGTCTGTTGGCTGGTTGCGGCGGCTGTGGAACGCCCTGTCACGACGCGACCGAGTGCGGCGGCGGCCTGTGCGCCGCGGGCGTCTGCACGCCCCTGCAAGGAGGCGGGAGCGCGTGCTCCAGCGGCGCGGAGTGCGGCTCAGGCAGCTGCACCCAGGGCCACTGCGACGTCGGCGCCGCGCCCGACGCAGGCTGCGCCTCGAATGCCGACTGCGCCTCCCACAGCTGCAGCGCCGGAAAGTGCGTCGCGGGCCAGACCCCGTCAGGAGGTGCCTGCAGCACCAGCGCGCAGTGCGGCGCCGGCAGCTGCAACGCGGGCGTGTGTCAGGCCCCTGCCGGGTGCCGGAAGATCGACGTGGTCATCTCGGTCGATAACTCGGGCAGCATGAAGGAAGAGAAGGCCGACATGCGGAACGTGGTGTTTCCCGCGCTGGCCACCGCGCTCAAGAAGGTGGGCGGCGGTCTGGACGACTTTCGCGTGGGCGTGCTGGACGCGTGCCCTCGCCCGGCCAACTTTCACACCCGCGGGGTCGGTGGGCAGTGCCAGTTCTCCACCGGCAAACCGTGGATGGACAGCAACTCCCCAAACCTGGTGGAGGAGTTCAAGTGCGTCGGCGACATCGACTCCAGTGGCTCAGCGTGTTCGGGCAACAACGACGATGAACAGCCCGCGTCCGCTTCGGCGGCCGCGCTCGAGCCTGCGGCCGCGGCGACCAACGCGGGGTTCCTCCGCGACGACGCGGTGCTGCTGGTGATGGCGATTACCGACGAAGACGAACAGCCCACCCCCAACATGGCGGCGCCCGAGGTCTACACGCGGCTCGTCGCCACCAAAGGCGGCAACGTCAAACGCATGGTGTTCCTCGGGGTGGGCGGCGCGAAGGCGTGCACCGGCGCGTACGGCTCGGCGAAGCAGGCGACCAAGCTGATGGCCACCACGCAGTTGTTCGTCGACAAGGGCCGAGGCGTGTTCTGGGACCTGTGCGCCGGCAAGCTGGAAGACGGCCTCACCAAGGCGGTGGAGGTGATTGAGAGCGCCTGCGGCGGGTTGCGCGAGGCGGGCGGGGGCGGCACCTCGTGCAGCAGCAGCGGGCAGTGCGTCACCGGTCGCTGCGAAGGCGGCACCTGCGTGGGCGGCAGCGGCGGGCAGCCGCCGGGAGCCACCTGCGCCGTCGACGACGACTGCGCTTCGGCCGTCTGCAACGCGGGCAAATGCGCCGCGGGCCTGCAGTAGGCGATTCGTCACCACGTCATCGGCGGGCTCGGCGTTGCGCGTCAGCCGCAGGTGACCATGGCGCACGCACTCCACAGCCCGATGCGGCCGCTTCGCGCTTCCGACTGGTAGGTCTCGAACTCTTCCTTGCGCGACTGGCCACCGGGCGCGAGGTAGTAGAAACAGGCGTAGCCCCCCTGCACCAGCGTCTTGTTGACGTCGACGCCGCCGACCGAGACGTACGCGAGGTAGCGACCGTAGCGATCTTTGCACTGGGCGCTGTCGTAGCTCAGCTGCACGGTCTTCCCTTCGACCAGCTCGCGGTTCTTGACCACCGCCTGCTGGCCATAGCAGTCGTTGTGGCCGTTGGTGGTCTCGGGGGCATCGACCAGGAAGTAGCGAACCTTGTCACCGGTGCTGAGCACAATCGTGTCGCCGTCGATGACCTGCTCCACCTGGGCGCTCGACGGGCCGCACGGAGAGCCACCACACGCCGAGGCGGTCACTGCCGCCAGGGTGGCGCCGGCGTAGAGGCCAAGAAAGACTCCAACCCGCATCGTTGTGCGCCGAGCGCCTACGGACACGCCGGGTTCACCGTTCCGGGCGTGCCGCGATCTCCCGAGCCATAAGTCGCCGTGGCCGGCGTGTCGCAGAAGTTCGTCTCGTCGTCGTTGGAAACCGAGTCCAGCGCGGTGGGCTTCAGCTGCCGGCTGATGCCCGGCTTGAGCGACGAGTACTTCACCGCGTCCACCACCGTGGTGCCGCTGCGGAGCGTGAGCGTCTGCGGCGGGGTGTTGTTGAGCGTGAGCGAACCGAACGGCGCCACGGCCCCCATGATGCCGCCGTTCACCCCCGGGTCGAGGCTGGCGGCGAACACCGCGTACGCACCCGGGTCGAGGTGAATGCACGCCGGGGAGCTCACCTTCATCGTCTTGGCCGAGTCGTTGGTCGCAGTCAGCCCGTTCAGGTCCACCGCCGCCTTGGCGACCACCTCGAAGTACTCGCCCACCGCGTCGCCGACTTTCACCGGGTCGGGCATCAACTCAGTGATGACCAGGTCACCCACGCCCGGCGCCACGATGGCGCGCTGCTGCAAGGTGATGGAGTCGAGGCAGGTGCCCGCCGGAGTGCCCGAGTCAGGCGTTCCGCTGTCCGGTTTGCCGGCGTCCGGGGTGCCCGAGTCGATGACCGGGAGCGCGCAGTCGGTGTTGGCCGCGCCCGGCGTGCCGTAGTCGCCGTTGCCGAAGATGGCGGTGGAGCGGCAGAAGCTGCCCGGGTCGTCGTTGTCGACGCCGTTCAACTTGGTGGGGTCGAGCTGCCAGGAGATGCCGGAGAGCGCGATGGGGTAGGTGGCCGAGTCGTATTCTTCGCCCGCGTCGGCGGAGGTGATGCGCAGCGTGGAACCCTGGTCCACCAGGCTGAAGGTGAACTTCGACTTCACGTTGTTCACGCCGCCGTTGAGCGTGGGGTCGGTCTCCTTGGCGAAGGTGGCGTACTCGCCCGAGCTGAGGTGAATGCAGTCGGGCGACGTCAGCGCCGTCTTGGAGGTGCCGGACATCAAGACGAGGCCGTTCAGGTCCATGGCCTGGGTCGCGGTCACCTCAAACCACTCGCCGACCGTCGAGCCGACCGCCTTGGGCCTGGCGTGAACTTCGGTGATGAACAACGCGCCTGCGGTCGGAGGCACCAGCATGCGCGAGACGCCGTTGTCCACGCACTGGCCACCCAGCGGCGTCACGTCGCACAGGTCGTTCGGCTGCTGGGGCGTGCCGTAGTTGGTGGTGCCGACGATGATGGTCTTCGCTTCGCACCACTTCGACTGGTCGTCGTTGTCGACCGCGCTGGGCGTCAGCTTCCCGTCGAACGACTTCGACTTGCCCGCCTTGGTGGTGGCCCAGGACGCCTCGTCGATGACCACGCTCTGGCACTTGAGTCCCACTACGCCGTCGGAGTTCTGCAGCGCACCCAACGCGTCGCTGTAGCTGTAGTCGATGGTCGGAGGCAGCGGGTCCGTGCCCCGAATGTCGCCCAGGGTGAAGTAGCTCTTGCTCCGCACGGTGCCGTTGCGAATCACGTGGGTCTTGAGCGACGAGCCGTCCGCCTTCTTTGAGTAGATGGAGATGCCCTTCAAGTCGATGTCGGTCAGCCCGGGGTTGAAAATCTCCACGAACTCGTTGCCGGTATCCACGCCGTCGGGGTCCGCCAGGACCTCCGTAATCACCAGGTCTCCCGCGACCCGCGTGGAGCAGAGCGTGTTGTCGGGGCCGTTCGTCCCGCACCCCGAAAGGGCCAGCGCCGCGGCCCCCGCGCAGAGCGCCGCGAGCACCGTCTGTGTTGCGTTCGCCCGTTTCATCATTCGCCCTCTGTCTCTGTTCGGCCCGGCTTCTTGGCTTCTTCGCCGGACAGCATGTCTTGGAGTTGGGTGCTGGGCGCAAGCACTTGCCCAGGCAGTGTCACCTGCAGCTGCAGCCTATCCACATTTCGGTAGGGGTCTCTGTACTTTGCGACCACCCCCCGAATCTGAACGTACTCGCCCGACTTGAACTGCAGCCCGGTACCGAGGAGCACGTCGCGGTCGAAGAACACCACGTCGAGGCTGTTGCCGCGGCTGCGCGCGAGCTTCACCACCGAGGGGCCGGTCTCCCCGAACTTCACCTCGCTCACGCTGCCCAGCACGGTGACCGTCTCGCCCACCCGCTGCTCGAGGCGCAGCATGGCGTCCCACCGCGTGAGCGCCACGAAGTGCTCCGGGTCTTCTTCTGCCATCTTCTCGAAGCGGCTGATGGTGTTCTCGCGGCCCCACCACCATTTGAGGCGCTCTTCGTAGTCGGGGTAGTGCAGCTTGGTCGGGTCCCAGATGCCGGTCTTGGCCGCGCGCGCCTGCTTCTCCGCGTCCATGAACTCTTTGTGGAAGCGACGCGAGCGCCCGTACTTCACGAAGTACGGCGAGAAGCCCGCCCGCACGCACTCGATGTTGTAGTTGACCCACTTGCCGTCTTTGAACGCGAACACGTACGCGAGGTAGCGGCCGTAGAAATCGCGAATCTCACCCGGGTGGTCTCGCTCGAGTTTGACCTTGTCCACTCCTTCGAAGAAGCCCTGCGCGAACACCTTGGCGTCCTCGCCCACCGGCGTCGACATCTTCACCGGGTGAGCTGAGTCACCCCGCATCTTCTTCTTGTACGACTCCCAGCCGGCCGCGAACTCACGGCGCTCGGCCTCGTGGTGAAAAATCTCCTCGGTGTCGATGCCCAACAGCCGCAGCGTGTTGCTGAGCCCCTTGACGCGAATGGTGTCGCCGTCGAGGACCGACTGCGAACCCTCAATCGGGTACTCGCCCAGCTCGAGGCTGACCGTCTCCAGCCGCTTGAGCAGGCGCGCGGTTTCGTCCTGCGCGTAGCGCTTGCCGCTCTTGGTGGTCTGGCAACCGGCGAGGAGCAGCAGACCAACGACGAGAACTCGCGAGAGTCGCGGGCCGCTCACTCAGAATCCCGCCTTGATGTCGAAGCCGAAGCGGTGTTCGGGGTTGGGGGTGTGCCGCAGCGTGAGCGGGCGACGATCGATGTACGCGTAGTTGTCGTAGCGGAGCTCAAACTTGAGGTTCTTCGACCCGACCAGCCCCACCTCCACGAAGCTCCACAGCGATTGTTCGTCGTGCACCGTGTAATCGGCGCCCAGAATCATCGCGGTGGGGTCAACGCCCGTGGTCGCTGAACCCCCCAGGTCGCTAATCAGTAAGCGCGATTTGACGTGCAGGTAGAGCCAGTCCAGCGCCCACCAATTCACGTCCACGAACGCGCTGAAGTTGTTCTGAAAACGGTCTTTGTAGGCCACCGAGTCAGCCCAGGCGAAATGGGCTTCGGTGGAGATGCTGAGGCGGCTGCGCGGGTGCAGGGGCCAGAACTCCAACCGCCCCGAGAGGCGGTAGCTGTCGCCAGAGCACGCCACCAGCACGCCGTCCTGACGAATGTAGGCTTCGCCTGACTCGCAATTTCCGTGCGTGGAGCTGGCGAGGTTCTTGTTGCGCACGTCGACCCAGACCGATGGCTCGAAGAACTTCCAGCCCTCAAACCCCACCCGCACCCGGCCGAACAGGTTGTGCCACCCCTGGTTCCCGCTCGGCTGCTCGGGCGTGGCCGGCACGCTGCTGAACGGGAGGACCCAGTAGTTGAGCCGCGCCGACAACCGGAAGTCGCCCAGAATCTTCCCGGAGTACTTGAACTGCGCGCCTACTTCGTCACGCGCGCGCTGACCGTCGAGCAGGTCGGGCGCCGCGATGGGGCGTGCGTAGGGGTTGGCGAACCGGTTGTCGTAGTAGCGCAGCGACAGCTCGAAGAGCTGCTTGCCCGGGCTGTAGGTCGTGCGCTGCTCGAAGCCGAACCCGCCGCCCCCCACGTTGACCGAGTCCTTGGTGGGAATTCCGTCGAAGCTGCGCGTGAGCTCAGCCGCGAAATCGAAGTCGTCGATGACGTACTTCCCGTCAATGCCGATGGCGCCGAAGGGGCCGTTGAACGGCCAACGCGACCATTCCTGAAAGTCGAGCCGGGGGCCGTTGGCGCCGGTGGAGTTGAAGTAGGTCGCCGCGCCGTACCCGGTGATGCCCAGTCGGAGCGCGTACGACGGGTCGAACTGCACGCGCGCGCCTCCCAGCAGCTCGTTGAACACCGCGGGAAAGGTCTCAAAGATGAACTTGGCCGTGGTCGGCAGGCCGTCGCTTCCCTTGACGAAGATGGAAGGCGTCTTGCAGGCGTCTGAGTCGTCGCGTGGGTCGTCGCAGGTCCGGTGGTCGAACAGCTGGTACTGGTAGAGGCTGTGGTTCTGGAACGAAATCCACCCCCACATCGACATGCGCATGTCGGTGCCGAGGTCGAGGTCTTCCACGCCGCCGGCTGCTCCGCGAAACGGCTCGCGCCAGGTGAAATCCTGGAAGCGGTAGGCGATGGGGTAGTTCGGCTCTCGCGACCAACAGGCGGGGTCGATGTCGCCGAACGTGTCGCCTGACAGCTTGCACTGCTTGGAGCTGTCCGGGTGCATGGAGAATTGGTCGACCAGGTAGATGCCGTGCGGGGTCGGGTTGCGCGTGTTGTCGATGGTCAGGCGTTCGCCGAAGCCCAGGTAGTACGTGCCGACCACCACTTTTCTCTGCCCCGACTTCCACTGCGCCCAAAAGCGAGGGGCGTACAACGTGTACTGCGGCATGTTGGTCTGCAGGGAGTCGGTGAGCGGTTCGTACTGAAGCGAGCCCGGCCACTCGCGCAGGGTGGCGAGGTTGACGCCGGCGGACAGACCGTACGGTGCCTTGACCTTGGCGATGAAGAACCCCGGCGGAGCGGCCCGGTCCGTGGGGCTGAACATGGAGTGAAGCCGGAACTTCGCCGACAGGGGAAAGTCCTTCAGCAGGTCCTCTTCCACCGTGATGAAGGGGCCGATTTCCTCCAACTGCTCGGCCGTGATGGCGTTGGCGCCCACCAACTCCACCGGGTCGTCGATGTGGCCTTTGGTCTTCCGGTACTCGAGGATCGCGTCCACATCGCGATAGCTCAGGCCCGGCAACCCGTAGAGCGTGTCGCGATCGGCCCCGTTCAGGTCCACGCCGTCGGTCAACAGGTCGCGCAGCGTCTCGGCGGTGTTCTCGTCGATCTCCCCGGCCGACTCCCACGCGTCGATGTCGGCCTGGTTGGTCACCCGGCCCGGCAGCTCGTAAATCGCCGCCAGCGCGGGCGCGGAGAGCAACGCCACCAGCGCCGACGCGAGCGCTCTCACGAAACGCACTCCCGGTCGCGACGGTTGAGGTTGGCTGGGCAGGGCACGGGGCGGTGGCTCAAAGGGGCAGTGGAGTCTCGCGACAAATGAGCGAAAGGAGAACCGTTTTCTTCGCTCCGGGCCGCGGGCGCGGCCGCATCGGCGACGCAAGAACGTGCCCCTTCGCCGCGCGCCTGACCTAGACTGCGCGCCCGTGCCTTCCGCTCCGAAATTCAGCGATCAGGTCCTCATCGTCGACGACGACCCGGCCTTTCACCGCCTCGTCGAAAGCGTGCTGCAGCCGGTCGGCGTGTCGTGCACCTTCGCCCGCAGCGGCGAAGAAGCGCTGCGGTTGTTTGAGCGGGGCCGCCCGCGCGCCGTGCTCATCGACGGGTTGTTGCCGCAGATGCCCGGCGACGCGCTCGCCCTCAAGCTGCGCGAGACCTGGCCCAAGGGCGAGCTGCCCATCATCTTCATCTCGGCGTTCTATCGAGACTTAAAGAGCCGACAGCACCTGGTGAAGAAGGTGCAGGTCGACCAGGTGCTCCACAAGCCGATTACGCCGGAAGAGCTCAAGGCCGCCCTGGGCCGCGTCCCCGGCCTCGCCAACTCACCGCCGCCCGAAGACGACGCCGACCTCGGCTTCGACATCGACCTCGCCACCTCGGCCGAGCTTTTGACCGACTTTCTCTCCATCGCGGCCGAGCGCATTCACACCATGAACGACGCGCTCACCCGGCTCGGCACCGGGCCCGAAGACGCGGCCGTGGCCGCCATCCGCACCGAAGCCCACCGCTTTCGGGGGACGGGGACGTCGTTCGGCCTGCCCGACGTCACGCGCCTCGGCGGGTTGATTGAGGACCTGGTGGAAGGCCACAAAGGCAAGGCGCTCCCGGCGCCGGTCAAGGCCAAGCTGTCCGGTCTGGTCGCCGCCCTGGAGCTCAAACTCGCGCGCGCCGGCGCCTCCGTGCCATCGCCCGGCACCCCCATGGGCAGCCGACCGCTCCGCGTCATTCTGGTCGATGGGTCCGGAGATCTCGCCCTCTCCACCTCGGAGGCGGCCGGCAAGGGCCTGCCGGTCAGGCTCTTCGCCGATGTGCCGTCGGCCATCTCCGGGTGGGCTGAAGAGCCAGCCGACGTCATCTTCGTGGCCGGTGACAACAAGCCGGACCACGCGCTCAAGGCATGCGACGAGTTTCGCGCTCAGGGCATCGGCCCCGTGGTGGTGATGTCCTCCGACGCGGGCTTGTCTGTTCGGCTCGACGCGCAGGCCCGAGGGGCGCGCGGCATCATCCATCGCCTGCCCGACGTGGAATCCCTCCTGCGCGCCGCCCCCCTGTTCGCCCACCCGCCGCGTGGGCTGCCCGTGGTGGCGGTGTCGGAAAACCGGGAGTTGCTCGGTCGCCTCGCCGAAACCCTGAGCGGCCAGGGGCTGTCCGTCACCCCCTGCACCGAGGCGCACAACATCTTCGAGGTGCTCGACACCGCGCACCCCAGCCTGGTCGTCATCGACACCACGCTCACCGAGGTCAATGGCATCTCGGTGCTCAAGGCCATGCGCAGTGACGTGCGCCACGCCGTGCACCCGGTGATTGCGCTGGTGAAGCGAGATGACCGGCACGGCCGCAAAGACGCGTTCGACGCCGGCGCGGACGGCGTGGAGACGCTGCCCTTCGAGCAGGACCTGTTCGGGGCCCACGCCCGCGCGCTGGTGATGCGACGCGTTCGTGAGGTGGCCGGTGCCACCAACGCCGGTGGCGTGTGGGCGCCGACCTTTCATGACTCGCTGGCGTCCGCCGTGGCTCTCGCGCGCCGCGGTCGCTGCCTGTCGGTGGCGGTCTTTGAAGCCGACATCCCCATGGGCACCACCCGCCTCAAGGTCGACGCCATCGTGGGTGCGCTGGGCGCGAAGCTGCGCCAGAACTTTCGCGAGAGCGACGGCGTGGCCAACCTGGGGGGCGCCCGCTTCGCCGTCTTGCTGCACGACGCGTCCAAACCCGATGCGCTGCGCTTGATGGACCAGCAGCTGGCCCGGCTGAACGAGCAGAGCCCCATGTCGGACCCGTTTCCGGTGCCCGTCCGCGCGGGCGTGGCCTCGTTCCCCGATGATGGTGCCGACGCCGAGACCCTGCTCACGCGCGCGGTCGACGCGCTGCCGCCGCTCGGCTGAAGCAGAATTCGTTCGAATCGTTCAACTGTCCGGGCGGAGTTTTGTACGGTCGCCCCGGTGAACTCTCCCCGCGTTTGGTTCGCTTGCGTCGCGCTGGCCCTCGGTCCGGCGTGCTTCCGCTCCCTCGACGTTCCGGGAGCTCCGCCGCCGCCAGGCCCCGGCGCCATCACCGGCAACGTGGTCTACCAGGTGCCCGGCAAGGTGCAGTTGGTTCCCGCGGCGGGCGCGGTCATCTCGGTGTTGCAGACCAGCCTCGCCACCACCGCTGACGCGGATGGCCTGTTTCGCCTCGAGGGACTGCTCGAGAGCGAGGGCCAGCTGCTCATTCGCTTCGATGCCGACCGCAATGGAACCTTCGACCGCCAGCGGTTGATTTCACTGTTCGACGTGAAGGCCGGTCCGGGCAAGACGGTGTCCCTCGGCAATGTGGTGATTGGACGCAACGCGACCATCTCCGGCCGCGTGCGCCGCGCGGACCTCGCCTCGGCCAACACCGGGCACGGCGGCACCGCCGTGTTCGTCCCCGAGGGCCCGTTCACCACCTACACCGCTGACGACGGCTCGTTTTCGCTCGACCAGATGCCCGAAGGCCGCGCACTGCTCGCCTTCTTCCGCGCCGGGTACGAGGTCTCGTCTGAGAGCGTCGATGCGCGCGCGGGCGAGGAGTTCAAACTCAAGGACGTCCTGCTCCCGCTGCTGCCGGTGTCGACGGCGACGGCCAAGGGCGCCCTCAAGGGCAGCGTGCAGCTCAACCCCGCCGCGCCGCTCGACGGAACCAGCGTGGTGCTGAGCGGCTCCGGCCCGCCGAGGTCCACGCTGACGGTTTCGGACGGCGCCTTTCGCTTCGACGGGCTCGAGACCGGGCTGTACAGCGTCACCGCCTCGCGCCCTGGCTACCAGAGCGCCACGGTTCCCAACGTGCTGGTGGCGCCCGGAGACAACACGCTCACCCAGGTGGTCCTGTCGACCGCGCCCGATGGACGCCTCGACGCTGGTGCAGGCGGCGGCGGCGGAGGGAGCGGCGGAGCGGGTGGTGCTGGAGGCACAGGCGGAGCCGGAGGCACGGGTGGGGCGGGAGGCGCGGGTGGTTCCGGAGGCGTAGGAGGCGCGGGTGGTTTCGGTGGAGCAGGGGGCACTGGAGGAACGGGAGGTGCAGGTGGTTTCGGTGGAGCCGGTGGCGGGTCCGCGCAGGTTGACGCGGGTCCACCGGTCGCCCGCATCGCGCGAGCCTTCGACAGCGTCCGCAGCAACCAGCTGAACGATGGCGGCGTGGGTGACGCCGGCTACCGACTCGATGGCACCGCCTCGACCGGCAACCCGCCACTCGTCTTCCACTGGACGCAGACCGCCGGGCCTGCCGTCGTGCTGTCAGCGAATGACTCGGTGCTGGCGACCTCGCCCTCGTTTCAGGTGCCGACGTCGCTGGGCTCCATCAAGTTCTCGCTCGTGGTGACTGACGGCGCTGGCGCGAACAGCCCTCCCGCCACCACGGACATCTCGGTCTTCAAGGCGCCTACCGCGGTGTGCACTCCGGGCAGCATCCAACTGCGGCCCGGTCAAAGCGCCTCGTTCAACGCCGCCGCCAGCTTCGACGACACCGGCTCCTCGCTCACGTATCAGTGGACCCGACTGTCAGGCGTCTCAGTGTCCAGCACGCCCAACGGGGCGGTCCTGAACGTCATCGCCGGCGCCGGCAGCGGGCTCACCCGCTTCGAGCTCGTCGTCCGCAACGCCGCCAATGTGGCGAGTGACCCCATCACCGTCGACGTCAACGTCACGCCGTTCCCGCCCTGGTACGTCGATGCCGGGGCTCCGCAGCTCGACGTCGATTCTGGCACCGTGGTCGTGCTCAGCGGCCTCGCCATCACCGAGAACCCGGCCGACACCTTTACCTACCAGTGGCAGCCGTTCGGGGGTTCGCCCGTGAGCGACCCCGCAAGCCGCGTCACCACCGCCGTGGTGCAGGGGCAAGAAGGTCAGGACATGTTCTTTCAGTACCAGCTCACCGCCACGCGCGTGGGTTCGGCACCGACCGAATCTCAGCAGGGCCAGACCGCCGTGGTGGTGCGCGATAAATCGCGCCCGGTGGTCGACGTCAGCGCCGGCGTCGACCTGCTGGGCACCGTGATGAACATGTTCCAGCTGCGCATTCGCTTCAGCGAGTCCATCGACACCACGTCGGTGAACGCCAGCACCGTCACGCTGACCGATGCGCTCAACAACAACGTGCCGCTCGATTTTTCGTACCCCGCGGCCCAGGGGGGCGGCCAGCCGCGCGAGGTGTTGCTCGGGTTCCGGGGCCCACTGGTGGCGGGCGCGAACTACACGCTCACCGTCGGAGCGGTGACCGACGTCTCCCCGTCGAAGAACGTTCACCTCACCACCACCCACGTGGTGAAGGGCGCCCTGCCGCGGTGGACACAGCAGGCCTGGCAGACCAACACCACCTCTGATTCAGACCCGAAGCCGGCGGTGGCCGTGGTGGTGGAGCAGCCCACCATGAATCAGCCCACCAACCAGAAGGTCCGGTTCTTCGGGCGGCGACAGCTGGGCAACCTCTCCACCTGGTCGACGTTCCCCCGCGACATCTACGACCAGAGCAACATGCCACTGACCGACGAGACCGCCTCGGTGGTGCTCAGCACGCCGTCGCCCGTGCCCACCGGGCATCGCGGCTTTGTGGTGGGAAACGTGGCGTACGCCCTGGTGCAGTCCGTCTCTCAGGGCCAGGCCGCCAACTACTTCGTCGGCGCCGGAACCGTGGGTCAGATGCAGACCTTCGCGCCCCCGCCGTCTGGGCGCGGCCTGATGCTGGCCGGCTCCGCCGTCTATGCGTTCTCCGGGTCCAGCACCGGGCTCAGAATCGCCGCGTACAACCCGGC
>CAZFXD010000094.1:0-17104 GCA_964522795.1 uncultured Myxococcaceae bacterium
CGGTGGTAGCGGTGCAGCGTGAGTCCAGAGACCGTGTGGTACAGGTGCGCGAAGGTGCCGATGGGGAGCACGTAGCGCGCGACCTCCTGCGCTTTCTTCTTCAGCCCGAGGCCCCACTTCTCGGGCGCGCGTTTTCGCGCCGGGAAGATGCGAAAGAATTCGTTCTCCACGGCCGGCTTCAGAATCGAAATCAGCTCGTGGTACGCGCTCATCGCGCCTTCCACCGCGGTCTTGTACGTGGCGGCCGCAGGCTCCGGGAGTGCCGGCACCACCACGTTGCCGGGCTTCACTTCCACGTAGCGCTGGCTGACCTGCTCCGAGTTGTAGAACGGGTGACTGTGGAGGAACGACCAGATCGCCTGGCGGCTCACGTTTTCCAGCGTGAACTGAAAGGTCGCGTGCTGAATGGTCGTGTGGTGGCCGGCTTCGTAGGTTTCCTTCGCGATTCGGTCGCGGAGCGAACGGGCCTTTTCGTCCTTCGACACTTCATCGGTGGTGATGACGCGGCTTGAGTAACAGGTGCGCGCGGTGGCGACGGAGTTGTCGAACGCATCAGACCCGAAGCCTTTGACCAGCGTGACTTTCGGAGGTGGCGAGACGAAGGGCTGCATCGAAGGGCGGCGATTGTGCGGCCCCGGATCGCCCAATTCAACCCTCGCCTGCGGCCTTGCTAATTGATATTGATTTGCATTATCAATTAACAATGTGGTGGGTCGTCATCTCTACGCTCTGGCTTGGGGCCGCTCCTGCGGGGGGCGGGGAGTCGGCGCAGTGGCATCGACTGGTGGCGGCGGTGCAATACGTCGAGGGCGACTACCCCGCGGCGCTCGAGAGCGGCAGCGAAACTGAGTTCCAGGAGCAGCTGGGCCTTCTGGAGGAAGCGCTCAAGCAGGCTCGGCAGCTGGGTTCCACGGCGGAGGTGGAAGCGGCCGCGCTGACCCGACTGCGGGCGGCCATCGCCACGCGAGCGCCGGCACCTGAAGTTGCGGCCGCGTGTCAGGCGATCGTGACGCGGGCCATCGCCGACGGGCACGTCACCGCCACGCCGCGTCACCGACCCGACGTCACAGAGGGCCAGGGGTTGTTCGAGCGCCACTGTGTCGCCTGCCACGGGGCGACGGGCGATGCGAACACCGAAGTGGCCAGGACACTGAAGCCTCCGCCGGCCAACCTGCGCGAAGCGTGGGCGGGCGCGCACCGAACGCCGTTTCGCGTCTTCAACGTTCTTTCATTCGGAATTCCCGGAACGGCCATGCCTTCGTGGGAGACGCTCACCGACCAGGAGCGTTGGTCGCTGGCCTTCTACGTGGTGGCGCTGCGGCACCCGCCCTGTGAGCGCCCCGCCCAGAAGCGCTCCCTTCAGGAGTTGGCCACGACCGACGACGAGGCGCTCACCGCGGCCCACGGCGCCGACGCGCTGGCCTGCCTCCGGTGGAACCTGCCCCGGGCCGACGAGCGAGGGGCGTTGGCCGAAACGGTGCGCGGCATCGACGACGCCATCGCCAACGCCCAGCGCGGAGACCTCGAAGGGGCCCGCACCGCGCTCGTCGACGCCTACCTGACGCACTTCGAAGTCGTGGAACCAAGTCTCAAGGCCAGGAACCCCGCGGCGGTGGCCGAGATTGAAGCCGCCTTTACACGTGCCCGAGAGAGCGCCACCCGGAGTGTGCCGCTCTTCATCACCGCGGCGACGGTGCTTCGCACGGCGGTCGACCATGAACACCATGGCGCCGCAGGCGCGGGCGCGTTCTGGTCCATCGTGTTGGCGGTGACGCTGATTCTTCTGCGCGAGGGGTTCGAGGCCACGGTGGTGGTGGGGGCGCTCTTCGCGGTCTTGAAGAAGCTGAACGCCACGTCGCACATTCGCATCGTGCACGCGGGGTGGCTGTCGGCCCTGCTCGTGGGGGGCCTCGTGTTCGCGTTCGGCCACGCGTTGATCTCCGGCGCCAACCGGGAATGGGTCGAGACGGGCGTGGCCTTCGTGGCGGTGGTGCTGCTGCTCTACGCCGCGCTCTGGCTGAACTCGCGCGCCAACACCTCGAAGTGGATGGGCGAGCTGCGCGGGCAGATGACCAGCGCGCTGGGCGCCACCAGTGGCGCCGGGGTGTTCCTGGTGGCGTTCACCTCGGTGGGCCGGGAGACGGTGGAGACGGCGCTCTTTCTCCAGAACTTCGCGCTCGACTCCGTCCAGGCCACGTGGGCGGGCGTGGGCATCGGGGCCATCGCGCTCACGGGCCTGTTGCTGTTCGTGAGGACGGTCGGCTTTCGACTGCCCATGAAGACGCTTTTCAGCGTGTCGACCGTGCTGTTGCTGGTGATGGCGGTCGCCCTCTTGGGCCAGGGTGTCCACGGGCTGGAGGAGCTGGGCGTGCTGGAGTTCCGCTCGCTCTTCGGAACGAACCTGGCCCTGCCTCTGTTGGGGCTCTACGACGACCAGTCCGTCCTGGGGGCGCAGGCAGCGCTGGCCGTGGCCCTGGGCGTCTCCCAGCGGCGCCCCCCGAACGTGACGAGGCCGGCCGCGCCGCAGAAAGCGACGTAGCGGCCCCCGAACGCGCTCGCCGTGCGGTATGAGGCGCGGCCGTGCCCTGGCTCGAAGACACATTTCGGCCGGCGTCTGGCTTGAACAACCGACACGCCCAGACGCTCTTCGCCTACTACCGGCGACAACCGCCACGGGCGCGGTGGGTCCGCCAGCGGTTCGAACTCGCAGACGGAGATTTCGTCGACCTCGATGTCGCACGGGGCGAGACGACCCGCCCGACCCTGCTGCTGCTCCATGGCCTCGAAGGCTCGACGGACTCCGGGTACATGCACCTGATGGCCGGGTTGGGGGCCGCCCGAGGCTGGACGGTGGTGGGCCTGAACTTCCGCTCGTGCTCAGGCGTGCTCAACCGCAAGCTTCGCTCGTACTCGTCGGGCGACTTCGCGGACGTGCACGCGGTGTGCGCCACGCTCACCGGCACGCGCTACGCCGTCGGCTTTTCACTCGGGGCGTCCGTCTTGCTCAACTACGTGGCCAGGCACGACGCACCGGCGCTCGACGCAGCGGTGGGCATCTCGCCACCGTTCGACCTCGACCAGGGCGCGACGTTGCTCGACGCCGACACGGTCTTCTCGCGCGGCTACGTGGGCACCTTCCTCAAGACGATGAAAGAGAAGGCGCTGCAGAAGGCCCTGCGCTTCCCCGGGAAGCTCGACGCCGGGGCCATCGCCCGCACGCGCAGCATTCGGGAGTTCGACGGGCTGGTGACGGCTCCGGCCTTCGGGTTCAGCTCGGCCGAGCACTACTATCGGGAGTGCTCCCCGGGCCCGCTCCTCAAGCGGGTCAAGGTCCCCACGCGCATCATCGCGTCAGAAGACGACCCCATCGCGCCGGCGAACCGTGCGCTGGCACGCGAGTCGGCCCACGCGCTCCTGCACGCACAGATCTGTGCGCGCGGCGGGCACAACGCGTTCGTGGAGGGCTCCGTGTGGCGACCCGAGTTCTTCGCGGAACGCGAAGCCATCAACTGGTTGGCCGCGCAGCCGTCGTAGGAGCGACTACTCGCGCACGCTCTTCCAGGTGGAAGCGCCGGTGGCCCAGTCGGAGACCCACGCCTTGAGCGTGATGCCGCCGTCGGGCTGAGCCAGCGACGAGTACCCGGGCAACATCATGTGGCTCTCGCCCTTGAGCACGAAGTACTGCGCCTTCGTTCCGGGCAGGTACGAGGTCGACAGGAGCGTGTTGGTGGCCGCCAACATCGCCGCCGAGGTCAGCAGCCCGAAGAAGTTTCGAATCTGCTTGTCCTGATCGTACGCCGCGAGCGCCAGGCGGGAGCTGGGGTACGCAGAGACGAGATAGGCGATGTACCTGTCGAAGCCCTGAGCGCAGTCGGCGCACGCGGACGGGAACGGCATGGCCCACGACCCGGTCACGCCGGACCACACCGGGGCCGCCGCCGGAACCATGGGCGCAGAGTCCGCCAGCAGCGCCACGTCGGACGACGGGAACGCCGCCCGGAAGGCCGGAAAATTCAACGTCGCGCCGAAGCCGCCGGAGCTGTAGCCCGCGACCCAGACCTTCTGCGGGTTCGAGAACGTCGCCTTCAAGTGCTCGAGAAAAACGCCGGTGTTGGTGGCGCCGACGTGGTGCGTCTTCAGCGTGGGGTTGGCGCTGTCGTAGGTGGCGACGTGGGTCCCGAAGAACAGGTCGCCGGTGCAGTAGGGCACGAAAATGTAGTTCGCGTTCTTGAACGGATTCTGCGCGTCAGTGCGCGAGAGAATTCCCGATGAGTCAACAATGGCGGTGTCGACGCTGAAGTCCGAGTCCGCGTACGGCCCATCGACGAAGGGCGCGGTGTGCAGCGTGTAGCAGGTGGCCTTGTCCCAGCAGGCGCCCGCGCCGGAGAAGAGCACCAGCAGGTCATTCGATTTGCCGGAGAGATTGAAGCCGAGACCCGCCGGGCTGCCGTCGGCGCAGCGTGCTTCGGGCCAACGGACAAAGTGCCAGACGTTGGGGGTGCCCACGATGCCCGAGTCAGGCACGCTCCCGCCGTCGAGCGCTGAACCGCCGGCCCCGCCTCCGGCGGCGCTACCACCCGCGCCGCCGCTTGCACCACCGCCCTGGCCGCCGCCGCCGTCGTTGGGCCCGCCGTTGGACGCGCCGCACGCCGCGAGGACCAGCAAGACGGACAGACCGGTGGCGGTGCGCAGCATTCGGCGCGCTTACGACAAGTCATTCATCGCCGCTACTGTCTGACCGTCGCCCAGGCTGGGCTGGCGTTCGCCCACTGGGTGACCCACGACTTGAGCGTGATGCCGCCGTTCGGTTGGGCGAGCGTGTTGAACTGCCCCAGCATGGTGTGCGCGGTGCCCACCAGCTCAAACGCCTTCGCGTTCGGCGAGGGCACATACACCTGGTTCAGCAGCGCGTTGGTCTTGGCCTGCACGTCGAGGGTGCCGTAGCCGAAGAACGTGGCCAACACCTGGTCCTGATCAAACGCCAGCAGCCCGATGCGGACCGTCGGGTACTTCTTCACAATGAAGGCCTGGTACGAGTCGAGCCCCGTGCAGGTGGTGCAGTCGGTCGGCCACTTGAGGCCCCAGCTGTTCACCATGGCGCCCCAGCGGCCCCAGTCGGGGGCGATCATCTGGGAGCTGTCCTGCAGGAGTGAGACTTCGGCGTTGGGGAACGCCGCTTTCACCCGTTCGAAGTTGAGCCCTGCCCCGAAGCCACCGCCGCTGGTGCCCACCAGCCACACCCGAGGTGGGTTGGGAAACGTGGCCTTCATTCGCTCCAGGTACAGCTCGACGTTCTTGCGCCCGTAGTGGAACGTGTACTGGCCGGGCGCAAAGCCGTTGTACGCCTGCGCCGAGGTCCCGTCGTGCAGGTCTCCCGTGCAGTAGGGCACGAAGACGAAGTTGGCGTTGCGAAACGGGTTGGTCGCGTCGGCGCGGTTGGACACGCCAGAGTTGTCCATCAACTGCGAGTCGCCCTGAAATGTCTGCGCCGAGTAGCCCCACTCGATGTTGACGGCAGACTTGATGGCGTAGCAGGTGAAGTAGTCCCAGCAGGCGCCGCCGCCTTCGAAGTACAGAAACACGTCGCCGCTCCGCTGCGTCAGGTTCACGCCCACGCCGGCCGTGCCCCCGTTGGCGCACTTCGAGCCGGTGACAGGCACCCACGTCCACGTCTCATTGGGCGCGGTGAGGGTGAGCGGGTTTGGCGCGCCGGCGTCCCGAGCGCCTCCGGTTCCGCCTCCCGACGACGTCGAGCCTCCGGAGCCGCCGGCCCCGCCGCCCGCCAGGGGCGGGGTGCCGTCGGGCGAACTGCCGCTCCCCACCGGTGAAGGATCACACCCGAGGGCGATGACGCCCACACCCGACAACAGCAGAACTTGCGAGAGTTTCATGGGCCGTGCGCTGCAAGCGCGGGGCCCGAAACTGCCGATTTCGCCAAGGGTGCGTGGGCGGGTTCAATTTCTCACCGCGCGAAAGAAGGTTGTCGGACCCCGCTGACGGGAACGGCAGAAAACGCCAAGACGCTGAACGTTGCGACTGGCCGCTTGCGCCACCATGGTCCACCGCGACGCGACAACCCGCGAACGCTCAGGTCAGTCCAGGCAGCGGGCCAGTGCAGAACTTCGGGTTGCCGAAGGTGGTCGCAGGCGACCCCATGGCGTTCAGAATCGACACCATCAGGTTGTTGTGAGGTGCGTGGTTGAAGCGCAGGTACCGCCCACTGCGAAGCGCACCGCCGGCCTTCCCCATCAGCACCCAGGGAATGCGGCTGTGGGTGTGCGTGGACCCTTCGCCCAGCTCGTTGCACCAGAGAATGGCGGTGTTGTCGAACACGGTTCCCGAGCCCTCTTTGTAGGACTTCAGCCGGTCGATGAAGCTCGCCAGTTGCTCCGCGATCCACGCGTTGATCTGGGTGAGCTGCGCGAGGGCGGAGCTACCGGTGTCATGCGAGAGGCCGTGGTGATCACTGGACATGTTGCTGTTGGGGATGAAGCTGTACTTCGCCTTTCCGAAGGCGCGTTCCCACTGCAAGGTCACCACGTTGGTCAGGTTGCACGCGAGCGCGGCCGCCGCCACGTCCATCTGCGCTTTTCCGACGATGGGAAAATTGTTGTTTGCGTTCACATCGACCGCGGGCGCCAGGGTGGGACGACCGCAGGTCAAGGTGGGCATGGGCGGCACGGTGTTCAACTGCGCCTGGAGCGACTGAATCGAGTTCACGTGCGAGTCGAGCCGCTGTCGATCTTCTGCGCCCAGCTTCTTCCGGAAGTCCACGTAGTCGGCGTAGACCGCGTCGAGAATCGTCTTTCGTCGGGCCAGGTTCGGGTCGGGCGGAGGCGGGTTGCCACCGCTGCCCACATTGGCGAACACGCGGTTGAACGCGTTCCACGGGCTGTTCTCGACCGGCACGTAGACGCCGGGCCCGCTGAAGTTGAGTCGGCTCCACGCGTCGACCGTGGTCGGGCCGCCGGTCCCCCAGGCCTGGATTCCCAGCTCCAGCGACTTGAACGCCGTCTTGGTCCCGATCACGTTGGCCACGGCCTGATCAATGGAGATGCCGCCTCCGAGACCCGCGCCACCTTTGTCCGGCCCCGGCAACATCTCGATGCCCGTCAGGCAATGCCCCATGCCCGCGTTGTGGCCCTGTCCCGGGCCGGAGCTGGCGGACTTCATGTCCACGTCGTCGAGCACCAGCATCTCCGCCTTGTGGCGTTCGAGCGGCTTCAAGATTTCGGGGAGGACGAAGTTGGTCTCCGTCCCCGTGGGCCAGAAGGTGCCGGGGACGGTGCCGTTGGGCGAGAAGAAGACCACGAAGCGCTTGGGGAACGGCGCGGACTGCCCCATCGCTTCCAGATGGGGGAGCGCGAGCGCGGCGCCCCCGAGGCCCCGGAGCATCATGCGTCGACTGATTCTGAAGGGTCTGGGCATGGCGTCTCCTACGGGGCCGCAACGAGTCGGTAGCGGAACGCGTCAGTCTGAGTCATCGACTTCAACAGCTCGCGCAGGTTGCCACCCGAGGCCTTGAAGGCGGTGCGCAGGCCGTAGAGCGAACAAGCGTCCGCCGTAGTCTCCCCTCGCCCAGCCCCGTAGCGGAACCAGGTGAGGACCATGCAGTCATTCACTTCTTCGCTCTTCGACACCCGCCGGGCGAGGTCCACCGCGCCGGCGAAGTCGCCGTCGAGGTCGCGCGTGGCCACGAACGTGCCGTTGCTGTTGACCGGTTTTCCACTCTCGGTGTCGCGCCAGCGCCCCAGCGCATCGAAGTTCTCAAACCCGAACCCGATGGGGTCCATCAAGCGGTGGCAGCCAGAGCAGGCGGCATCCGTGCTGTGTTGGGAGAAGCGTTCGCGGGTGGTGAGCTTGGGGTCCAGTGCAGGAAGCGTGATGTTGATGTTCTGCGGCGGCGGCGGCAGCGACTGGCACAGCAGCCGCTCGCGAACGAACTTGCCTCGGGCCACGGGCGAACTCTGATCCGCGTTGGCGTAGACCGACAGCAGGCTGGGTTGGGTGAGCAGGCCGGCGCGCTTGACCGCGTCCACCGACGTCTTCTTCAGCGTGCTCGACGACGACGTCAGGCCATAGAGCGGCGCGTTCTTCGAGTCGATGAACGTGAAGCTCGAGGTGAACAGGTCGCCCACTGTGCCGGAGCCCGCCCAGAACACCTCGTCGATGAAGGCTTCAGTCTCGCCCCGCATCGACGACGCCAGCGCCGCGTTGAACGAAGGGAAGAGCGTGGCGTCCTTGTCCAGGGTGGCGACCGCTTCGAGGTCCAACCACTGCGAGAAGAAGTGGCGCACCGAGTCCCGCGCCTTCTTGTCCGCCAGCATGCGCGTGGCCTGGGCCGCGAGGTCTTGAGCCGTCGCGAGCTGGCCCTTCGACGCAGCGTCCAGCAACGCGTCATCAGGCGTGGACGCCCAGAGAAGATACGACAGACGGCTCGCCAGTTCCCACGGGGTCAGCGCCACCACGCTGCCGGGCGCGCCGGGGTTGGTTCCGAATTCGGGGCGGTAGAGAAACTGCGAGGACATCAACGCCGCGGTCACCACGTACCGAATTCCATCGGCAAAGGTTCCTGCGGCGCGGCCGGCCGTATACAGCGACAGCAGCGACGTTCGCTCGGTCGCGGTGAGGGGGCGCCGGTACGCGCGGCGGCCGAATTGATCGACGAAACTCCCGGCGCACGCCGCTTCGCCGACGCTGGCGGGGTCGCACGGGAGAATCTTCGAAATGGTCTGCGTGGCGCGGGTGGCGACGCCCTCGGCGACCGTGAGGTACTGGTTGAGCAGCAGCGGGCTGACCGTCTGCACGTCGGCGTTGTTGTCGAACGAGAGCTCGACGGCATCCGCCGCCATGGCGTTGGCCGGCGCCGTGGCGTCGCCCAGCAGATCTCGAACCGTGTTGTTGTACTCGGCGCGGGTGAGTCGACGCAGCGGGCTTCGACCGGGCTGCGGGCCGTTGCACTGAGGGGGCGTGGTCGGAACCCCACCACCGGGTGTGTATCCGGACCCCTGACCACCGCCCGCGCTGCCGATGGGGTCGGGGGGAGGGTTGGTGGGGTCGACGGGGTTGCCCGCCGCCCCCGTGTCGGTCTGGCCGTTCAGACCGGGCCCGAGAATCGCCCCTGAGCACCCGGCGAGGAAGGCCAACACGGCCGTGACGAAGAACCGCTGAACGCGAACCATGCCCCGACAGAGCAAGGCCCGGGCCGCGCGGGCCCATCGGAAACTCCGCCAGTTACCTGCTCAACCCGGGCGGATGGTGAGGACCGCACGAGACACTGTTTCGCTTTGGATTCAACCGCGCGCGTAGCGACCAGCGGCGTCGCGCTGAGCCTTCTTCTCGCGGACGAGCTTGGTGAGAATCGCGAGCGTGTTTCGTTCGGCCAGCGGCCACACCAGGCTCTGCACGTCGTCGTACGCCCGGGGAACAACGTCCTCCAGGGGTTGGAACTCGGCGGACAGGGCGTCCACAACCTTGGTCTCGCGCCACGCGCGGTGCACGAGGTACTCGTCGAGCTTCTCCACGCCTTCGGGAATGACGGGGCCGTGGGCCGGGTAGAGCGTACGCACCCCGAGCGTCTTCAGCCGCTCCAGTTGCTTCAGGTACTCCGCCATGTCGCCTTCCGGTGGATCAATCACGATGGTGCCCACGCCCGCCACCATGTCGCCCACCACCGCGGCGTGCGAGTGCTCGTCGATGAGGCAGATGTGGCCGACCGCGTGTCCGGGCGTGTGATGCACGCGGAAGCGCATGGGAAGCGCGCCGGCGAGCGCGAGCACTTCACCTTCTTCGAGGTGGCGCGAGACACGAAGCGACAGCCGCTTGGCGGTCTCGGCGTGCGCCCAGACCGGCAGGTGAAAACGCTCGGCGATGCGCTCGGCCCCGCCGATGTGATCAGAGTGATGGTGGGTGAGCACCACCGCCAGCGGGTGCCGGCCCTCACGCACCATCTCTTCCAGCATGCGCGCGAGGCGGTCGGTCTCTGCGCCGTCGGCCGCCCCCGGATCCACCACCAGCAACTCACCCGTTCCCAGCACGAGGACGTTGGTGTGCGTGGCGGGCGGCAGCGTCGGAGTCTGGAGCGGGAACAGGTGAATGCCCCGCTGAAACTGCAACCGTTCGGCCACGAAGTCCTGGCAGTACGGGGGGCTCTTCAATTTCTCGAGCGCACCGGCGACCGAGGAGAACTCCGCCATGGTCTCCATCGCGTATTGATTCGGCGGGTGCAACAGCGCCACCCCGTCGGCCCACTTGCCCAACGCGACGGCTGGAGAAATCCACTCGCCGAACGACAGTTCTCCCGGCCAGACTTCGGCGGCCTCCGACGCGGGGCATTCGACCAGGAAGAACCGGGCGTCGAACCGCACCGGCAGAAACGGCGGCGTCAGCCACCGGCCCGCCGCAGGAAAATCGCTGGCCCGCAGCGTCACCCCGCCCTCCTGGAGCAACGAGGCGAAGTCGCGCGTCTTGGCGAGCAGGGTGGTTCGCCACGCCCGCTTGGTCGGCCCCGGCACCGCGTGGGCGTTGGCGCCCATCAAGACACCGGTCTCTTCGAACAGCTCGCGCGCCGCGGTGACCCGAAGCGCGGCCTCCAGCCCCTCGGCGCCGGCGACGGGAATCGAAGCGTCGGCCTTGTCGAGCTTGCCGCCGGCGAAGGCGAAGAACCCACCGGCGAACTTGAGCGCCTTCTCGCGCTTCAGCCAGAAGACCTCCACGCCACCGGGCGCGTGCCGGTACAGAATGACCGCCGCGGCGTCGATGGGCGGCCGCGCGGGCATCTCGGGCATCACCACCCCGGCGATGGGCTCGCTCACGGGCGCGCCACTCCCGTCAGCTCGGCCACCCGCGCGCGGGCCTGGTCCGCCTGTGAAGGTTCGACGTAGACGCGCTGAAGCCGCACGGCCCCGGTCGATTGCCGGTACAGCGGCGTGTACTTCGCCACCTCGGTCAGGCGACCCGTCGGGGTGTCGAGGATGAAGAGCGAGGGCCCCTCTCCTTCCTGGTATTTCGAAAAACGGGCCCCCGACTCCACCGAGAAATGTTCGATGCCGGCCTGCGTCAACGCGGCTTCCAGGCTCTTCAAGTCGTACCCGATGTCGCGGTCGGTGAACTGCGCCACGAGCTTGAACCCGTCTCGCTCCACGATGCGCTTGGCCCAGCGGTTCTTCGACGCCTTGAGCGCGCTCCACAGCGCGATGTCATCGCACTCCACGAAGGCGTCCATGGTGGTGGGAATGGAGAACTCCGACGGCGCCTCGGCGCAGAAGCGATAGAGCATGGCGTCGAACGCCACTGAGGTGTGGTGAAAGTAGACCGACAGGAACATGTGGTAGCGCGAGAGCAGAAAATCTTCGAAGGCGAAGGCGGCCGAATTGGCGAGCGCCAGCTCCGCCCGACCGTTCCGCACCGCCGCTCGCAGGTTCTGCACCAACCACTCGAAGTCGTAGCGGCCGTAGTTGACGCCGGTGAAGAACGAATCGCGCAAGAGGTAGTCCATGCGATCGGCGTCGAGCTCGCCCGAGACGAGGCTGCGCAGCAGGGGCCAGTAGTCCACGCCGCCTTCCACGAACACCCGCGCGTCGCTGGAGCGCTTTCCCACCACCAGCGAGGCGATGGCTTCGGCGGACAGGCCGAGTGGCCGGTAGACCTCGTTCAGCGTGGGGGTGAGCGCGGAGTCGCACAACACCTTGGCGGTGAAGTCTTCGTGGGTGGCTTGCGCGCGGCCCGGCTCGTCAAGCCACGAAGGAAGGCGGAGCGCTGCGAGCTTCGGCGCCAGTTGCTCGGACGCGTGCGAGAACGGCATGTGCCCAAGGTCGTGGCAGAGCACCGCGGCGCGCACGCAGGCCCGAAGGCGCTCCTTCACCCCGGCCCCGAGCGTGGTGCTGGCCGAGATGGCGTCGAACAGCCGCCCGGCGACATGCATGGCCCCCAGCGAGTGCGCGTGGCGGGTGTGGGTGGCGCCCGGAAACGCCAGCTCACCGAACCCCAGCTGACGCACATGGCGAAGGCGCTGGAAGAATCGACTGTCGATGACCTCGCGCTCGGGCTCAGAGACGTCGATGGTTCCGTGAATGGGGTCGCGCACTCTCATCGGTCAGACGAGGTAGCGCAGCTCACGTCCGATCTCCACCGAAGGAACGCGCTACCTCGAAGGCCCGCGGCAGTGCTAAGTGCTGAGAGATTCGAATGCACGTCGCGATTCTCCACAACAAAGACTTCAGCGCCCTCGAAGACGACCCCGGTCGGGCCGCGCGCGAAGAAGTCGCCGACGTCGCCGCGGCCCTCGCCGAGGCCCTCAAAGAGAAGGGGCGGCGAATCACCATTCACGGCGTGGACCGCGACGTCTCCTCAGCGTTGCAGGCGTTCGACACCCTGAAGCCCGACGTGGTCTTGAACCTGTGCGAGTCGCTGGCGGCTGATTCTCGCGGCGAGATGTTGGTGCCCGCGTTCCTGGAAGTGTGCGGCTTCGCCTTCAGCGGCTCCTCGGCCTTGTCGCTCGCGCTGTCGCTCCACAAGCACAAGACCAAGGAGATTCTGCTCGCGCGCGGCGTGCCCACCCCTGACTTTCGGGTGGTCCACCGCGTGTCGGATGTGGTGTCAGTCGACCTCCCCTTCCCGCTCATCGTCAAGCCCACGCGTGAAGACGCGTCAATCGGCATCGACTTTGATTCCGTGGTGCATTCGAAGCAGGCGCTCGGTCGCGCCGTGGCGCGGGTGGTCCGAACGTTCAAACAACCCGCCCTGGTCGAGCGCTACATCGAGGGGAAGGAAATCTACGTTCCGCTCCTGGGCAATACGCCCCGTCGCGCGCTCCCCTTGACCGAGATTCAGTACGGCGCGGCGTTCGAGGGGAAACCGAAGATTCTGTCGTACCGCGCCAAGTGGGAGCTCGACTCCGCCGAGTGCATTCAGTCGTCGCCCGGGCCTTGTTCTCTTTCGGCAGCCGAGCAGGCCCGCTGCATCGACGTGGCCAACGCCGCGTTTGACGCGCTGGAGTGCCGGGACTACGGGCGGGTCGATCTTCGGGTCGCCGCAGACGGCACGTGTTACGTCATCGATGTGAACCCCAACTGCGATCTCCACCCGCAGGCGGGGTTTGCCAAAGCAGCCGCGGAAGTGGGTATTCCGTACGCTGATCTGGCCTTCCATCTGGTGGAGCTGGCACTCGAACGAAGTCATGGACATCAGGCCACTCGCTCCACAAGACCGGCCGCAGCTCGAGCAACTGTTGCGGCGCATCGAAACGTTCACGCCCGACGAGGTGACGTGCGCGCTCGAGCTCATCGACATCGCACTCAAGCCCGATAGCGTCGACTATCAGGTGTACGTCGGTGTTCGGGACGGCCAGGTCGTCGGCTACGTCTGCTACGGCCCCACGCCGATGACGGACGGAACGTTCGACCTCTATTGGGTGGCGTCAGACCCCAAGGTTCGCGGCCAGGGGGTGGGGGCGGCGGTGGTCTCGGCGATGGAAGGTGACATTCGCCGTCGCAAGGGCCGGCTGATTCGAGTCGAAACCAGCGCCATGGAGGCCTACGGGCCCACCCGCGGCTTCTACGCCTCGATGCAATACCGCGAAGAAGCCCGGTTTCGCGACTTCTACCGGCCCGGCGAGGACCTGATCATTCTCGCCAAGCGTCTGTAGAATTCTTTCGCCCTGCACGAGGTCGAACCTGTGATGCGATTTCTTGTCCTCTCGCTCGCGCTCATGCAATCGGTCGCGAGTGGCGCGGAACTGTCCGACGCGCTCAAGGCCCGGCGGCCCGCCACCGGCGAATATTTTGGGCTGTACCTGATGAACAAGAAGGTGGGGTTTCTCTACACGCACCTCACCGTGGCCAAAGACAACCCGGCGCGGGCGGTCGCCACCACGGAGCTGCACTTCAAGGCCAACGTGGGGCCCAACGTCTCCGAGCGCTGGGTCAAAGAGACGCGCACCTACGAATCGAAGCCCGGGGGCAAGCTGCTCGGTTTTTCGGTCGAGCAGAAGGGCGACGGTGGGGACCAGCTCTTGACCGCGACCAGCACGCCGCAGGGCATTCGGGTGCTGCGCAAGCGCCCCAACCGCGCGAACGAGATTCTGAGCGTGGCCGCCTCGAAGGAGCGAATCGAAGATGCCGATCAGGCGCGGGTGGCCCTGCTTCGCGGCGCAGCCGTGACGGGCACGGTGACCGACGGCACGGACCTCGAGCAATACGCGCTCAAGACCGAGCTGGGGCCGGCGGAGTCGCGCATGTTCGGCGGCGTCAAGGTCAGATGCCGCAAGGTCGTCACGCTGTCGGACAAAGAGAAGGTCCCGGCTGAGAACTGGGTCGACGACGAAGGGCGCATTCTCGAGATCAACTTCGGCACCAACATGCGAGCCATCGCTGAAGCCAGGGAGACCGCCGAGAGGCTGGACCACGTCGAGGTCTTCGGCTTCACCCGCATCGCGCTCCCCAAGCCCCCGCCGCCGACCGCTCGTGCCGTTCCTGGCAAGCTGACCATGCTCATGACGGGGCTGCCGGAGAAGTTCCGCACGGACACGTTTCGCCAGAAGTTCAAGACGCTGGCCAACGATCAGGTCGAGGTCACCTTGACCGCCGCGCCCCCCACGAAGACCGCCGTGCGGCCGGTGAAGGACCCGGGCGCGGGGGTCAACCTGAAGTCCACGCTCGCAGTGGAGGCGGACAACCCTGAGATTAAGTCGCTCGCCAGGGCGCTGGTGAAGGACGAGCCGGACGCATGGGTGGCGGCGAAGAAGATCAGCAGCTGGGTGAACAAGAGTCTGAGCAAGGTGTACGGCGCTTCGTCTGACCGCGCCACGGACGTGCTCGCCACCAAGCGCGGCGATTGCACTGAACACTCCCTGCTCACGGTGGCACTGCTCCGCGCGGCCGGAATACCGGCCAAGCGGGTCGACGGCGTCGTCTACCTGCTCAACGACGACGACAAGGTTCCCGCGCTCTACTGGCACGAGTGGGTCGAGGCCTACGTTGGCGAGTGGACCCAGCTGGACCCGACGTTCGGGCAAGACGTGGCCGACGCGACGCACTTCGCCGTGGGTGAAGAAAGCGGAGCGGAGATCACCCCGCTCATCGGGCAGCTGCGCGTTCTCGACGTGAAGTAGGCGACGTTCACCTTCAAACGAAACGCGTGCGCCCGAATGAGGCCGCGGTATGAAGGCGGCGCGTGAGGAATTTGTCACACACCTCGTGGATGGCGCTTGCCCCGTGCCTCGCCGCCCTGTGGGCGTGCGGATTCTCGAAAGACGTTCCGCCCACCGCCGTCGTGCGCTGCGCCTCGGACGCCGACTGCCCGGCAGGCCTCGTCTGTCACCAGCGCGTCGGCCATTGCGCTTTGGCCGCTTCAATTGACGATCGAGCGCCCGCGGTCTCTGTCGTCGGGGCGGCCATCGAACCTCGGCCACCATTTCGCGTCTACAAGCCTGCGCTCCTCGGCGCTCGCACGCAGTTGTCGGGGACCCTGAAGGCCGACGAAGCGCTCTCGACGCTCCGGTTTCAGACCTGTCCACAAGTCACCTGCCGGGTGACCAGCGAGCGACCTCCGTTCTTTGATTTCCAGTGCACGGTAAACGCTGGCGTGGGCGCGTTTGATTCACAGTGCCAGCTTGGGGTGGAGGCCGTCGACCTCGCCGGGAACTCGAGCACCGCGGAACTCTGGAAGGACGCGCACGTTGACACCGTAGCCCCGGCCCCGCTCGACACCGACAAGCCGCGCAACGTGACGTGGACCCGCGCCCCGTGGGGCTCGAGCGAAACAGGCAGCGCTCCGAGCGCGACGCTGCGGTTTTCCGGAGCCGAAGTGTCGAGCATCGTGGCGGTGTTCGATGCGCCGGACGAACTGGGCGAGCCCCTGGCGACGAGCGATTCGAACACGGGCCTCGTGTCGTTGTCGCCGCTGGTGACCTCGGACCTGTACGTCGCCGTCCAGGACCGCGCGGGCAACCTTTCGCCGCTGAGGTTGGTCAAGGACCTGGCCGTCTGGGCCACGCTGGCCAACCCGCCACAGAGTCCGGACAACCCCCAGCGCCTGTATTCAGCGCCGGCATTTGGCCGTGGGTACCGGCACCACGATGCGCTCCGTGTCACCGGGGAGGACGGCGTTGGCGCCATCGACGGGCGCTCCTTCGGCACCCTGGGCGCTGGAACCTGGCGTCAGCGCTCGTACGCGGGAAGCGATCGCAACGTACGGTCGATGATTGCCTGGGACGATTCTCGAGGGCGCGCGGTGCTCTTCGGGGGGTGCTCGTGCGAAGACGGTGGGCTGAATGGAGTGAGTGAGTCCGTGCAGGAGTGGACCGGGGAAGATTGGCTCCAGGTCATTCCGACCGATCCCGAGGGCGACGGAAACCCGGCGGCCCGGGTTGACGGAGCCGCGTCGTTCGCTCCCCGACACGAGGCGTTCCTGCTCTTTGGCGGACTGGGCGCAGACGGAGTGGCGCTTGCTGATACGTGGGTGTGGAACGGAGACACGTGGCGCAACATCACTTCAGCCGTCTCGCCACCCGCCCGGTATGGGCACGCGATGGCGTGGAGCACCCGACGCGGCGCCCTGGTGATGGCCGGCGGTCGAAGCGCAGCTGGCGTGCTGTTTGATGATGTCTGGGAGTTCCGCGACGACGGTTGGAGGAAGCTCGAGGTGAGGCTCCCGAGCGCGCGGGCTTTTCATCGCATGGTTCGCGCCCGCAGCGACGATCGCGTGTTGCTCTCGGGCGGAGAGACAGACAGCGGCGTGACCTGGGACGTCTGGGAACTCGCGGACGCAGGCTGGTCGCGCGAGGCGAGCATGTCGGCTGGCATTCCCCCTCGCGCCGAGCACGGCTTCGTCCACGACGGCGCCCGAAATGCCTGGTGGGTGATCGGCGGACGAGGCGACGACCGGATGCCCCTGGCCGACAGCTGGGCCTTCGTCGACGGTCGCTGGAGTCTGGAGGCCACGGGCTTTCCGCTGGTCTCCGTTGACGGCGGAAGAGGCGCACGCTCTTCGATCGCCACCGTCTACGACCCGATTGCGAAACAGGCGCTGTTTCTGGGCGGGCTGGTGCAGGGGCCAAACATCCCGACGCTCGATCCGTTCCAGCGCCTCTACGAAGTGCCGCAGC
>CAZFXD010000095.1:0-3071 GCA_964522795.1 uncultured Myxococcaceae bacterium
CGTGCGTGAACTTGAGGAAGTTCCACTTTGTCCCGGCGGCTGCGAGCACGTCGCGCGTTCGAATGCCCAGCCGATCGAAGATGAGCGCCAGCTCGTTCATCAAGGCGATGTTGAGATCGCGCTGGGTGTTTTCGATGACCTTGGCCGCCTCGGCGACCTTGATCGACGCGGCGCGGAACACCCCGGCGTCCACCACCGCACCGTACGCCGCGGCGACCCGCTCCAGGGTGGCCCCGTCTTCGCCCGACACGACCTTCACGATGCGCTCAAGCGTGTGCTCTTTGTCGCCCGGGTTGATCCGCTCGGGGGAATACCCCAGGTGAAAGTCCACGTGCGGTTTGAGCCCCGATTCGCGCGCCAGGATCGGACCACAGATGTCCTCGGTCACGCCGGGGTACACGGTGGACTCGTAGACCACCACGGCGCCCTTCTTGAGCACGCGACCCACGGTCTCCGACGCTTTCACCACCGGCGTGAGGTCGGGCTGGTTGTGGTGGTCGACCGGCGTAGGGACCGCGACCACGATAAAGGTGCAGCCGGCGAGCGCGGCCGGGTCGGCCGTCATCTCAAGCGTGGTGGCCTTGAGCACCTCGGACGCGACCTCACCCGTGGTATCGACGCCTGACTTCAGCGCGTCGACCTTTCGGGTGTTGATGTCGAAACCGACCGTGCCCGGAAACTTTCGCGCAAACGCCAGCGCGACCGGCAACCCCACGTACCCCAGACCAACAATCCCGATCTTTTCCTGCATGAGCGTCACCGTTACGCGGCTTTACCGTCCGGCGACTCGTTCTCGCCGTAGTAGTAGCCGTATTTCGAGTAGTAGTAGTAGCCGCCCGAGTGCCGGTCCTCGAGGCTGATGTCGTTCAACACCACGCCGAAGATGCGGGCGTTGACGTCTTTCAGCGTGCGCACAGCCCGCTTCGCCATGTCTTTCGAGGTCACGGACGACTTCACGATCATCACTGTGCCATCGACCAGCGTGCTGATCACCACCGCATCGGCGACGGCACCGATGGGCGGGGAATCGATGATCACCCGGTCGTACTTCGACTTCATCTCTTCCAGCAGGTCTTTGAACTTCTGGGTGTGCAGCAGTTCGGCCGGATTGGGCGCGATCGGGCCGCAGGTGAGCAGGGTCAGCCCTGGAATCCCCGAATCGCGAACCGTTCCGTCGAGCGTGCCCTCCCCGACGATGAGCGAGGAGATGCCATTGGAGTTCGGAATGCCGAACACGTTGTGGAGACGGGGGCGGCGAAGGTCGGCATCGACGAGCAGCACGCGATTTCCGCTCTCCACCATGGTCAAGGCGAGACAGGTCGAGCTGGTCGTCTTACCTTCGCGGGGTCCGGCCGAGGTCACCAGGATGGCGCGCAGCGGCCGATCGGGCGACATGAACAAGAGGTTGGTCCGAATGGCGCGGCAACACTCCGCCACGGCTGACTTGGGTTGATCTTTGACGATCATCTCCACCGGGCCGGTGAGCTTTGCCGCGCCGTGCTCGACCGACGGGACGATGCCCAGGAACGCCACGCGCAGCAGCTCCTCCACCTGTTCCTGCGTGGTGACCGTGTTGTCGAGGAACTCCAGGAGGAACGCCAGCAATACCCCGAGGAGCAAGCCGAGAAGCGCCGCCGCAGCGACGTTGCGCTGCACGTTGGGACGCGCCGGGCCGAGTGAGGGCCGGGCCGCATCGAGCATGGACACGTTGTTCAGGCGCGTGTGGCCCGACAATCCTGTCTCTTTGAGGCTCTTCACCGCGACGTCATACAGACGTCGATTGGTGTCGTGAGCCAGCTTGAGGTCCGAGTACTTGGGCGCCAACTTGTCCATCGCGGCCATCTCGCTGTTCACCGTGGACAACTCAGCGAGCAGGTTCTTCTCGGTCGCCACCACGTCCAGGTACTCGGCCTGCATGCGCTGCAGCGCGGCGTCGACCTCGACCGAGAGCGCCTTGGCGGCGTTGTTGAGCTTCAATCGACACGACACCAGTCGCGGGTGCTGGCCGAGCAGTCGCTCTTCCAGGTCTTCGCACTCGGCGCGGGCGTCGATGTAGCGCATGCGCAGCTGCCGCACGCTGTCGCCCGCTTCGTTGGGTAGGAGCGCCAGCTTCGCCGGGTCGTCCAGCTCGGTGTTCTTGCGCAGACCGGCCACGGCGTCGGCCTTCGACTTCAGCGTGGCCTTCCGGACGATGGCCCCCGTCAGGCTTTCGTTGAGTCGGGTGATGCGCTGGTTCACCGTGGCGAGGCGATCTTCCCAGGTGGAGTCGATGATGTTGTTCGCTTTGAGGTACTCGCGCAGCGCGAGTCCTGAGGCCTGCAGCTTGGCCTCCAGATCGGGCAGGCGATGTTCGAGAGACTCTTGCGCGCCTGAGGTCATCGACGACTTCGACTGCAGGTTGTACTGCATGTACCCGCGTGCAAACGCGTTGGCCAAAGCGGTGGCCACCAGCGGGTCGGGGTCTTCGACAGACAGCCGGGCGATGCGAGACTCCTTGACCGGCTCCACCGTCACCCGTCCCTGCACCAGGGAGGCCGGATCGCTGGAGGCGGCGATCTGTTGACGGAACGCGTCGAGCGCCTTGAGACCTTTCTCGCGGACCTCCGGCGAAACACCGCCTTCAACCGTCACCAGGTCGTCGTTTCGGGAGTTCCGAATCAGCTCGATCACGTTCTCCGCCACGGCGCGGCTGCGGAGCACGTTGTATTGGGTCTCGTAGTACTCCTTCGAGAACCAGTAGGCCGCGGGCGCGGAGTCCACGACGTCCTGCACCTGGTTGGTCGACAAAACGCGCGGCGACGACATGTCGATCACCAGCGTGGCCGACGCCGCGTAGATCTTCTGCTGCCGAAGCGAGACGCCGGCGGTGAGCACGACCGAGGCCACGAACACGGCGAAGATCAACCAGCGCCGCTTGGCGACGATGCGCCAGTACGCCCGGATGTCGAGCTGCGATTCACCGCCCTGCGGCGTCGGGTCTTCGAAAGAGTCCAGTTCCTGAGTCGCCATGAGGGTTTCTAGGGGTGCGGCGCGGCCAGCGGGGTGAGGTCGACCGCTCCCATAGCGGAAGC
>CAZFXD010000095.1:3171-17100 GCA_964522795.1 uncultured Myxococcaceae bacterium
GGCGATGAGCTCGGGGCGGCGCTTGGTGGCGTCGGCCCGAGGCCAGGTGTTGGCTTCAATCGACACCAGGACGGCGTGGGGTCGCAGCTCGGCCATCAGCACGTGGGGGGGCGGCCGGCGCACGCCCTTCTTCTTCCTGTTGGCGTGCCGGGACGTGCCTCGGTTCTCGTCGATGAAGGCGATCTGCTTGTCCACCATGTGCTCGAAGGCGTTCAGCATGCCGTTGAACGCAGGCTCATTGCCTTCCAGGGCGCCCAGCACATGCACCACCGCCTCGATGGTGGACACGCACTCTGCCCGTGGTTCTTTGCGAATGCGGTACCGCGATGGGACGGTGGGCGAAAACCGCACTTTTGGAAGCCGCGACAGAATCGGTGAGTCTTTGAACACCTTCTCCACCGTGGTCCAGGTGCCATCGACCACCACCAGGACCTCGGGCGCCTCGGGAAGCGTCGAGACGTCGACCGAGCCCTCGCCAGGGAACAGGAGCGCGGCGCGCCCCGTCGTCAACAGTGACTCCAACGCGCGGTTCCCTTCGACCCCGAACCCGACGTGGAGCACCGAGTTGGGCAGCGACAAGTGGGCCATGCGGCAGGTCGACAGGGGCTCCTTGGCCTCTTTGGGGTGCTGCACAAATACCACCCGGGTCCGGCTCGGCACCGGGCGCAATTCGGCGCAGAAGCACACGCGCTTGGGGCGACGGCATCTGAGGCACAGGGGGCGCGGCACCATCGCGCGTCAGGTAGCACGGCGCGCCGTGACAGCGCGAATCAAACGGGCTATCGCGCGCCCCTTCTCGTTTCATTTCGCCCGAAATCCGGAGGTCGCATGGCGCCGTCGCTCAAAATCACTGTGAACGGAATCGAGTTCGAAAACCCGTACTTGCTGGGCTCCGGCCCTCCGGGAACGAACGCCAAAGTGATCGCCAAGTCGTTCGACCTCGGTTGGGGCGGCGTGGTCTGCAAGACCATCTCGCTCGACTCCTCGAAGGTCATCAACGTGGCGCCTCGCTACGGCAAGCTGAAGGCGCGCGAAGACGAGAAAATCGTCATCGGGTTCGAGAACATCGAGCTCATCTCCGATCGCCCCTTCGCCACGTGGATCGACGAGCTCAAGCAGTTGAAGAAGCAGTACCCGAAGAAGGTCCTCATTGCCTCGGTGATGGAGGAGTACCGCAAGGACGCGTGGCAGACGATCGTCAAGGAAGTGCAGCAGACGGGCGTCGATGGGTTCGAGCTGAACCTCTCCTGCCCGCACGGCCTGCCGGAGCGGAAGATGGGCATGGCCATGGGGGAAGACCCCTCCATCTGCGAAGAGGTCGTGGGCTGGGTCAAAGAGGTCTCGAAGATCCCCGTGTGGGCGAAGATGACTCCGAACGTGGGCGACCCCAAGGTGCCGGCGCGCGCGGCGGTGAAGGCGGGCGCCGACGGCATCTCCACCATCAATACCATCTTGAGCGTGCAGTCCGTCGACCTGCGCACGCTGCGTCCCACGCCGAGCGTCGAGGGGTACACCGTGCCGGGCGGCTACTCGGGTGCGGCGGTGCGACCGATCGCGCTCCGTCACGTGATGGAAATCGCCCGCGCCATTCCGCAGACCACCATCTCTGGCATGGGCGGCGTGGAGACGGGGTACGACGCGGCGCAGTTCGTGCTCCTCGGCTCTCACACCGTGCAGGTGTGCACGGGCGCCATGCTCCAGGGCTATGAGGTCGTCTCCAAGTTGAAGGAGCAGCTGTTGGAAGTGATGACCAACCACAAGTTCGAGACGCTGAACGAGATGCGCGGCAAGAGCCTGCCCTACTTCAGCACCCACGCGGACCTCGTCGAACGCCAACGCGCGGCGAAGGCCGCCAAGGTCGGAAACGCCAAAGACAACGAGACGTGGAAGGGCGAGATCAAGAAGGAAACGGACTCGCTCACCACCAACTGACGCGTCGCGCCGCGCGCGAGAGGTTCCGTGAACCTGCTGCTGTTAGAGCCGGAGGACTTCTCCAGCGCGACCACCGTCGTCCTGCGGGGACGTCGGGCCCGCCACGCGCTCGAGGTGCTGTCGGCCCAGCCCGGCGACTCGTTTCGGGTCGGCGTGCGGGGCGGTCGCGTGGGCCTGGGCACGGTGCTGGAGAAGGCCGAGGCGGCCCTCTGGCTGGCCGTGGAACTGACCGAGCCGCCGCCGCCACGCGCGCCCGTCGACGTGGTGTTGGCGATTCCCCGCCCCAAGGCCCTGCGGCGACTCCTCCCGGCGCTGGCCTCGATGGGCATCAGCCGCCTCGCGCTGGTCAACGCCGCGCGCGTGGAGAAGAGCTACTTTCAAAGCGAGCTGCTCCAACCGGACGAGCTGCAGCACCGCCTCAGCCTGGGGCTCGAGCAGGGTCGCGACACCATCGCGCCCGAGGTCTCCGTGCACAAACGCTTCCGCCCCTTCGTGGAAGATGAGCTCGGTGCGTTCTGCGGCGACGCCGTGCGACTGGTCCCCCACCCCGGCGCGCCAGAGGCGCTCTCGCCCCTGGGGGCCGGCCAACGCGCGGTGGTGGCGATCGGGCCCGAAGGGGGCTGGGTGCCCTTCGAACTTGAGTTGCTGGCGGTCGCGGGCTTTCGCGCGGTGTCGCTGGGATCGCGGCCGCTCCGGGTGGAGGTCGTGGTGCCGGCGATCGTGGGCGCCCTGGGCGCGCTGCGGTAGCGCGCCGCTGCGTGGTTGAAACTGCGCCCGCGCCAGAGCAGAACCACGGCATGACGTACGCCAACGAGAAGTCGATTCCGGCCGTTCAGAAGCACGACACCGCGCCGCCCCCCGCACTGCAGAAGTTCATGATGCAGCAGTGGAAGGCGTCGAAGGTGCGCGCGGTCCCGGTGCGCCACCTCGCGGCCTACCGGGCGCGGCGCGCGGCGCTCTCGGCCGAGTTCGAAGGTGACTCTCTCATCATTCCCACGGGGCACGAGAAGGTTCGGGCCAACGACACGGTCTACCGATTCCGCCCCGGCTCCGACTTCTTCTACCTCACCGGGAACACCGAGCCGGACTGCGTGCTGGTCATGGTGCCGAAGGACGAAGGCCACGAGTCCCACCTGTTCGTCGCTGAGAACCCGGGCAAGACGAGCATCACCTTCTTCACCGATCGCGCCAGGGGCGAGCTGTGGGTGGGACCGCGGTTGGGAGTCGCGGCCTCCAGAGTCCGCTACGGGGTCGACGCCGCGCACGACCTCTCGGAGCTGGGCGAGTTTCTCAAGCTCGCGCCTCGCCCCAGGGTGCTGCGAGGGCTCTCGGAAGCGACCGAGGCGTTGCTGGGGTTCGGCAGCGAGGACACCCGGGACAAGGCGCTCGGCACCACCCTCTCGGAGCTGCGGCTGCTCAAGGACGCGGCCGAGGTGAAGGAGCTCGAGCAGGTCATCGCCGCCACGCACCGCGGGTTCAACGACGTGATGAAGAGCCTGCCCCGGGCCCGGAGTGAACGCACCGTCGAAGGCGTGTTCGCTTTGCGCGCGCGGGAAGAGGGCCACGACGTCGGCTACGGCACCATCGCGGCCGCAGGCGCCCACGCGTGCGTGCTCCACTGGACCCACAACTCCGGACCGGTGCGAAAAGGCGAGCTGCTCCTCCTCGATGCCGGCGTCGAGGGTCACGCGCTCTACACCGCCGACATCACGCGGACGGTGCCGATCAGCGGCCGGTTCTCGCCGGCGCAGAAGGCCATCTATCAGCTGGTGCTCGACGCCCAGCTGGCCGCGATTGCGGCCGTCAAGCCGGGCAACGACTTCATGGAGCCCAATCGACGCGCCATGCACGTGCTCGCGCATGGGCTGGAGCGACTGGGCATTCTGCCCATGTCGGCCGCCGAGGCGCTGCGCGAGGAGAACCAGTTCTTCAAGCGGTACTCATTGCACAACGTCAGCCACATGCTGGGGCTGGACGTGCACGACTGCGCCAGGGCCCGCCAGGAGGTGTACCGCCACGGGCCGCTGCGCGCGGGCATGGTGCTCACTGTGGAGCCGGGGCTGTACTTCCAGAAGGACGATCTCACGGTTCCCGCGAAGTACCGCGGCATCGGGGTGCGCATCGAGGACGACGTGCTGGTGACCGCGCGGGGATGTCGGGTGCTCTCGAAGGCGATCCCGAAAGACGTGGCCGCCGTCGAAGCCTGGGTTCGGCGAGAAGCCCGACGCCGATAGCCCGGGTCGCGAACTCGCACGCGGGCGTGGTGTGGGCGCGCGTTCGCCGCTACGATCCCGGCCCGCCCATGACCCGACTTCGATTGTTGTCCCTGACGCTGGCCACGACCGCCACGGCGTGCGTGTTCGACTCGCTCCCCGAAAAAGGCAAGGTGGTGACCTGTGGGCCGGCAGGGGAATGCCCTCCCGGAACCACCTGTCAGCAGGAGCTCGGGCTGTGCGTTCGCGGAGACGTGGGCGCCATTCCGGCCCTCATCGCCGACGCCACGCCGAAATCGGGGCGCGTGGGCGACCGGATTGTGGTGCAGGCGCTGGCGAACAAGCCGCTCGGCAAGCCGCCGACGCTCTACATCAACATGGGGGTTCGACGCCGCGAGCTCGCCTTCGACACTGGCTCGCCCGACAACACCTCGTTCGTCTACACGTACACCATTGCGTCGGGCGACGCGGAGGGCACCTACAGCGTGTTCGCCGACATGGTCGACGCCTCGGGCGTCAAAGCGCTGGGGGCGTTCACCCGCGCCACCTTCAACATCGACTTCACCACGCCAAAGCTCGACCTGACGGCCAGCAGCCTGTCCACGCGCGTGGTCCGCCCTGGCGATCGCATTGCGATCACCGCAGTGGCGACCGAGCCGGTGCGCCCGGGCGCGAATTGGGTCGCTCGGCTCAAGACCTCGGGCCAGCTCACCCTCACCGTCGACGCCACCCGTCACGAATCGAACCTGATGACGTACGAGGCGAGAATCCCGGAAGGCATCGGCGACGGCCTGTGGACCGTGAGCGTGGACGGCCTGGTCGACCTCGCTGGAAACGAAGCGCGCCCAGAAGACGTCTCGATGGGCGAGATCGTGATCGACGCGGCGCCTCCGGACATCGGGGCATTCGCGCTCAGCAACCAACGCTTCTCGGCCCAGCCGAACTTCAACACCGTGGTGGTCCCGCTGCGCATCGACGGCGGGGCGACGGCCGTCTCGGTGAGCGTGGGAACCACGGTCCAGTTCCCGGACGCGGGCGCGACCCGCGCGGTCTTCACCATCGACTCGACGTTCTCTGAAGGCCCGACCGCGGTGACCGTGAACGCGACCGACGTGGCGGGCAACGCGGCGATGCGGAGCGAGACGATCTTCATCGACCTCACGCCCCCCGATTTTCTCGGCGCGCCCATCCTCGAGGTCCTCCCCCCCTCTGGGTGCCCGTTGACTCAGGTGAGCCGCGCCACCACCGGCGCGCGGATCCGCGCGTACGTCAACGTGGACGAATCGTTGGACGGGGTCCCCACGGCGGCGATCGCGGACGCCGGGATGACGACGGTGACCGACGGTGGCGTGCAGCTCCGGTTTGAGCTCGTCGTCCCCAGTTCGCTCCCTGAGGGCGCGCAGAAGCTGGTCGCGAGGTTTCGCGATCAGGTGGGCAACGAAGCATCACGGGTGTTGCAGACGGCCGACGGGACCGCGCCGCTCACGGTGGCCGTCGACCGGACGCCGCCTCCCCCGCCGAACGCGGCACAGCTTTCACAGACGGTGCTGACCCGAGTTCCCTGGGGGTCGGAGGGCAGTGGCGGCGCCTCTCAGCTTTCCGTCTCGGCGGACGCGGGCTCGTTCGAGCCCAACGCCTCGCTCTTCTTCTACGACATCCCCAACCCGCTCTCGGCTCGGCTCCTCGGAACGGGGACCGCCGACGCGATGGGCGCCGCCCCCTTCGTGAACCTGCAGCCGTTCGATCAGGTCACCGTGTACGTCTCGCAATACGACCAGGCCTGCAACCGCGACGGGGCGATGGCGACGGGGCTCAAGCGGGGCGAGTGGGTCGCCACCATGGGCAAGAAGAAGGTCGGCAAGCTCAACCTGAACCCGCACATCTTTCGCACGGCGATCGCGGAGACCCCGCGAGAGAAGATCGCCGCCCGCCCTACCGAGCTCGACACCGCCCCGGCGCGACAAGACAACACCCTGGTCGACTCCAACGGCGACGCCGTGACCGTGCTCCTCTCGAACCCATCGGCGAGCGTGCTGTGGATCGCCGCCCCGGTCTGGGACGACTTCGAAAAGAAGCTGCTCTTCTTCCCCACGTTCAACGGGCCGCTGCCGGTCAGCTTCGCCGGAGTCTGGGGGGGCACGCACATGAACTTCCGGCCCTACACTCTGGCGTTCGCAGGCGGCTACGCGACGTCGAGAAAGGGCGTCTACGACCGCGTGCGCTCCCGACCGCTGATGGGGTCGGTCACCACGCGCGGTGAGCTTGAGCTGATCGAATGGACGGGTGCGAGCGCCAACCTGGTGCCAGTGACGCAGAAACCGTCGGCCCGCGGAAACTTCGGAATCGCCTGGGACGAGGACCGGAATCGCGCGGTGATGTTCGGTGGACAGCAGCAGGCCCGCATCGATGAAACCTGGGAATGGAACGGCACCACCTGGTCGCAGCTGACGCTGACCAACAAGCCGCCGGCGCGCAGCGGGCACGGCATGGTGTGGGACCCGGTCCGGCACCGCGTGGTCATTTTCGGCGGGACTGGAAACGACGGGCAGCCGAGAACGGACATGTGGGCCTTCGACGGGCTCGGCTGGACGGACATCACGCCCAGCGGGCCACAGCCCCCCGCGAGGCATCTGCCGGTGCTGGTCTATGACGTCGATCGCTCGCGGTACGTCATGACCAGCGGCTACACGCTGAACGGCGGCACCGCCTACGACGCGCAGGACACCTGGGAGCTCTCAAACGGCACGTGGCAGAAGGTCGCCGACCGCCTCACCGCGCCCATCTGCCAGATCGCGAACGGCACCGACTTGATGACCTACAACCCCACGGCTGAATACGACCCGGTCCGCAAGCGAACGGTGCTCTTCTGCTCGCAGCACTTCTGGGAGTGGGACGGCGCGTCGTGGACGCTGCGTGGCGACTCGTATGGATATGAGCAGTGGCAGGTGGAAGGGGACATCGGCACGTATGACGCGAAGCACAAGCGATCGCTGAGCGTGAGCTTCAACGGCGGCGAGCTGTGGCAGCGCAGCGATGAGCTCGGCATGGACAACCGTTCCAACGTTCCCAAAGGCATCCGCTGCATGGTGTACGACGACGTCAACGACAAGCTGATCGGCCTGCGCGACATCGGGAGCGGCAACGCAGAGACCGCCGTGTGGGACGGAACGACGTGGACCACCAGTCCGGCGCCAGTGTCCGCCAACTGGGGTTGCGAACTGGCGTGGGACCCGGGACGGCAGCGCGCGCTTCTGTACATGAACCGGGATCAGGCCCTCTGGGAGTGGGACGGCGCCAGCTGGACGCAGCCCACGGTGGTCGGCAGCTCGCCGCCCACGCGCGGCATCGAACCCCACCTGTACTTCGACACCGTGGCTCAACGGGTGGTGCTGTTCGCCGGTCACTGGTCCAACACTGACCCCGCGGGTAACGACACGTGGGAGTGGAACGGCGCCGCGGGGACCTGGACGGAGCGAGTGACGACCAACAAGCCCCCCACGGGCGGTGTGAACAACCTCCGAGGCGCGTTCGACACCAAGCGTGGCGTGTACGTCATCTTCTTTAACGACACCTCGAACACACTGCGAATCTGGGAATTGAGCGGCACGACCTGGACCGAAGTGACCCCGTTCGCCATCAACCAGTTCAACGTGTGGGGTTCGATGTTCTACGACTCACGGCTCGGCGGCGTGCGCTATCGCCACCAGAGCTGGGGCTTCGAGCAGTACGTCTGGGACGGCACCAGTTTCCGCCGGCTGCGCCACAGTCGCTTCAAGCCGCCGCCGTCGGGGAACATCGTCTGGGACTCGGCGCGCGAGCGGGTGGTCTATTTCGCGAGCAGCGAAACGTGGGAGTGGGACGGCACCATCTGGCGCAACCTGACGGACTGGTCGAAGCCCACACCGCCCGAGCGCCTGCGCCCGGCCATGGCCTACGACCCGGTCCGCAACGTGACGGTCTTGTACGGCGGCATGTCGGCGTACATCGCGTCGCGCGGCAACCTCGGCGGCTATCTGACGGACATGTGGACGTGGAACGGCACGCAGTGGACCCGCAAGCCCGCGGGCGACGACGTGCCAGGGCCGCGGTACGGCCCGTTCACCAACTTCCACGCCGCCGAACAGCGGATGGTCATTCTGGGCGGAAGCCCGGACGGCGGCGGGGGGCCCATGGCCTGGGACGGCACCAGCTGGAGTTCAGCCGGCACGGCCCCGGTCGAGGTCAACGTGGCGAGCGGATATGCCACGACCTACCGAGGCAGCACCCAAGACATCTTCATCATGAGCGGGCAAATCGCGGGGCAGAACAACCAGTCGTCCATGGCCAACCTGTGGGGCACGTTCAAGAACGGGGTGTACACCGCGACGCCCGCGCCGACCGGCTTCTCCGACGGCATCCAGATTCCGGGCGCGGTGTGGGACCCTCAGCGAGACCGGATCGTGGTTCCGGTCCTGGCGACCGTTGACCCCCAGGGCCGCGCGGTGCTGCCCGCTTTCGGCAACAGCAGTACGGTGCTCGGCGAGTTGGTTCCGCTCGTGGGGATCCCCGACAACTACATCACGCTCCAGAACGGGTTGGGCGGAGCCGGTTACGGGCAGTCGGTCTACGCCACCTCGAGAAGCGCGATCATCGCCATGGCCGACTCAAACGCCTCGCTCTCCGAGTACACCACGCCCCCCAACCTGCGCCCAGTGCACGAATTTCAGGTCGACGGGACCGCGGCGGACCTCCCCGACAACGCCTCGGTGGTCGGCCTCGAGGTGCACTTCGTGAGTGGAGGTTCGGGTGTCGGTGCGACCGGCGCCAGCCTCGAGGGGTGGGATGGCAAGCTGTGGACCTCGCTGCGACTCAACGCCGCGCCCGCCGGCACGCCGGCAGACATCCCGGTCTCGGTGAACGACCCGGTGCTGGCGGCCTCGCTGTGGGCCCAGCAACCACTGTTGATTCGCACCACGCCTCGCAGCCCCAACAACGCGCTCCAGCCGGTGCGCCTCACGACGGACTACGCCGAAGTCCGGGTACGGTACGCCCTGCCTTGACCGCGGCCGAGCCGTCTTCGAGTCCGCCCACGGCGCCCGCCCAACAAGCCGCGCTGCCGCAGGTGCTCGAACGGGTGTGGCTGGCGCTCGTGGTCGCCTGGCTACTGCGCGAGATCGTGGCGTGGGTGTCAGACGGCTCGAGTGACATCGCGCTGTGGCAGCAGTTCTCCAGTCACTCGCAGGACGAGGGCATTCTCTCCACGTACCGCGCGTTCGCCGACTTCAACCACCCGCCGCTGATGGCGATGTGGGGTTCATCGGCGGAGGCGTTTTCGCGCCTGGGCCTCGGTCGATTCGCGTTCATCTTCAAGCAACTGCCAATCGCCCTCGACGTGGCGGCGGTCGCGCTCCTGGCCCAGCGGGCGGCGCCCGGGGGTCGCGCTGCATCGACGCGGCTGGCGTGGCTGTACGCGCTGAACCCCGCCACGCTGCTCTTGAGCGCGTACCACGGGAACACGGACGTGATGTTGGCCGTGCTGATGTTGGCGGCGGCCCTGTGGTCCGCTGAGGGGCGGGCGCAGTGGGCGGGTCTCGCGCTTGGGTTCGCCGTCAACGTCAAGCTGACCCCGCTGGTGCTCCTGCCCATCCTGGGCGCGTTTCACCTGCGGCAGAAGACGCTCAAGCCCTGGCTGGGCGCCCTGGCGGTCTGCGCCCTGCCCTTCGCCGTGCTGCTGCTGCTGCAGCCCGGCCCCTTCATCAAGCAGGTGCTGCTGTACAACGGGCAGATGGACTGGTGGGGGGTGATGTATTTCCTCACCACGGCGATGGAGGCCGCGGCGCAGTCGCCCGCGCTCAAAGCCGGTGGGGAGTTCTTCGCGGGGCTCGCCAATGGCTATTCGCAGTTCGCCAAGGCGCTGGTGCTGGCCATCGCCGGGCTGGGGGCGTTTCTCGTCACCCGACCGCGGGGCTACGACGTCGTTCGCGCGTGTGCCTTCGCCGTGGCGATGTTCCTCGTGCTGACGCCCGGTTTCTCAGTCCAATACCTCGCCTGGCCGGTGCCGCTCTTGTTCGCCGTCTCAACGGGCCTCGCGCTGCGGTTCGCGTGGCTCGCCGGCGGGATGTTGGCGACGGCGTACCTGTTTCTGTGGACCGGTGGGTTCCCCATGTTCTCGCACTTTCATGGGTACCCGCACGTGTCGGCGGTATTCGGGGTGCTCGCGTGGGCGGTGCTAGCGCGCGGCGTCTTCGTCGAGGGCGTGGCGCTTTGGCGCGAAGCGGGAGCGAGTCCGCCTACCGCCGCTCCTGGGTGAATTCGCGGACGTCCGTGCTCGAGTCATCGATGATCTCGAACCCGATACCGCCCACCACGCGGCCGTCGTCGGTTTCGACCCGAACCCGCCACTTTCCAGCGGTCCAATGCTCTTTGTACGTGTCCCCGTACCAGCCGTGCTCGCCGCTGTAGCGAATCGTGAGAGGGATGGCGTCGGTCCACTGCCAGCCGTGTTTCGGATCGTCGAGGGCCCAGCGCACCTTCAGCGTGTCGTGAAATTTTCGTGGGGCAAAGATGCGGCTCCACACGTGAACTTTGTCGCCGGGCCGGGCCAGAAACGTCTCGGCGCCGTGCTCCCACGGCCGGAAATTCGGCCGCCAATAGCTGAGCAGCGGGCCGTCCGCGTCCTTCTCGACCGCGTGGTAGACGCCGATCCAGCTGAGCGAGAGCGGCACGGGCGGAACAGCACCGGTGATGTACAAGATGAGCAGCAGGGCCTGGAGCCCCAACCCCGGCGCCACGGCCGACTGAAAATTCCATTTCGGGTCGTGGGCGAGCCGGGTGGTGACCTTCCACAGTCCAACCAGCGCGCCTGAACTGAGCAGCACCGCGACGTAGAACATCCAACTCGAGATCTCTCCCAGCACCACCGGAAAGAGGTACGCCAGGTACGAGGTCATCACGAAGCTGTAGAGCGGCACGCGAAACAGCGGACCGCGTTCGCGCATCTGGGGCAGTTCGTTGGCGACCAACAGCGCCCCCAGTAGCGGCAGGAACACCAACGCCCCCCACGAGGTGAAGCTCGCCGCGCGGAAGTAGAAGACGATGAAGGCGTTGAGCAGCGTGCCGAAGAAGAAGTGCATCACCCAGGTGCGCCACCCGAGGATCTTCGCCTTCCACCCGGTGCCGGTGGGGGGGGCGAGGTTCAACCGGTGGTCGAGCACGATGAGTCCGGCCAGGAGGAGCACGTAGGTGCCCTGGTGAATCAGCATCGGCACGCTGTCGATGCGCTCCAGCAGCAGCAGGTCAAAGCAGAACCCGCCGAAGAAGAAGACCAGGTCCTGCAGCCAGTGGACGCGCTTGAAGAGGGCGCGGGTGCGGGCCAACCACGATCCTGGCGGCGAGTCAGGAGTAGCGGTCGTCTCGCCAGGGGTGGGCGGTGTTGCTGTACCCTCGGACTTCCCAGAAGCCAGGTCGGTCATCGGTCAGAAACTCGATGCGAGAGATCCATTTCGCGCCCTTCCATGCGTACAGCTGCGGCGTGATCATACGCACCGGACCGCCGTGTTCATACGGCAACGGCGCCCCGTTCCACGAGTGCACCAACATCACGTCGTCTTTCAGCGCCTCTTCCATCGGAACGTTGGTGGTGTAGCCGTCGAAGGCGTACGTCATGACGTGCGTGGCCGTCGCGAGCGGGCGCACCAGCCCGGCGAGGGTGGAGAACTGCACCCCGCCCCACACCGAATCCATCAGGCTCCAGGTGGTGACGCAGTGAAAGTCGCTTTGGTCCTCCACCTGCGGCAGGGCGAGGAAGGCCTTCCAATCGAGCGTCTGCGGCTCTTCCACCGCACCGTCGATGGTGAGGGACCAGGTGGCTTCGCTGACGTCGGGCCGAACGCCCAGGTCCAACACGGGCCACTGCCTGGTCACGTGCTGTCCCTCGGGGAGCTTGGGCATGCCGTGCCGGTTCTTGGGCCCCGTCCCGCGAGGCGCCGGGTCGGACTGCGCGGGCGACGCCGCGATCTTCGCCAGGTGGCGTTCGCGCAGCTTCAGCCGCGCCGCGACGATGCGAGCTGCTTTGTCAGAGCCCCCCGCCACGCGCGTCAGCTGCCTTTGACCAGCTTCTCCAGCTCGCCGGTCGACTTCATTTCAGCGACGATGTCGCTCCCGCCCACGAACTTCCCGTGAATGTAGACCTGCGGAATGGTCGGCCAGCTGGAGAACTCTTTGATCGCGTCGCGGACGTCGGGTTCGGCCAGCACGTCGACCGTGTAGAGCTTCCCGTAGGCCTTGAGCGTCTCCACCGCCAGCCCGGAGAAGCCGCAGCGGGGGAACAGCTGGTTCCCCTTCATGTAGATCACGATGGGGTTCTCGGTGATTTCCTTCTCGAAGCGAGCCTTCAGCTCAGGAGTCAGGGCGGCCATGGGAACCTCGTCAAAGATGGACTTACGGGGCAGCGGTTTTGAGCGACAGCGCGTGAAGCGCGTCGGTGCCTATCAAATCCTTCAGCGGCGCGTACACCGCCTGGTGCTGGGCGACGCGCGAGAGGCCCTTGAAGCTGGCGCTGACCACCGTGGCTTCGAAATGCCGCCCGTCGGACATGGGGTCGCGCACGGTCACCTGAGCGTCGGGAATGGCAGCCCGAATCCGGTTGGCGATCTCCTCCGTCGTCAGCACGCCGCGCCTCCTGCGCCGGTGTTCATCAACCGCCCGGGCTCCAGCCCCATGGTGCGAATGGCGTCGTCCCACATCGTCTTCGGGTCGCCGTGAAGGGCGAGCGACTTCAGCGCGTCGGTGAAGAGCCAGCTGCCCTCGTTCAGTTCCTTCTCGATCTGCCCGGGGCCCCAACCTGAATACCCGAGGATGACGCGAATGGTGGGGTCTTCGCTCCCCAACAGCGGCCGCAAGGAGTCGGTGGTGACACTCAGGAACAGCCCGGGAACGATCTCGTGCCGCTCGTGCATCTCGGCGCAGTCGTGCACCACGAACCCGCGGTACGACTCCACCGGGCCACCGACGAAGACGGGCTGCTCCTTGCGGGACTTGCCCACGGCGAGCTTCTGCGCCCGGCCCAGCTCTTCCAGGTTCACGTTGGAGAGCTTGTTGAGCACGACGCCCATCGCTCCATCGGGGGTGTGCTCAATCATCAGCACCACGGAGCGCCGAAACGTCGATTCCAGCAACGACGGCATGGCGATGAGGAAGCCCGGAGCGAGACTCTTGCGCACGGCGCCAGCATGGAGCCGCAGAGGCGCCGCTGGCAACCGCCGAATTCGACGCCCTGGGGCGTTTTCAGCTCACCGGGACCGGGGTCGAATCGCTCGGCCCGCCGGTTCCCACCACCGCCACGCTGGGTGACTTGAAGAAGTCGTCCGGTTTGTCGAGCACGAGCGCCTCACGAAGCACGTCGTCCACGAACTCCACCGGAATCAGCTTCATCGCCAGCCGGACCTTCTTGGGGATGTCGCGCAGGTCCTTGCGGTTCTCTTCGGGGAAGATGACCGTCTTGATGCCAGCGCGGTGGGCGGCCAGGACCTTCTCCTTCAACCCGCCGATGGGGAGCACGCGGCCCCGCAGGGTCACCTCGCCGGTCATGGCCACGTCGCGGCGCACGGGCACGCGGGTGAGCGCCGAGACGAGCGCCGTGGCCAGGGTGATGCCCGCCGAGGGGCCGTCCTTGGGGATGGCGCCTTCGGGCACGTGAATGTGAATGTCTTTGTTCTCGAAGATCTTGTCGTCGAGGCCGAAGCGCGCGGCACGAGCACGGACGTAGCTCAGCGCCGCCTGGGCCGACTCCTGCATCACCTCACCC
>CAZFXD010000096.1:0-13881 GCA_964522795.1 uncultured Myxococcaceae bacterium
TCGACATCATGTACGGCGCCGGCATTTCGCGTGAAGGCGACCTCATCGACCTCGCCTCGGAGAACGGCATCGTGGAGAAGAGCGGCTCGTGGTTCGGCTTTGAAGGCGAGCGCATCGGCCAGGGCCGCGAGACGGCCAAGGACTACCTGAAGGAACACCCCGAGGTGTGCCGCAAAATCGAGATGAAGGTGCTCGAGAAGTTCGGCGTCACCCGCCCGGTGGTTCAGGCCGTTCCCTCCACCCCGGACGTGGAAGCCATCGAAGCGGCGGAAGAGAAGCGCCCCCGCATCAAGGCCGCCTCGAAGGCCTCGTAAGTCGGCCACCACGCGCGCTTCGCGAGAAGGCGTCCGAAGACTGACTGGTGTAGGAAGCGGGCCACCTTCTTTCGGTTGGACCTGCCCATGACACCTTCACGCCTCCTCGTGTGTGCCTCCATTCTGACTGCGCTCGGCTGCGCCACCACCAACAGCAACGGCGACGGTGGCAACGGCGGCTCCGGCGGTGACGGCGGCGGCAGCGCCTCGGGTGGCGGCTCGGGTGGCGCGGGCGGTTCCGGTGGCTCAGGCGGCAGCGGGGGCTCGGGAGGTTCCGGCGGCTCCGGCGGCAGCGGAGGGGCCGGAGGAACGGGCGGCTCCGGTGGCGCGGGCGGAGCCGGTGGGGCCTCCTGCCTCGCCGGGCAGTTTCTCTCCAGCCTCGGGAAGACGAAGCTGATGGTCGGTGCCTCGATGACCGACGCCACCGACATGAAGGCGTCGTGGGACGCGAGGTACCTCTACCTCGCCGGCGGCATCTTCGACGGCACCAGCCCGTGCGTGTCCTGCGCCAGCGGCTGCACCGTCGGCGGGACGAGCTGCAAGAACGGCGGGTCCGGCTGCAACTGGTGGGGCTGCTGGCAGTGGGACCAGCTGTCGCCCGGCGACTACGTGCGTTCGTTCATCAAAGCGGCGCGGATGCGCGGGGAGATTCCCTTCATCACCTACTACGTGTTCCTGCAGGCGAGCGGCGTGGCCGAAGGCGCGGCGGAGGTGGGCGCGGCGAACACGGCGTTCTTGAAGAAGTACCTCACCGACTGGAAGTTCGTGCTCGACCAGGTGGCCGCCACCAACGAGGTCGCCATTCTCCACCTGGAGCCCGACTTGTGGGGGTACGCGGAGCAGTTCAACACCAACCCGCACAACATTCCGGCCCAGGTGAAGACGGCCAACGCGACCGACTGCGGCGCCGAGGAGAACTCCATGGCGGGGCTGGCGAAGTGCATGGTGGCCATGACACGAAAGTACGCGCCCAAAGCGAAGGTGGGGCTCCAGGCGTCCGCGTGGGCCACCGGCTACGACGTGCTCATCAACAAGAACGCCAGCTTTGACGTGGTGGGCGAAGCGAACAAGGTGGGCGACTACCTGATTGAGCTCGGAGTCGCCGGAACGGACTTCGTGGTGGTGGAGGCCTCTGACCGCGACGCCGATTGGTACAAGCTGGTCAAGGGTGACCCCAACCGCTGGTGGGACGCGACCAACGCCACGCTCCCCAACTTCACCCAGGCGTTCAAATGGGCGAAGGCCGTGGCTGAGCGAACGCAGAAGCCGCTCATCTGGTGGCAGATTCCCGTCGGGAATTCGTCGGGGAACAACACCGCCAACCACTACAAGGACAACCGGGTGGACTACTTCTTCGCCCACACCGATGAGATTGCGAAGGCCCACGGGGCCGCGATGTTGTTCGGTGCGGGTGAAGGCGCGCAGACCACGCCGGAGACCGACGGGAACAACCTGGTGAACAAGACCATCACGTACCTGGGTGGCGCGGGGCAGACGCCCTGTCCGTAGGCGCTGGTTGAGAAGCGCGGGCGCGCGGGCCGCAGGTCGACGCTCCGCGCACGAGTCGCGAGGCTCGGGGAAAGCCCGGCGTCCTCTGGCTCAAGCGGGCGCGCTGGGCGCAAGTGGCCAAGGCGGTGCCAAACAATGGAAAGCACCTCGGGTCCGACCGGGGCTTCATCAGCGCTTCACCCGCAAATCACCCGTATTTCGGTTTTACGGGTGAAATACGGGTGTCGTGCCTGGGCCTCACAGGCCGGACCCCGCGTCGAGTGGAGCACTTGGCCCTGCGCCTCATGCCCCACCAGGCCAGAGGTGCTCTCCGACGTTCGAGGAAACGTGCACCGCGCCTCGCTCCACGCGGCCCGTTGAGAGCCCGTGGAGGCCCGCACCGGCGCTGCGCTCCGGCCTGGGAGTCCGGATACCCAACGCTGTCGACCAGTCTTCGTGACGCCTCGTGACATGCCCGTGACCACGCCCCCACACGGCTTGCTAGGTCTCGCTCCGTGGAAACGGCCCTCGCGGATCCGCTCTTCTTCTTCGCCGCTGACGTCCGCGCATTTCTCGATTCACTGGAGCGCGCCGAGAAAGCCGCGGCCCCCGAGCGAAGCGCTCTCCACGAGCAGGGCCGCAAGCTCCTCGAGCGCGTTCAGTCACTCCGCGCCAGCGCGGGCGAACGGGCCAGCGTAGTGGCCGCGTCGCTCGACGAACTCCGCGCCGAAGTCGCCCGCTGGTTCGCCGACGCCGCGCCGACTGAACCAGGGTCGCTGGAAGCCGCCCGCGCGGCCGTCGCCGACAAGTACGAGCGCCTGATTACGGCCATTCGCGCCGCCAACCTTCGCGCCTCGCAGGCCCCGCCCCTCGTCTCGCTGCGACCCACCAACTACGCGCGAAACGTGTTTCACGTCGGCAACGGAGTTCTCGCCGCCAGCACCTACCAGTGGCTGCTCGGCCGGACCGGGTGCACGGTGGTGATGCTGTCGATTCTCGCGGTGTACTTCACCCTCGACCTCACCCGACGGCGCTGGCCCCGGTTCAACGACCTGTTGATGAACAGCGTCTTCCGCGTCATTGCCCGGCCCAAGGAGCGTTACGCGGTGCCCTCGGCGACCTGGTTTGCGCTTGGCGTGCTCCCGGTGTTGCTCCTCACCTCCCAGACCACGACGCAGGTGGCCGTGCTCGTGCTGGGCTTCGGCGACCCCGCGGCGTCCCTCGTCGGCCGAAGGTTCGGGCGCATTCGCCTGCTCGGTCACAAGTCGCTCGAAGGCGCCCTGGCCTTCATCGTCGCCAGCGTGCTGGTGGTGACCCCGTTCCTGGTCTTCATTCGCGGACTCGAGAGCGGCGTCGCGTTCGCCATCGCCGGCGTCGGTGCGCTCGCCGGGGCAGTGGCGGAGATTCTGAGTAACGATCACCTCGACGACAACTTCTCCGTCCCGGTGGCCGTCGGCCTCGCCCTCGGAGCGTGGGTCGGGTAACGAGCGGTCTATTCCCGGAGGAAGCGTGGCGCGCAACATCGAGCGCCGTGGGGGGCGAGGCACCGCATGTCGAAGGAACAAACCGCCACCACCGGATTGCTCTTCCGAATGACGCGGTCGGCGCTCGGCCGGCTCGTGATTGCCAGCGTCGTCACGGCGGCGGTCGCATTTGCGCTCTTTCTCGCCGGCCATTCCCCCTCGCTCAGTTGGCTCACCAGGAGCACCGCTTTTCTCGGTCTGGCCGTGCTCGCCGGACTCGCCTTCACGGCTCACTTCCTTGAAGCCAGTCGACTGCACCGCGATGGACTCTTCCCCGTCACCTCGCCGGGACTCCGACTGGGACAGTTCGCCGGAGGGCTGCTTGTTGGCGCGGGCCTCAACGCCGCGACCGTTCTCATCATCGTCGCGCTGGGGGCCGGAACACTCGGCGTCGGTCGGGCGCCTTCCCCCTCCGAAACTGCCAGCGTGCTTGGTCTCGTGTTCCTCGGCGCTTTCTGGGAGGAGACGTTCTTTCGAGGGCTCCTCTTGCGCTTGTTGAGTGAAGCCTGGGGCCCGGTCGCCGCCGTCATCGTGAGCTCCGCCATCTTCGGGTTCGCCCATTCGGGCAACCCAGGCGCCACCGCGATTTCGACTCTGGCCATCTCGCTCGAAGCCGGAACGCTGCTGGCCGCAGCCTGGTACTTCAGCCGGAGCCTTTGGCTGCCCATGGGACTGCACCTCGGGTGGAACTTCACCCAGAGCACGGTGCTCGGAGCCGCCACCTCGGGTCACGACGCGACGGCGTCGTACCTTCAGTTCCGGCCCAGCGGCCCTGGGCTGATCACCGGCGGCGAGTTTGGTCCCGAAGCGAGCATGCCGGCGATCTTGCTGTGCGCCCTGGCCGCGCTCGCGATGTTCGCCGCCGCGTGGGTTGGACAAAAAAAACGCGGCCCGCCCGAAGAGCGTGCCGCGCCGACTGCCGCGAAGACTGACGGGGCCAGCCAACGCTGAGCGGGAGTCCCCGGGGGCGAGCTCAACCCGCCCCCTTCACCCCGCCCGGCGTGCTGCTACTGGCCGATTCCTTCGTTGCCCTGCAGCCAGTGGGCGAGCGCCAACTCCTGCCGCACCGGCAATTCTCGAAACACCACGTGAACCCGCGTGTCGTCCCCGTCGTCCGTGGTGCGAACCACCGCCGCCGGCGCGAAGAACTCGTCCTCGAGCTCGGGGATTCGAAACCGCACTTCCACGTTTTTGCCCAGCGGCGGGTACCGGGTGGCCCACGACGCGCCGCCCAGCCCAACCTCCCCGTCGAATACCTGGGGCACGCCGCCTTCGAGCGGGTCCGCTACCCACATGCGCAGGTACAGGCGGGGTGAATCGCGCCGCTCGTTGGAGCGACGTTCATCGTGCCGCTCCAGCGACTCTTCAATCAACGAACGCTGCCGACGGTCGATGCCGTCGCGGCGGTCGCGTCTCATCGGGTCGCCTCGGAGGCCGCCATGCCGAACAGCTCCATCGGGCGCGCGCCGAACTCTGCGCGGCGATTCTCAGCCCAGGCTGCCTCGTTCGATTCGGAGACGGCCGGAATTTCCGCGCCAAAGCTCACGGTTTCCACGGTGTCGTTCGGAACACCCATTGCGAGGAGGAATTTTCGAGCCGCGTCCGCCCGGCGCTGGCCCAGAGCCATGTTGTATTCTTCGGTCCCGCGTTCATCGCAGTGCCCGGCCACCCGAATCGTCGCCCACGGGTTGGCCCGGAGCGCCACCGCCAGCGTCGCCAGGGTGTCGCGCGACTGCTCGCTCAAGGTCGAGTCGTCGAACTCGAAGTGAATGACCGCGTTTTTCAGCATCGCCGCCAGCTCGGCGGCCTGCGCGGCGGCCTTGGCCTGCGCGGCGAGTTCTTCTTCAGTCGGGTCACGCGGTTCGTTGGAGAAACGAGCGCGGTTGGCGTGAGTGCAGCTGAACAGTGTAGCGGCCACAACGAGAATGACGACGCGGCTGATCATTTGGGCTCCTTGTTTCGGTAGTGACAACAGGGTGCCACACGAATGAAGCACCGCAATTTTTTGTGCCCGCGGGGCAAAAATTTGCGATCTGCGCTGATCAGCGCTGCTCCCATGCACGCAGGCGCTGTCGCCCTGCGGAAGTCGTGCTAGGCGAAGGGAATGGCCGACGCCCCCGGCTGGCTGGAGAACCTGCTCAATGAAGCGCTCGACCTGGAGCGCTCGAAGCCGCTTGAGCTCCGCCTGCCGATGCCCCAGGGCCCCGAGGCCACCTCCTCGGTCGCGCTGGCCCGGATCGCCCTGCCCTCGCTCTTGCACTCGAGCGGCCTGTGGTACGGCACGCCGCTGGGAGTCCCTTCGGCGGCGGCCGCGGGCAACGCGCCGCTCGATCGCGCAGTGTTGTTTGCGATGGCGCGCGTCGCCGTCGCCCTCGCCCGCGTGCTCGACCCCAGGCGGTCCCTCAAAAAAGAGGAAGTGGCCGCGATTCTGGCCGCGACGTTCTCCGCCCAGAAGTCGTTGGAGTCCGTGTTCCGACGCGGGGTGAATTCGCTTCCGGGCACGTTCTTCAAGACGCTCGAAGGAGAGCTGGAGGAGGCCACCTTCAGCCTGCGCGGCAGCCCGACACATGGGCTGGTGCTGCACAACGGCACCATCGCCATCGACGCCGACCTCTTTGGCCGGATGTCGGCGGCCTACGTGTTGAAGCGCCACTTCGACGCCCCGGCGGTGGCGCGGCGCTGTCGAACCGCGGCGCGGCGTAAGGCGGTGCTGACCCAGGTGCTGGTGGGCCTGTGGTGCGCCGAGCGCACACCGACCCCCACCGCGCGGCGGGCCATCCTCGCGCAGGTCCGGATGCTCCGGCTCCCCGACGACATCGAGTCCGAGGCCCTGGAGCTGACTCGCAAGACGTTCGACAAGGCCCCCCGCATTCAGAAGACGTTGGGCCGCGTGCAGAGCCAGAAGGCCCGGCGTTTCCTCCTGGAGCAGACGCTCCTGGGGTCATTGGTCGACGGGAAGCGCTCCAACGCCGAGGTGGCCTACGTGAACCGCGTCGCGGAGCTGTTCGGGTTTTCTCCGGACGACGTGAAGGCCATGGGCATCGAGATGGCCGACTTCTACCGACGCCACAAGAACGTCATCGACCTCTTCACCGTGGCGCCGCTGGCCACCGAACTGGGCGACGAGCTGGTCGACAACATGTCCCGCGCGGTGAAGAAGAACTACCGCGCGCTGGTACGAGAGCTGAAGGAGACCGGTGAGCTCTCCGTCCTCCTCGCCCGCGCTGCCCGCGGTCAGACGCTGACCCGCGACGAGAAGCAGCAGATGCGGGCGCAACTGATTGACGTGGCGAAGGCCATTCCCGCCCTGGCCATCTTCGCCGCCCCCGGGGGGCTGTTCCTCTTCATCGCCCTGGCCAAGACGCTCGACATCAACCTGTTGCCCAGCTCGTTTCACGAGCCCGAAGACGACGACGCGATGGGCTGAGCCACGGGCGGGGGAACCCGCCGCACGTCAGGAACGTTCCATTCCGGGAGGATTCGACGAGAATGCGGGCTTCTTCGGCTGAAGGAGCGGTTTCGTGAGCGAACCCACCGATACAGAAGGCGACATTGGCTACGCCTCGACGTCTGTCGGGAAGAGCCGCCCCACGGTGCAGCCCGGCGCGTTCGAGCCGCCCCCCAATCTGGGCCCGTTCGAGCTGGACAGCATTCTCGGGCGCGGCGGCATGGCCGCCGTCTATCTGGCCAAGCAGCGCGGCAGCGCCGTGCCCGTGGCCCTGAAGTTGATGGACCCCAACCTGCGGGCCGACCCATCGTTCGTCGAGCGCTTCATGAACGAGGCGAAGGCGTCGGCGGGGCTTCGCCACCCCAACATCGTCGAGGTGGTGGCGCACGGTGAGTCGTCGGGTTGGTACTTCATCGCCTGCGAGTTCGTCACCGGCGGCACCGTCGCCTCGTTGATCAAGAACATGGGGGTGCTGCCCACGCCGGTGGCCGCCGAGTTGATGGCGCAGCTGCTCGCCGGCCTCGCCCACGCCCACCAGGCCGGCGTGGTGCACCGTGACCTGAAGCCGGAGAACCTGCTCCTCACCCAGGAGGGCGTGCTCAAGCTGGCCGACTTCGGCATCGCCCGCAGCGCCGACGCCGCGCACCTCACCAAGACCGGCATGCTGGTGGGCACCGCGGGGTACATGAGCCCGGAGCAGGCCAAAGGCCTGCGCGTCGACTCCCGCAGCGACCTCTTCACCTCGGGCGTCATCCTCTACGAGTTCCTCACGGGCGTGAACCCGTACATGTCCGACAACCCGGCCACCTCGATTACCCGCATCCTCTCCAGCGCTGCGCCGCCGATTTTCGAAGTCCGCCCGTCCGCGCCCCCCGAAATGGAAGCGATGCTGGATTCGCTGCTCGCCTTCAACCCCGACGAGCGCTTTCAGTCCGCCGCCATGGCGCTGGAGTCGCTCCTGCCATTCGTGGAAGGCCGTCGACGCTCCGAGCCCGACCTGATCGCCAAGTGCCTCGCCGACCCGGCCGGCATGCGAGCCCGGTTGGACCGCGAGGCAGCCAACGCGATGGTGCAGGAGAGCAAACGCCTCGTCAGCGGCAACGACGTCGACAAGAACCGCGCCATTCTCAAGCTGTTCCTCGCGCGAGAGCTCGACCCCACCAACGTCGAAGCGCAGGCCCTCTTCGCGCAGATGCAGGCCGTGATGCCCGTCACGTTCGGGCCTCCGGCGAACCCGAAGATTCTCGAGTTGGAGCAGGCCCTCGCGGGCACCCCCAACGCTCCAGCCATTCTGCAGCAGCTGGCGCAGCTGTATCGACTGGAAGGCAACGTCTTCAAGGCCGCCGTGTACGTGAAGCGCTATCTGCGCGTGAAGCCCGGCGACGCCTACGCCGCGAACCAGCTGTTCCAGATTACGGGCGAAAAGGCGCGGCCCCCCACTTCGGTGGGACGGGCCCCCGGAAAACTCGGCCCCGCCACAGCCGAGCTCGTCGCGGGCATCAAGACCGGCGGGTTCAAGGCGCAAGTGCCCGCCACCCAGCAGCACGCGGCGGGCACGCCCACCCGACAGATTGCCGCGCCGACCGCCAACCAATCGCAGCCCAACCTCGGTCGACTCAGCCTCCCGGAGGTGGAGGCCAAGAACCCCCTCGTCGGGCAGTTGGTGAAGCTGGGGGTGGTGTTGGCCGTGGTCGGTGGCGTGTACTTCGGGTTCAAGAAGGTCTCGGCCGGCATCGACAATGTGGCGAAGGAGCAGGAGAAGCAGTCCGCCGAGATGCGCCGTCAGATGCAGGCGGATGAAAACGCCAAGATGGCCGCCGAAGCGAAGGCCGAAGAACAGCGACTGGACGAGGAGCGCGGCGTCGAAGCCACCGCCAAGCTGAACGACGCGCTCAGCATCAAGAAGACGGGGAACGTCGCCGGCGCGCTCAACGCCTTCGATTCGATTATTCGCGAGTACCCCAAGCGCCCCCAGGCCACCGCGGCGCGGTTTCAGCGCGGCCTGTGCCTTCTGGAGCTGGGCCGAAACTCAGAAGCGAAGAGCGCCTTCAGCGAGTTTCTCGAGAAACACCCCTCTGACGAGCACGCCGCCGAGGCGCTGCTGCGGCGCGGGCAGGCCCTGCTGAAGAACCTGCTGATGGCCGAGGCGCTCGCCGACCTCGACGCGTTCCTCCAGAACCACTCTGGAAGCGCCCTCGTCACCGAGGCGTTCTTCACCCGCGGCGACATTCGCTCCAAGATGGGTGACACCACGGGGGCCCGCGCCGACTTCGACGCGGTGTTGGCCCGCGTGGGCGTCGATGACCCGCTTCGAGCGAAGACCAACGACGCCATCTCCAAGTTGGCCAAATAGCCGGCTCACGCGGCGCCGAGGCCGTGCGCTACGGCGGAGGCGTGACGGTCCACGTCTTCTCCGCCACCACCGGGCCCCACGTCATCTGGAGCGTCATGTCACCCGGACGCAGGCCCACCAGCCAGAGGTTGTCCTCGGTCATGGAGTAGCGAATCGCCGCCGCGGCCCCCGTCAGCTTCAGCACGGGCCGGCCCGGAGCCTTCCCCAGAATCGGAACCGACTTCTGCCCGAGCGCCACAGGCGGCTTGATGGCCTGAACCGCGCCTACCGCAAACGTCGCGCTCTCGAAACCACCGATGGCGGTGATGCCCTCTGTCCCCCGAACGAAGAAGCGCTGCGTCCCGGTGCCCAGCGACGAAGACACGGTGACGGCGTGGCCCGGGCCGCCCGTATAGAACGCGAACTGCCCGCCATTGAGGCCGCTGGTCACCAGGGTCCCACCGTCTGCCACGTCGTCTTCCAGACGCAGCGCAGTCACCCCGCGGAGCTCCTGCCCTGTCGCGTTTCGATAGTGCGCTTCCGTCACCAGGTGCGTTCCGTTGAACACCTCGGCCATGGGCGCGGTGACGGCGGGGCCCTTTCCTTGAACCAGGGTCTTGAACGTCGCCGTCTCGACCTTGTTGGCCATCACTTCGAACTTGCCGACGTCGTCGACGTTTGACGCACGAAAGTACAGTTGGTGCGTGCCGATGCCGTTGGGCTTGATGGTCAACACCTTGCGCGACCCGGTGTCGGTGCACCCGCCCACCGAGACGTCAATGTTGCCGGCGAAGAGGTACGACGACTTTGCCTCGTACGTCAGGGCCTGAGGTGGCCCGACGATGATGCTGGGGAGCCCCAGCAGGAGCGGAATCTCAATGCGCAGCTGCAGGGAGGTCGTCAGCCCCACGCCGACCAGCGCTTTGGAGTCGAGCTCGCGCCCGCCATCAAGGCCGGGGGCGATGGACTCGTGTCGATACGTCCAGTCGGAGTCGACGTAACAGTCTCCGTCATACAAGCTCTTGCACTGTCCGTCGCTCAAGCTGCTGTTGCACGCGCCTCCTGCGCCGCTGCCGCTGACCGCAGGCGGCGCCACCTCGAAGGGTGCGTTGGTCACCGGCTGCCCCGGCCCCGAAGGCGGAACGGCGACCGCGCGCGCCGGCGGGTCGAAGGTCAAGCTGGCGCTCTTCCCACTCGCCGTGGAAGCGGTCACGGTGCACGCAGAGTCGCCCAGCACGGCGAACCGAAGGACGTCCCGCAGGTCGACCTGCACGGGAGCCTCGAGTTCGAAACCGGCCATGACCGCGGTGCAGCCCCCCCCGGCCACTTCCAGCGTCGCCAGCACATCGCCGTGCGGAACACAGCTGGCCACTCCATCGACGAGGCCGCGCAGGCGCACTGTCGCGGGAGACGTCGACTTCAAGTGTTCCGAGATCAGCTCCGGCACCACCTCCGCCGGCGCATAGACGCGCACGCTCATGGTCTGGCCGTTCGCCAGCGTCCAGGTGTACGTCCCCGGCGTCTCAGGGGCGCGGTAGCTTTGCCCGCCCGTCGCCGAAGGCCCCAGCGCTTCGAAGCCGGGCATCTGGGCCAGCGCCAGATTGCCGGTGAGGACATCGTCGCCATCGCTGACCGAGCTCGCGAACGTGACGGAAAATGTCGCGCCGGCGCCGAGCGCGTAGCGCGAGCCGAGCGGAACCTCCTGCGTGCATTGCACCCAGGGCGTCACGCTCTCCAACATCACCACCTGAATCTCCACCGGCACCTGTCGCGGTTTGCCCGCCGTGTCGACGAACTCGAGCGTCAACGTCGAGGTCCCGACCGCGTTCGCCTTGAACCGAACCACGGCACGGCGGCCGTCGAGCGTCGCCTCCAGCACGGAGAGCACGCCGGGCGCCGAGGAGGTGGCGCGGGTGACGCTGGACAGCTCCAGGTTGGTGCACACGGTGTCGCTCGGCCCACAGGTGGCGGAAAACGTGAGCGTGACTTCCGCTCCCACCGCCGCGATTCGGGTTTGCGTGCGGTGAACGCCTTTGGCGCCGCCACAGGCGAGACCGACCACGGCAAGGATGTAGAGCGCGGGGGTTCGCATTCCGAAAATTGTACGCGAGGCGCCGGGCCCACTGGGCCTCGCGCCCTGAACCTACCTGTGCGGTGTCGGCTGCACGCGACCACGGCGCGCGCAGGTGAGCACGCCGCGGATTTTTGCCCACATTGGCGCCGCGGGCGCGGCGCGGTGGCCTAGCTGCCGCGGTTGAACGAGACGAGCAGGCGCCGCAGGTCTTCGTTCACTTTGACGAACTCAGTCTTGCCCTTCTCCTGGGCAATCTGTTCGGCGAGCGCCGGCGCGAGCTCTTTGGCCTTGGCGCGCACGTCGGGGTTGGCGTGCAGAATCCACTGCGCGGACTGAATGATGGCCAGACGGAGGTCGAGGTTTGATTCCTTGAGCAACGAGGCGAGCAGCGTCAGGTGTTCGCCTTTCCCGGCCCGGCCCAGCTCCAGGGCGGCGCGCTCGCGCACCTCCGGGGCCGCCTTGGCGTCCTTCAGCTTCTCGCCCCAGCAGCCGAGGTCCTTGCCACAGCCTTTGGCCACTTCGAGGTTGGCCTTCATCTTGGCGATGGAGGCCAGGTGCTCTTTCACCAGGTCCGCCGGTTTGTCGCAGCCCTTGAAGTCGGGGTTCGATTTGCACTCCGCCAGGGTCTGCTTCTCTTCTTCCTTGGTGAACTTGTCGAAGGCGGCGAGGTCGCTCCCGTCGCCCAGCATGGCGATCGCCGCCATCGAGGGCTCTCGGCCGTCCCAGCTGCCCGCCGCGGCGGACTTCACCAGCGCCGGAATCGCGTCACGGCCGCCGATGCGTTGCAGGGCGCGAATGTACTCGGCTCGCGCGTTGGTCTCTTCTTCACCCAACATGCCGGAGAGCGGCTTCACCGCGGCGCCTGAGCGCAGACGGCCCAGCGCGTCGGCCGTGCGCATGCGCACGAACAACTTCACGTCCAGCATCTGGTTCTCGTAACCCAGCCGCGCGAGCAGCGGCTTCTCGGCGCGAGCATCGAGCAGGTCGCCCAACACCTGCGCGGCCTTGGCAAACAGCGCGGCCTCGAGCACGCGGTTCTGCTCGGCCCACGCGAGCAGCTTCTTGTCTTCGCCTGTCACCACCGGGAGCAGCGCGTCCGCTGCGGGCGCGCCAATCTGGTACAGGCTGAACGACGACTCGACGTAGAAGCTGATGCCCTTTCGTTCCTTGAACATCATGTTCACCAGCACCGGCACCGCCTTGGGGTCGCCGATGTTGCCGAGCGCGATGATGGCTTTCTTGGTGATGAACGCTTCGGTGGCCTCGTTGGAGGCGAGCTCCATCAGGTCGTCCACGGCCTCCGTCGCCTGCAAAGCGCCCAACCCGTCGACCGCTTCGACCTGGGTGAAGGGGTCGCGCATCTTGGCCAGCTTCTTCAGCGTGGGAATCGCCTTCTTGTCGCCAATGGCGGTGAGCGCATTGGCGATCTCCTTGTTCAGCGCCTGACCTTCGCGGTCGGGGTTGCCCATGTCGAGCGCGGTGGTGAGCGGCTCCACCGACGAGGGGTCTTTCTGCTCGCCGATGAGTCGCGCCAGGTCCTTCTTCACTTCGGCGTGCTTCTCTGAGGCGAGCAGCCCGTGCAGCATGGGGAGGAAGCTCGCGTTCATGCGCTTGCCCGAACGCAGCTCCTCAATCGCCTTCTGCCGGTCCTTCTTCACCTTCCCGCCGCTGATGGCCTTCTGCCAGTACTCCGGTTTCGACGGGTCGCCTTTGCAGCCGACCAGAGCGAGGGAGGCAACGAGAACCGCGATTGAAATCAGGCGCATGGAACAACCCCCAAAGCGAGAGGACAAGGCCTCCCTATCACACGGAAAATCAATGGCACGCGCTTGGGGGAAAAGTTTTGAGACTGACATCGACAAGTCTCAGTTGTGCGGGCTCGGCCTCGGGTACGCGCCGAGCAGGGTGGCTTTGGCGGTGAAGTGCGGGTGCATCAGGTCGACGTACTCGACGCTCCCGGTCATCTCGTCGAAGCGGCCGGTGGAGAGGCCCAGCAGGCCCGCCAGAGCCAGGTAGGCGGCGTCGGTCCGGGGGTCGAAGTCGCGGCGGTCGCGCCAGTACACCACGCGACCACGAAACGCCCAGACGGTCCGACCGATGGCCTCCGGGTCCTTCGTGGTCAGCAACCAGGACTCGAAGGTCTTCCCCGCCCGCTCAATCACCCAGGCATCGAACGCCTGCACGCCCGACGGCTGCAGCAGCGTGAACGAGAGCGGCGCGAGCTCGTGGCTCGGCGCGATTTCTACGATGGCGACGAATTCCGGTCCCATCCGGCCATCCCCGAACTCTCGAAAGCGGGCCCCGCGCTCCGCCCACTTCTGCATCTTGATGGCGTCGGCGTTGCCGGTTCCAGCGGCGCGGTCCACCTCGGGCATCACCTCATTCTCCCGGCGATAGCCCTCGGGCTCGGGGTACGGCGTTCCAGTGGCGCCGAACCGCTCAGCGCCGGCTTGCCAGCTCTTGAAGAGCTCCCCCGCCACGCCCCGGGCCGTGCCGCCCGAAGTGTCGGGCCCTTTGGCGAGCGCCTCATTCCACCGCGCGCGGAGGTCGGCCAGCTGCGGGTCGATACGGCCCACCTCGGCGTTGATGCCCGCCATGGTGTCGTCGACGAAGCCCTGCACGCGCTGCGCGCCGACCTTCCGCCACTGCCGCCGCGAGTCGGCCAACGCGCTCTCCGCCTGCTCGCCCGTCATGGTCACCCC
>CAZFXD010000096.1:13981-16962 GCA_964522795.1 uncultured Myxococcaceae bacterium
AGCGACCAGAACAGGACCACGTGCAGGAGCGCCGAGGCGACCAGCGCCCCCTGGAGACGCCGCTCGTTCCAGCACGGGCGCTTCACCGCCGCACGCCTCCTCGCGGAGCGTGGTCACTCCGTGCGCGTCAGTACGCGCCTGCGGGGCGGCGATTGCGGCCCGGGGAGCTACTTGAGCGGAACGGATTCCAGCTCTTTGGCCTTCTCGCGCATGGCCTTGAGCACGCCGTCCCAACCGCCCTCTTTGAAGAGCGGTGCGATCTGATCTTCCTGAATGCCCTTCAACATCGAATCGCCGAGCACCTTCGCGTCCACAATCTGCCAGCCGGCTTTGGTCTGAATCAGGTCGTAGCGAACCTTGAGCTCCTGCTTCTTGAGCGGGTGGTTGACCAGAATGGTGGAGGCGATGGTGGCCTTGTCGCCTTCAATCACCGGCTCGTCGTAGAGAATCGTGTCGAGGTACTTGAAGTAGTTGTCGCGAAACTTGGGGAACGCGACCTTGGCGAAGATGGTGTGGAAGAGCGTGATGAACTCTTTGCGCTGCGCGTCGGTGCCCTTCTCCCAGTTCTCCTGCATCAACCTTCGGCCCTGCTCGTCGCCGGAAAACCCCTTGAGCGCCATCACGTCTTTGCCGTAGCGCACGGCATTCACGAGCGCTTTCAGCGGCTTACTCACTTCTTCCTTGGGCGCCGCGACGGCCACGGTTCCCACAGCACACGCGAGCAGAATCAGTCGGTTCATGAAGCTCCTTGTAGCGTCAAGACTCACGGGCCCCCAACGGAATTCACGAGCACCCGATTCGGGGTGAGGATGGGGCCATGGCTTCCGGCTCAAGCTGGTTGCAGGCGCCCATGGAGCGGCGCCTGGCAACCGTGGCACGCGTGTCGTTCGCGCTGGGCGTGCTGCTGCTGGGGTTGGGGACGCTGGTCGTCCTCGGCGGTGGGTTCGAGACTGATCTCGCCGGGCAGCACATCAGCTTGTACGGGTTTCGGTTCATTCGCGGCGTGGGCGCGTGCTGGATGGTGAGCCTCGCAGCGGTGGCGCTCGAAAACCGCCTCTGGCTCAGGTTCTCCACCTTCTGGGAAGAGCGCGCGGGCACCTGGGCGCCCGCCTTGCTGCTCGTCGTCACCGCCTACGGCGTGTTCTGGAAGGTGCAGCAGTACCGGGCGTTCGACGTCGGCGCGTATGACTTCTCGATGTACGAGCACGCGCTGTGGAACACGCTGCACGGGCGGTTCTTTCACGCCTTCGGCATCGAGCGGAACTTCTTCTCCGAGCACGCCTCGCCCATCTTGTTCGTGCTCCTGCCGTTCTATGCCGCGTTCAGCTCACCCTACGTGCTCCTGGTGGCGCAGGGGCTCTCGCTGGGGTTTGCCGCGTTCGCCACCTACCGGCTCTGCCGCGCGAGCGACGTGCCGCACCTCGCCGCGGCGGCCGCGGCGTCGATGTGGGTTCTCGCGCCCCCGCTCTGGCGCGGCCTGGTCTTCGATTTCCACCCCGAGGTGTTCGGGCCGGGCCTCGCGCTCATGGCGGCCACCGCGGCCAGACGCGAGCGGTGGGTGTCGTACTGGGTGTGGCTCCTCTTGTGCCTGTCTGTCAAAGAGGACACCGCCCTCACCGGCCTCGCGCTCGGCACCTTCGTCTTCTTCTGGAACCGCAAGGCGTGGCGACACGGGGCGTGGACCTGCGCGGTCTCCATCGCCTGGGCCGTCGTCGCGTTGAAGGTGGTGATTCCCATCGCGGGCGCCCCCACCGGCACGAGCAACGTCTTTCTCGCGACGCGCTACGGCCACCTGGGGCACTCGTACACAGAGATTGCGCTCAAGCTCCTCACCAGCCCGGGCCTGCTGTGGGACGCGCTGACCGGGCCCCCGGTGCGTGAGCTGGCGGCCAGCACGGCCTACCTGCCTCTCGCCTCGCCGCTCAGCGTGGTGCTGAGCCTGCCGCAGCTGCTGGTTCACCGCGTGACTGACTACGATGTGCAGCGCGACTTGCGGCTGTACTACGGCATCGGCGCCGCCACGGTGTGGGCGTTGGGACTCCCCTCGGCGATGCAGAACGTCGCCCGCTGGTCACGCTGGCCGTTCGCCATCGCGCCGTTCCTCGTGGGCTGGATGTGGCTGCCCGGCATTCAAGCGCCGCTGCGGGTGACTGAAGAAGACGTGCGGATGCACGCCAAAATCTCCACCCTCGACAACACCGAACGTGTCGCGCTGCAGACCACCGCCATCACCCACCTCACCCCGTCGCCCACGCTGATGCTCTTTCCCGACCGCGAGACCGCCACCCGACTCGTGCTCCTGCCCGGAAAGTTCAAGTGGCCCCTGGACGACGAGGGGTGGAAGCGCGACGTGACGCACATTCTGGAATCTGAAGACTTCGGCGTGGAGTCATTGACAGACGGGGTGCTGATCTTGAGGCGGGGCGCCCCCAGGGACCGGAACGCCGCCACCCAGGCTGCGCTTTGGCCCACCGTTCGTTGACATCCTGAAACGTCGGTCGCTATAGCGAACGCGTCGTCGCACCCTTAAAGGAACGCCATGCCCAAGAACTATCTCTTCACGTCCGAATCCGTCACCGAAGGCCACCCGGACAAGATCGCTGATCAAATCTCCGACGGCGTCGTCGACGCGATTCTGGCCAAAGACCCCCACGGCCGCGTGGCGGTCGAGACGCTGGTCAAGACCGGGTTCGCCATGGTCGCCGGCGAAGTGACCACCAATTGCTACGTCGAAGTCCCCCGCATCGTTCGCGATACCATCGTGCGCATCGGCTACACCGACTCCTCCATGGGCTTCGACGGACACACCTGCGGCGTGCAGGTGGCGATTGAAGGCCAGTCGATGGATATCGCCCGCGGCGTCGACGAGAAGGACAACAAGGAACAGGGCGCCGGCGACCAGGGCATGATGTTCGGCTTCGCCTGCGACGAGACGCCTGAGTTGATGCCGGCGCCCATCACCTACGCGCACGCCTTGACGC
>CAZFXD010000097.1:0-16936 GCA_964522795.1 uncultured Myxococcaceae bacterium
TGATCGCCGTGTTCCTGCCCATCGCCTTCATCGCCGGTATTCCAGGCCGGTTCCTCTCCAGCTTCGGCGTGACGATGTCGTTCTCCATCGCCGTGTCGCTCTTCGTGAGCTTCACCCTGACGCCGATGTTGGCGTCGCGGTGGCTGAAGAAGAAGCTCCCGGGCGAGCACAAGAAGACCGTGCTCGAGCGCGTGGTCGACGTGGTCTACCGCCCGATGGAGCGCGGGTACGTGCGCGCGCTCAAGTTCTCCATGGCCCACCGCTGGGTGATTGTGGTGGCGTCTCTGGCGGCGCTGTTCTCCACCGGGCAATTGGCGAAGGCGGCCAAGAAAGGCTTCCTCCCGGTCGACGACCGCGCGCAGTTCGAGGTGCTGGTGCGCCTGCCCGAGGGGCGCAGCGTGGCGGCCACCGAGCTCGAAGGCGAGCGCGTGGCTCGCATCATGCGCGACCAGCCCGAGGTGGTGGCGACGCTGATGACCATCGGCGACGACCCGGGCAAGACGGCCAACCAGGCGCGCATCTACGTGAAGATGGTGCCGCCAGATGCGCGCGCCATCACCCAGAACGACTTCAAGAACAAGGTGCGCGAGCAGATTCTCCCCACGTTGCCGGCGGACCTGAAGGTCACCATCGCCGACGTGAACGAGTTCTCCGGCGGTCAGCCGACGGCGCGCGTTCAGTACATTCTCGCCGGCCCCGACCTGGAGGTCCTCAAAGAGGTGACGCCGGGGCTCCTGGAGAAGATGAAGAAGATTCCCGGCGCGGTCGACGTGGACTCGTCGCTCGTGCTCGGCAAGCCAGAGCTCTCGGTGAACATCGACCGGCAGCGCGCGGCCGACCTGGGCGTGCAGGTCCTCGACATCGCCGCGGCGATGCAGACCCTGGTCGCCGGACAGAAGGTGTCTTCCTACGAGAGCGGCGGTGAGCAATACGACGTGCGGCTGCGCGCCCTGGGGCCGTACCGCGGGAGTCTCGATGCGTTGAAGCTGATCACCGTTCCCTCAAGGAAAGCTGGGCTGGTGGCGCTGGGCGACGTGGTGAACATCAACGCCTCCACCAGTCCCACCACCATCAACCGGTTTCAGCGCGAGCGGCAGGTGACGTTTCTCGCCAACGCCGGCCCGGGGGGGAGCGAAGGCGACATCGGCGACGCGGTGGCCGCGATTCTGAAGGCGGAGCCGCTGCCGCGAGGCTTCTCGGTCAAACCTCAGGGGCAGACCAAGCTGATGCGCGAGACCGGCCTGTCCTTCATCTTCGGCTTGTTGGCGTCGATGGTCTTCATGTACCTGATTCTGGCGGCCCAATTTGAATCGTGGCTGCACCCCATCACCATTCTCATCTCGCTGCCGCTCACGCTGCCGTTCGCCATCGCGTCGGTGATTATTTTCGGGCAGGCGCTCGATCTCTACAGCTTCCTCGGAATCTTCGTGCTCTTCGGCGTGGTGAAGAAGAACGCCATTCTTCAGATTGATCACACCAATCAACTCCGGGCCGGAGGCATGCCCAGACTCGAAGCCATCTTGCAGGCGAACAAAGACCGACTCCGCCCGATTCTGATGACCACCTTCGCTTTCGTGGCCGGGATGATCCCGCTCGTCACTGCGCGCGGCATCGGGTCCGGGTTCAACCGCGCGACCGCTGGCGTGGTGGTGGGTGGTCAGGTGCTCTCGCTGGTGCTGACCTTGCTCGCGGTGCCGGTGGCCTATTCGCTCCTTGATGACCTCTCGCAGTGGGTGGGGCGGCTGTTCAAGCGCCAGGAGCCGCAGACCGAGGAACCCGCGCCGACGCCGATGATTGAGCAGGTGGGCAAATGATTGCGGCGATTGTGACCGCAGTGATGGTGGCGCAGGCGCCGACGGCGGCCACGGCGCAACCGGCACTGCCTCCGCCGGCGACCGAGACACCGGTGGTACCGGTGGTGACGGGTGGACTGACGGCAGACCAGTGCGCCGCAAAGGCCCAGAGCGACAGCCCCGCGGCGGCGCAGCAGCACGCCGCGTTCCTCGAGGCCGCGGCGCGCGTCGACGAGGCGTGGTTCTCGTTCGTGCCGCGCATCACCGGGAGCATGGGCTACACGCGGTTGTCGGACTTCACGCAGGCGTCGCTCTTTGGAAATGGCGGACTCGTGGGGACGACGGCCGAACCCGGCACGCCGAACCCTTCTCCGACGTTCGCCATCGGGGGCATCTCCTTCAAGAACATCCTCAACCAATACTCGCTGTCTGCCGGCATCGCCGTGCCGGTCTCGGACTACGTGCTCCGGGTCAGTCGGGCCAGCGCGGCGGCCGGGGCGACCAAGAACGCAGCCACCAACAACGAGCGTGCGGCGAGGGCGAAGGCGCAGGCCGATGCCCGGGCTTCGTTCTACAATTGGCTGCGAGCGCTCGGGGCGGTCTCTGTCTCGGCGACCACCCTCCGCGACCGACAGACGCAATACGGTGATGCACAAGCGCTCTTCAAGGCGGGTTCGATTTCAAAGGCTGACCTGCTCCGAACCGAGGCCGGCGTCGCCGCGGCCGAGCAGCAGTTAATTCGCACACAGTCTCTCGCCCGCTTGGCCGAGCGCGTCCTGCGCACGCAGGCGCGACTCCCCGACGGTGCGCCGCTCACCCCCGGGGAAAATCTGGAGACGCCGCCCAATGGGGTGCCGGACGATGTGCAGACGCTTATCGCCCGGGCGATGGACGAGCGCGCGGAGGTCAAGGCGCTCGACGCCACCCTCGAGGCGCTTGGGTACCAGCGGCAGTTTGCGCGAGCGGCGTACTTCCCCTCCATCGCGGCTACGGGGTCGCTTTTGTATGCAAACCCGAACCAACGTCTGTCGCCGCCTCAGGAGACGTGGCTGTTCACCTGGTCGGCCGGCGCAGTGATGTCGTGGTCGCCCACCGACATGCTTGTGGCGATGCAGCAGGTGAATCAGCAGTCGGCGCGCATCGCGCAGATGGAGGCGCAGCGCACGCAGTTGAAAGACGGCGTGGTGCTGGAAGTGACGCAGGCGTTCGAGGACTACACGCAGGCGAAGGGCTCCATCGAGTCGGGTAAGAAGCAGCTCGCGGCCTCGGAAGAGGCGTACCGGGTGGCGCGCGTCTCCTACGCCGCGGGCCGGACCTCGCAGGCCAGCCTCGACGACGTGGAGTCAGCCCTGTTGATTGCGCGCTTGTCACTCCTCAACTCGATGGCGGACCTGCAGATTGCGCGCGTGAAGGTCGATCACGCCACCGGGGCGGACCTGGCAAAAGTTCCGATGCCCGAGAACTGACGCCCGTCAGTCAATCATCAGGCCGAACACGCCTGAGAGAACGGCGAAGAGGACGAAGGCCGGCACGGCAAACGCCAGAAACACGACCCAGGGACGGTCAGGCCCAGCTTGAGGTGAGGGGGTCGACGGCACGCCCGAATCCATAGCAGGTGGGGCCCGTTTGACGCGAGAAAGCGGGCACGCTCGACCACCGGGCTCTGGTAGCCTGCCCGCCGGATCCAGAGAACGGAGTCGCATATGTCGTGGGGAAGTCTCAGCCTTCGAATGCAGGTCACCCTGCTCATCATGGTGCTGGATGTGCTTGCGGCCCTGGCCATGGGCTTCGCGGTGCCGGCGCAAATCAACAAGGAAGCCAGGGCCTCGTACCTGGTGGAGGCCGAGGCGTTGACGGCGCTCGCCTCGAAGGCCGTGCTCGGGGGAACGGGCGCGAAGGCGGTCGGTCCCCAGGCGGCCGAGGTGCTTCGTCAGCTCGAGACATTCGACACCGGAACGCAAGCGGCCGTGCTCGGGTACGACTCGACGGCCTCCTCGGTCACGGTGGCCGACGACGGCACCAGCGCGGCCCCGTGGGCGGGCCGGGTCGGGGCCGGCGAGTACCCCCTTCCCAAAAGCAACGTCGGCTGTGTCACCACAGAACGCGGCGTGGGCGTGGTGGTGGCGTGTGTCATTCCGGCCTCAGGGGCGGCGGTGGTGGCGGTGTTCTCCGGTGCCAGGCTCGTCGGCACCCAGGCCCTCGCTTTTCGGGTGGCGGTGGGGATTGTCGCGTTCTCAATCATCCTCGGGGTGCTGGCCGCCCTGGCCCTGGCGTGGATTCTCGCGTCGCCTGTCTCCAAGATGACCGCCATGGCCAAGAGCGTGGCGTCCGGAGAAGGCGGCGTCACTGGCGTGGTCGTCGAAGGTGCGAACGCCGAGGTTCGCGCGATGGCCGGCTCGGTGAATGACATGCTCTCGAACATGCGTCGTCTGGTGACGCAGATGGTGTCCTTGACGGGCCGCCTCGGGACCGCGGCCAAGGGGCTCCTCGACGCCTCGAATGATCAAGAGCACGTCACCAGCCAACAGTCGGCCTACGCGCAGCAAATCGCGGCCACCTTCGAAGAGCTCTCGCGTACGGCCGAGAAGATCAGTCAGGCCACGGAGACGGTGGAGTATGCGGCGGTGCGAACGGCCGAAGCCGTCGACGATGCGCGCAAGGTGGTGACCGAAGTGGTGTCCGGCATCTCCAACGTGCGGCGCGAGTCGAAAGAAGTCGCGGAAGCGATTTCGCGGCTCAACGCAGACCTCCAGCAGGTGTCGCGCATCGCGCAGGTCATCAACCAGGTCGCTGACCGCTCCGACCTCCTCGCACTCAACGCCGCGCTGGAAGGAACCAAGGCCGGCGATGTGGGGCGGGGCTTCTCCCTGGTGGCGGTGGAGATGCGGAAGCTGGCCGAGAGCGTGGCCGGCTCGGCGCGCGATATCGGCCGCCTCGTCGAAGCCGTGAAGGTGTCCGGCGACCACGCGGTGAACAAGGCTCGCGAAGGGGTGCAGGCGTCAGACCGCGGGGTGCAGGTGGCGGAGAAGGCCCAGGGCAGCTTCACGCAGATCTCCGAGTTCGCCAAGAACACCAAGGAAGCCGCGCAGCAGATTGCCGTGGCGACGCGGCAGCAGAAGGAGTCCGCCGAGCAGGCGGTGCAGGGCGCGCGCAACGTGGCGGACCTCGTCAAACGAGGCGTGGATGCCACCGGACGCACCACGCGCATCGCGGGTGACCTGCAGAGTGCCGTCGCGGCGCTGGGGGAAGTCACCAGCCAGTTCCGCGCAGGTCCTCAGGGCCCCTGACGCGTGGCCGGTTGGCTCAACTACCACCACCTCCTGTATTTCTGGACGGTGGTTCGGACCGGCAGCCTCAACGCGGCGGCCAAAGAACTCCACATCTCGCAGCCCACCATCTCGACCCAACTGAAGCTGCTCGACGAGGCGATGGGGCAGAAGCTCCTGGAGAAGCAGGGGCGGCGGCTCGTGCTCACCGAAGTCGGAAAGACCGCGTTTCGCTTCGCGGACGAAATCTTCCGGCTGGGGAAAGAGCTGACCCGGACGATGGAGCATCGTTCGCTCGACACCCACGTACGCCTCTCGGTGGGCATCGCCGACGTGGTGCCCAAGATGATTGCGGAGCGGCTCCTCCGCCCGGCGTTTCAGGCGGCTCCGGGAATTCGGCTGGAGTGCACCGAAGGCGCGGTGAACGGCCTGTTGTCTCGACTCGCCATTCACGAGCTCGACGTGGTGATTGCCGACGCGCCCGCGCCGCCCGAGGTGAAGATACGCGCCTTCAACCATCTGCTGGGCGAGACCGGCGTCACCTTCTTCGCCGCCGGTCCGCGCGCGGCGACGTTGAAGAAGGGGTTTCCACAGAGCCTCGATGGGAGTCCGGCGCTCCTCCCCACGCTGGGTGCGTCGAGCCGCCGTCAGCTGGAGCAGTACTTCGACGGGGTGAAGGTGCGACCGCTGGTGGTGGGCGAGTTCGACGACAGCGCCCTGCTGTGCACGTTCGGTCAGGAGGGCGTCGGGTTCTTCGCGGCGCCCACAGCCATCGCGCCCTTCGTCTCCAGGCAGTACGGGGTGGAGGCGGTGGGCGCCACCACCGAGGTGAAAGAGCGCTACTACGCCATCACCGTGGAGCGCCGCCTGAGACACCCGGGCGTGGTGGCCATCGCCGAGTCGGCTCGAAATGAGATTTTCGCCTGAGACGAGGCCCGAGTTGTCGCCTCGCTGATTCGCAAGTGTAGGGTCGGCCCCATCTGCGACCTGGTGTGCGACGACCAGGCAGGCGATCAGAAATTTCGATCGCGCCGACAGCTCTCTCGCCGTGGACAGGAGCAAGAAGGCGCACATCGTCTGGTTGAAGGGCGGGAGCCTCAAATACGCGTCGAACGTCGCCGGGGCGTTCTCCGAGAGCACCGCGGCAGAGGGCCGCCGCGGCAGCGACGCCACGGCCCTCATCCTTCAGACGCGCACCGGGCCGAACACGTGGTCCAGTGACTCCGTCCCGCTGCGCCCCTACGCCGGATATTTCGCGGATGGGCGACTCATCTACGACCCCAGCGGTTCGCCGCACGTCTTCTACGTGTCGGGCAGCGAGCTGCTTCACACGTGGAAGTAGGGGTTGGGGGTCGACGTCATCGCCCCCGCGGTTCGTCTTCGGCGCTCCGTTTGACCGGGGGGCCCGTGCCATCAACCGGCTGAATGGTGTAGGGCAGGGCTTCCTGTGTTGACCCTCGCGATTGATCTCGCTCGCGGCACGGCCCTGGCGCTCCAGGCGCGACTTCAGTCTGCCTCCACGCCGCCCGACGTCGTGGACCGCTCGCTTGAGCAGCAGTTCTCCCCGGTCGTTACGGGCGACGTTACGGCTCGGCGCCGGCTGGGGACGGTGATTGGCGCGGTGGTCGACCGCTGTCTTCCAGGCCGCTCGACTTGCTGGACCCGCGCCGTCACCCAGCGGGCGGCCCTCCTCGGGCTGGGGGTCGACGCACACGTTCGCATCGGGGTGCGCCGGCAGGGCGGACAGATTGAAAGTCACGCCTGGGTGGAGACCGCCCACGCCCGCATCGGATACGACCCCAGCTACCAGCCGGTTGAGAAGGTCGGCTCGCCGTGAGGTGGGTCAAGAACCCCGACGTCGAAGGGCGGCGGTTGGACGACGTGCTGGTGGTCGTCAATCTCAAGACGCACTCGATGCTCGAGCTCAACCACACGGCAGCGCGCGTGTACGAACTGCTGGAGACCGGCGGTACCGTGTCCGAAATCTCGGAGCAGTTGGCCTCGGAGTACGAAGCGCCCCTCCAGGACATCGAAGAAGACGTCGCCCGGGCGATTGATCAGATGAATCGCGAGGGCCTGGTTCGGCCGATCGAAGTTGAGGTGCCGGCCACCGAGCCCGCGCGGACGGACGGCTGGTTGTTGCGATGGGAAGTGGGCGCGAGTCGTCCGGAGTTGCTCGGCAACGCCTGGTCGCACCGAGAGCCAAACGGAGACCTCACGGTGTTCGATGGTTGGGTCACCGACGAAGCGCCGCTGCGAGACCCACGTCGCTGGGATGAACTTCGGGGCGCGTTCGTGGTCGCGCGGGCCAACCTCGCCGAAGGAACGCTCGTTGTACGCCGCGACGGCATGGGGCAGTGGCCCGCGTACTACGCCTTCGATGGCCGGATGGTGTGGCTGTCGTCCCACCTGAACGCGCTCAAGGCGCGGCTCGGTCGAGTGGAACTCAACCGCACCTACCTGGCCGAGTGGGTTCGCGGCCTGGCCAACGACGCGCAGCTGCAGGAGACGCTCTACCGGGGCATTTCCCGTGTCCCGGCGGGGCACGAAGCCCACATTCGTGCGACCGGCGTCAGCACGCGTCGCGTGTGGGACCCGCTGCCTCCCGGGTTTGCCTGGGCCCGCGATGAGGAAGCAGCGCAGTTGCTACCGACCCTGGAGACGGCGGTGGAGCGCGCGCTCCAGGCGGGGGCCAACGGCATCGCGCTCTCCAGCGGGTACGACTCGGTGACGCTGGCGATTCTGGCGAAGAAGTTGCGAGGGGCAGACCGTCGCCCATTGCAGGCGCTCTCCGTCCACTTTCGCGGGACCATCGCTGACGAAGGCGAGGCCCAGAGAGAGGCGGCCCGACTGCTGGGAATGCCCAGCCGCCTCGAGCCGATTGATCTGTTGCTGTCAGGGGATTTCGTTTCGCAGGCCGTCGGACACTGCGCGGAGTCGCCGCTGCCGATTCTCAGCATCTGGCAGGGGCTGTATTCCGCCCTTTACGCAGGGGTCACCGACCTTGGCGTGAGCAAAGTGCTGCTCGGCACTGGCGGCGACGAGATGGGCATCGTCGACCCCGCGCTGACCATGGATTTGATTCGCCGGGGCGAGTTCCGAACGCTGCAGCGCTTTCTCGCCGCGTGGATTCGCACCTCGCCGTTCTCCGCCGCGGTGGTGACCCGCGAGTTGCTCTGGCGCGAGGGCCTGCGACCGATGGCGCGCGACGCCGTGGTGCCGTGGCTGGAGACGCGCCTGCCGCGTGCGTGGCGAACCGTGCGCCGATGGCGAACGAAGATTCCGGAGCCGGTGCCTCCCATCAGCGAGGCGGTGGAGTCACGCCGCGCGCCCGCACAACGCGACCCCGACGGAGCCTACGTGGCGGCGATGCGCGGGCTGTATCGCTCACCGGTGCTCGCGGCCGAACTGGACCAGGGCTGGGCGTGGGCGAGGACGTTCGGCATCACCCCCATGCTGCCGTTCTATGACCGCGACGTGGTCGAGCTGGCCCTGCGAATTCGCCCCGAGACGCTCTACGCGAGCGGCCGCATGAAGTCCCCGCTCCGGAACTTCGCGCAGGCCGAGCTGCCCCAGCTCAAGCTCCCCGCCCGCAAGGTCGATTTCACCCGCGTGGGGACGAAGTTTCTGCTCGAGGGCATGAAGCCTACGTGGAAGCGCCTTGGCGGCGTCCCGGCGCTGGCTGAGTTGGGGTGGTCGATGGCGCGTGGGCGGACGCGTTCATGGCGCGGTGGCTCGACGGTGGTGAGCCCGGCTGGGTCATCGCCTGGATGCTGGTCAGCACCGAGGCCTGGGTACAGGCGCAGCGCGCGTGATGGCTGAGCTCACACTCCGATGGCGGGCTCCCTCCGAGATGCCCGCCGCGGTCGCGCCCGACGCGCAATCGTGGAAGAGCCCCGAGGGGCGAACCTTTGCCTTTTCCAGCGCCACGGGTGGAGACGCGCGAATTGAGGTCCCTGGCGTGGCGGTCTACCGCGCGCCAGCGGGAGCCACCGAGGTCGAAGCCACGCCGGTGCCGGGCGCGGACGTCGAATTGGTGGAGTCGCTCTTTCGTCGCTTCGTTCGCCCCATCGTCCTGCAGTTTCGCGGAGCCGAGGTTCTGCACGCGAGCGCGGTCGACAGCGAGCACGGGGTGGTCGCGTTCATTGGACCTTCGCAAGCAGGCAAGTCGACGCTGGCGGCGGCGATTGGCGCGGAGGGCGTCGGAGTCTGGGCTGACGACACGTTGGTGTGGGCGATTGACGAGGGCGAGGCGCAGGTGGCCGCGAGCGAATTCCAGCCACGCGTTCGCCCGGAGGTCGCCTCACTGGGCCTCAGGCCGGCCGCACTGGTTTCTCACGGCACCCGCCTATTTCGGGCCATCTATGTTCTTGAGGCCGGGCCGCCAGACGTGCGCGTCGCCGCCCAACGCATGGCTCCCGCCCTCGCCGCTCGGGAGCTGCTGGCGCAGGCGTTCTCATTCCAGTTGTCGAACCCCGAGCGAAGTCGAACGATGGTGGCACGGTACCTCCGGCTCGCTGCCCAGGTGTCGGTGTTCACGCTCACGGTGCCCCGCTCGCTTCATCGACTGGAGGACACCGCCCGCGAAGTTGTCCGCCTCGTTGGGCGCCGTTGACTTTCGGGAGGCTCAATGAAACGGTCGAAACCATGAGTTCAACCGCAGGTTCGCGGGGCACGGCCGTTCAGACGACCATGACGCGACCCAAAGCCACGTGGCAGGCGCCGACCGTTCGCGTGGTGGGTGACCTTCGAGACCTGGTGCTTGGCGGCGGAAAGTCCGGAAGCACGTTCGACATGGACCCGACCAATAACACCAAGAAGGGCACGGGCTGAGAGCTCTCCCCGGGCCCCGCGCGCACCATCAGCCGCGAATCGGAATGGGAATTCGGGGCAGGAACGGCCCGAGCGGGTTGGGCACCGACACCGGTGGCGGATTTTCCGCGAGCTGCTCCGCGGCGGCGAGGGCTTGATCTTTCGCGAGGGTGAGGACGCTCTTCGTGGTGTCGATGAACTTCTGACCTTCTTCGACAAACTGCGTCGCGCTCCCTTTGAACTCGTAGATGGGCTCGTTGTCGTAGTCGAAGGTCTGGTTCTTGTACTGACCAGCGACCTTCACCACGTCGATGTTGAATGAAGGTGCCAGCTGTCCGCCGTTCACGTTCACCTTCCGAATCTTCGCCTCCACCTGCACGCTGTCGCCGAGTTCGTGGAAGGCGCCGTTGATGTCGCCGTCGAGCGCCTTTCGATAGAAGTCGACCTGGTCCTGATAGGTGCTCTTCGTCTCGAACTTCATCTCCACGCCCGTGCCGACTGGCCCGGCGTTGGCGCCGAAGCGCACCGTTCCTTCTGTCTTCACCTGGGACGTCTGGAGGTGGCGCTCACCCAGGCGTTTGATGGCGTCGGGGTCCTGATTCTTGATCGCGTTGGTGACGTCTTCCTGATCAGCATCGGTGATGGGGAAGCGGACTTCGGTCTTCAAGTCGACCTTCGCGCTCACACCAGCCTGCAGTTCGAGGCCAAACGAGTCCTCTGTCATCTTGCCGTTCGCGCCCGTGCGCTTCTTGCCCGGAACTTCGAGGCCCGCCGAAGCGGACGCCTCGAGCTCGACGTTGGTGGTCATCACCATCGTCTTGTTCCCATTCTTGTCGATTTCGAGCCCCACCGATTCTTCGGCCTTCGCTTCGCCGCCGACGCCGGCTGACAGCGGAGAGCCCTTGCCGAGTTGAGCGCCGACGGAACCTTGAGCGCGCCCCTGGAGCTTCACCTCGACGGTCGCCTTCTCGAAGTGGTCTTTGAGGAATTTCACGTCGTCCTGCGACGGCGGCACGTTGCCGGCGGTGGCCATGATGGACGCCGCGCGCTTCGCCTCTTCGGCGTTGGCGAATTTGAACTCACCTTTCGCTCCCGCCAGGAGGTTGGCGTCCAGGTCTGCGTTGGCGGCGCCTTCGCCGAAGCCGATGAAGGCGCCGACGCCCGCGGCGGCGTTGGCTTCGACTTTGTACCCGTCCTCAGTTTTCTCGACGACGAGTTTCGCCTCAGCATCGCCCTGCACGAAGAACGCGCCGGCGGCGAACTGGCCGCTCACCTCCCACTTGTCGCCCGTGGAGTTGAGGTGCTCGATGTTGGTGTCGATGCCGAGCGCGAAGTTCGCCACGCCGCGAGCCGCTTCGGCCTGCTTCTGTTCGAGCCACTGAATGGACTGACCAATTCGCTGGTTCACCTTGTCGTTGAGGTTGGTCGCCTGTGCGAGAAGGTTGTCGTCAGGGACTTCGGTCGAGTCCGCGCCGGCCACCGCGCCCGCGAACCCGTCGGCGCCGCGATTGTGGAGCGACCGGGTGAGCGACGCTTGAAAGAGGTCGCCTTCGGGCGTGCCGCGCGTGCCTTGAATGCCGTCGATGAACTCGCGCTCGCTGTTGTGGATGTTGCGGTTTTCGACCTGTTGCCGGCTGGCCTCCAGGGCGCCCGTCGGGTCGGGAATCGACGGCGCGCCAAAGGTGATCCCACCAATCGGCGTGTCGATGCTGACGGAGGGGGCCTCGATGCGCTCGGGCGTCTGTTGCAGTTTTCCCGAGGCAATCTGCTCTGCCACCGGGTCAGTGATGAGCTGCGCGTTCTGCGCCCCCGCGGCGTTGGCCGAGCGGCCGAGGTACCTGATGGCTTCCTGCGTCTGGCCCTTGTCCAGCACCACCAGGTTGTTGGTGATGTGCTTGAGGTCGTCCTGGCAGCCCTTCAACACGTCGCCGCGGTACTCGGGCGGCACGGAGTTGATGGCCTCCTCCATGTCTTTGGTGGCCTGAACGGTGGCGGCCTGCCGCGCCGCTTTCTCTTCGGCCGTGCCCTGATCGCCTTCGCCATGAATGTTGGCCGACGATTGATGAATCTTGTTCTGAGCGTCTTGTACGCGCTTTTCGAACGCAGCTCGGGTGTTGGCGCGCAGCGAACCATCGGGGCCCAGCACGTTGGCGCGGTCGGGGGCGCCGGCGGCAAGCGCTTCGTCGAACGTGGCCTGGGCGTCCGGCGGGAGCAGCGCGCGCGTCCGCTCGAGCGATTCAAGCGTCTTCGCCTTGTCCTCAGCCGAGACGTTGTCGCTGTGCGCCGTGGCCGAAAGCTTGGCCAGGTCGCCTTTGGTCGCTTCGATGAGGGCGGCGCGGTACTCGGGGCTGGGGTTCGCCTCCAGCAAGCTGCGCGTCATCTCCGCGCCCTGGGGAGCGCCGGTCTGGTTCGCGGCGTAGACGCGCTTGGAATCGTCCTGGGCGCGGAGCTGCGGGGTCTGGAACGCGTCGGTGCCCAGCACGCGCTTCTGGCGCTCACGGTCAAACCCCCGGGCACCCCAGATGTCTTGAATCTGATCAGCCTCGGGGTAGGGCTTGTTGACCTGCGCGTCGGTGGCGCGAGCATTGGCCGTCTTCTCGGCCTCCAGGGCGCGCTGCATCTGGCCCAGGGCTCCCACCGCGGCCCACTCAGCGTTCTTCTGCGCTTCGTCGGCGCGCTTCTGCGCCTCGGCCGCAGCGGCGGCATCGTTTGCTTTGGCCGCTTCCTCGGCTTCGGCCTTGGCCTTGGCGGCGGCGGCGGCGGCTTCTTCAGACCGGCGCTGCGCTTCTTCGGCCAGGCGGCGCTCTTCTTCGGCTTTGCGCGCGGCTTCCGCGGCCTGACGGCGCGCTTCTTCGGCCGCCGCGTCGGCTTGCGCACGGGCCGACGCGTTTGGATCAGCTGAGGGGGCACTGCCGACATTCATGTCTGACATGGGGTTCTCCGAGGGGGCACTTGAGTTCTCAGGTTTCGAGAAAGAAAGTTTCGCGTCGAGGGAGCGGAATCGAGAACGACGGGCGGCGGCGCGGGGCGCGCGGAGTAAAGCAGCAGAATTCAGGGGCGGCCAGCGAGAGGTTTGGCGTGATGTAGGTACACCGCCGCCATTGGCGCCGATGTGTGCCGTCGAGAATCGGGGTCGGTTGCTGCTCGCGACTTCAAATTTTCGATTTGCTTCGGATTGGCGCTCGAAACGTAAAGAGCGTGCGACCCGCGAACGAAACACCGCGCTTCTCACGCGCTGACGTCATGCGATTCATCACGCAGCGAGCCATGAACGTATTCCGCGAGTTCCACGCGGCCCGAGCGTTGCTCTGTTGAAGCCCATGAACCCAATCATCCCGCAGCGACTGATCAGTCTGACCTCCTCGTCGTTCACGCAGACACCCCGCAGCCACGCGCAACGCATCACCGGAGGACTGATGGTGATTGCGGCACTCCTTGGGTGTGGGCCAGCGACGCTGGTTCAGCTCGACGGTGACGGGATTGATCAGTCCAACGGGAGCGCGCTGGTGACGTGTGACCGGAGCCCGTACAACTGCAAGCTGCCCGACGACCCGAACTTCAAACAGCCCGACGGTGATGAAGACCGCAACCGCATCTTCAATCCGGCGACGCAGTCGTACCAGTGGCCCATCGCGCCCGGCACCCCCTTGCTGGACGGTCTCGCCAACGCGCGCGGGAAGGTTGTCGGCACAGGCGGCGCGGGGCCCTCGGTGAAAATCAACTACGGCATGCGCCGCGCGTTCGGCGCTGACCCGTACGTCTATTCGTGGAGCAGCCCGCTCGACACCGGCGGGAGCGCGTCGGGGTGGGTGAAAGAAGCGAACCTTGTCGGAGGGGTCATCTCTCGCATGCCGACGCTGGCCGGGCTCAACCCGGGTCAGGGAGACCTGGACACCCCGTGGGTCATCACGGGGGGCAACCTCGCCGCGGTGGAGGGCCTCAAGGTCTCGAAGGGTTGGAGCGGGCCTGCGCGCAACGCGACCGACTACCTCGTGCGCTCCGGCGTCGTGGTGAACCTGCTCTACAACCTGCCCCTGATGGGCGGGGTGTCACTCGACTCGTTTCCCCTCGGCACCCCGTTTCGCCAGGCGCGAGGCGTGGCGGCCATCCCCATTGCGCTCTACGAACCCGGGAGCGAAAGCGAATCGCACAAAGGTCCGATGCTGTTCATCTACGGTCATGTGGGAGAGCGCTACGGGTGGATTGCAAAGGCCGCGCTGACCGACTCTTCGGTCGTGGCGCCCGGTTCGCCTCCCACTTCGAACGGCGGAGGCGCGGGGAGCTCGACGGGTGGCGGGTCGACCACGACGCCCGCCCCGCCGCCGCCTCCTCCCGCGGTGGCGTGCAGCGCGAATTGCTGTGACGGGGCCGGACTCAACGCGTCGTTCAGCAGCTCCTCCACCTGCCTCGATTCAGCACAGGTGTCGTGCGCCGCCCTCGGCTACGTGAAGAACGCGCAGTTCGGAGGCAGTTCCATCTACTCCCGCGCCACCTCCTGCTACGCCAAGTGCGCCAACCGCACCGTGTACCACGAGGTTCCCGACGTCACCTCGGACTGTGCCGGGAGGGCCCGGGCGTACTGTGCCGAGCCAGGCAAAGGCCGAGGCGCGTTTCAGGACGCCAAGTGGTCTCAGTGCCCGTGAGGAGCGCCCGCGGCGGTGGGCACTACACGTTGAAGCGGAAGTGCATGCAGTCGCCGTCTTGAACGACGTACTCCTTGCCTTCCACGCGCAGCATGCCCTTCTCGCGGAGCGCGTGCTCAGACCCGAGCTTGAGCAGGTCCTGCCAGCCGTACACTTCAGCCTTGATGAAGCCGCGCTCGAAGTCGGTGTGAATGACGCCTGCCGCCTGCGGAGCGACCCAGCCTTTATGAATGGTCCAGGCTCGGCACTCTTTGGGGCCGATGGTGAAGTACGTCTGCAGCCCGAGCAGCCGGTAGCCGGCGCGCACCACCTTGTTCAAGCCGGGCTCTTCCAGGCCCGCGCTCTTCAGAAACTCCGGGCGCTCTTCCGGCGGCAGTTGCTGAATCTCGGCCTCCAGCGCCGCGGCCAGCACGACCATCTCGGCCTTCTCGCCCTTCGCAATCTCCGCCACGACTTTGACGTAGGGGTCGCTGTCGGCCGTGGCGAGCTGCGCCTCGGACACGTTGGCGATGTAGAGGACGGGCTTGTCGGTGAGCAGGAAGAGATCGCGGAGCAGCGCGCGTTCTTCGGAGGTGAGTGACTGCGCGCGCACAGGCGTTCCGGCGTCGAGACCGGCTTTCACTTTCTCCAGCGCCGCCATTTCGATTTTGGCGAGCTCGCCTTCTTTGCCCGGGGCTTTGACGGAGCGCGACGTCTTGTCCTTGCGCTTCTCAATCGTCTCCAGGTCTTTCAGGCACAGCTCGGTGTCCACGACGTCTTTGTCGCGTCTGGGGTCAATTCCCCCCTCGACGTGCGTCACGTTGTCGTCGACGAAGCAGCGCAGCACGTACAGCACCGCGTCCACCTGGCGAATGTTGGCGAGGAACTGGTTGCCCAGGCCCTCGCCCTTGGACGCCCCGCGGACGAGGCCAGCGATGTCGACGAACTCCAGCGTCGTGTAGAGCGTCTTCTCGGGCTTCACCAGGGCGGACAGCTTGTCGAGCCGCTCATCCGGCACCGGCACCACGCCCACGTTCGGCTCAATGGTGCAGAACGGGTAGTTGGCCGCCTGGGCGCCCGCGTTGGAGAGGGCGTTGAAGAGCGTGGACTTCCCCACGTTGGGAAGCCCGACGATGCCAATGGAGAGCGCCATGAGAAATCGCCCGAGCGCGACTAGGCGCGGGGCTGGCCGCCGGTGGTCTTGTGCAAATCAGCGGCGAACTGCTCCGCCAGCGCGCGGTGCTTCGCGTCGTCGACCTTCTCGCCGAGCAGCTTCTCGGTAATCTGAATGGCGAGCGAGACGGCTTCGTTCTTCAGCTCCGCCACGGCCTTGGCGCGCTCGTCGTCGATGCTCTTCTTGGCCTCGGCCTTGAGGCCCTCCGCTTCCTTGCGGGACTTGGCCATCATCTCTTCGCGGAACTTCTCCATCTCCGCCTGGTTCTTGCGGAGCGTCTCGGCCGACTCGCGGCGGGCATCAGCGATGGCCGTCTTCTGCTCGGCGAGCAGCTTCTCCGCGTCGGCGCGCTCTTTCTTGGCCGACTCGATGGCGTTCGTAATCTGGCGCTCGCGCTCTTCGACCGCGGCGAGAATCGGGCCCCACGCCACGCGCTTCAACACGAAGGCCACGATGATGAAGGTGACCAGCGTCCAGAAGATGAGGCCAGGGTTCACATCGGTGAAGCCGGCAGCGAAGAGGGGAAGCGTTGTCATGGAAGCCTCAAAAGTATTGGTGAATCAGAAAAACGCGGCCGAGGCGAAGCGCAGCGGGCCTTCGCCCCGGCCGAAATTCGAAAGTTGATTACGTCTTCACCGCGAGGAGCACGCAGATGACGAGCGCGAAGAGCGCCGCGCCTTCGATGAGCGCCGCCGCGATGAGCATCGAGGTGCGGATTTCGCCGACCGCCGAAGGCTGACGCGCCGTGCCTTCGAGCGCCGCCGCCGCCAGCTTGCCGATGCCGAGGCCCGCGCCGATGAGCGTCAAGCCAGCGCCGATACCTGCCGAGAGAAATGCCAATGCAATGTTACCCATGTTCGTTTCTTCCTCTGTCGTGACTCACTTATCGGGGGAGTCGAATTCCTGCGCCCATCGTGGACAACCTCCAGAAGCGAAAATCGCCTTTGGGTTCTGTGAAAGCGCCTGCTCAGTGAGCGTGCGCTGACTCCTTGTCGTGGTGCTCGTCGTGACCGTGGTGCCCCATCTGCACACCGAGTCCGATGAAGAGCGCCGAGAGCATCGTGAAGATGTAGGCCTGCAACAGGCCCACGAAGATTTCGAGGAAGTAGAGCGCCACGCCGATGGCGACGGAGATGGGCGCCATCCACGCGGTGAGCATGAAGATGAGGCCGAGGATGAAGAAGAGCACCATGTGGCCGGCGAGCATGTTGGCAAAGAGACGAACCATCAGCGCGAAGGGCTTGGTGAACAGGCCGAGGATTTCGACCG
>CAZFXD010000098.1:0-16766 GCA_964522795.1 uncultured Myxococcaceae bacterium
GCCTTCGCGACGACGTGATTGACGGCATTCACCTCTGTCTGACGCGGCTCAAGCTCTTGCGCCTCAACACCATGGGCCCCATGCCAGAGGCGCTGTGGACCGATATCGCGGGGCTGCGGGCGATGACCAACGAGGCGCTGCACCACGCCGGTCGCGTGCCCTACCCACTCGTGTACAAGAAGGGCGAGCGGGGGTTCCGCCGCATCAGCTGGGACGAAGCGCTGGACAAGGTTGCTCAAGCCCTTCGGACCACACCTTCAGACCGCGCGGGCTTCTTCGCCTCCAGCCGCGGCCTCACCAACGAGACCTACTACACGCTCCAGAAGCTGGGGCGGGTGGCCGGCACGCCGCACGTCGACTCCTGCGCAAGGCTCTGCCACGCCGCGTCGACCTCGGCGCTCAAGCACACCATCGGCTGGGCAGCGCCCACCTCGTCGCTCTCCGATCTCATCGGCACGGAGCTGGTGGTGCTGTTCGGGACCGACCTCCCCAACAACCAGCCGGTGTCGATGAAGTACCTGCACTTCGCCAAGAAGGCGGGCACGAAGGTGGTGGTGATCAACCCGTTCAAGGAGCCGGCGCTGGAGCGCTACTGGGTGCCGTCGGTGGCGAGCAGCGCTGTCTTCGGCACCGCGCTGCTCGACGACTTCTTCCCGGTCGCGCCGGGCGGCGACATCGCCTTCATCTCGGGCGTGCTCAAGGAGCTGCTGGCTCGAGAGATGGTCGACCGGGCGTTCATCAACGCCCGCACCGAAGGCTTTGCCGAGCTGGAAGCCGCGGTGGGGGCCCTCGACTGGTCCACCATTGAAAACCAGAGCGGCCTCCCGCGCGCCGACATCGCCCGCTTCGCCACCCTGTACGGCCAGGCCAGGTCAGCGGTCATCGTCTACAGCATGGGCCTCACGCAGCACCGCTTCGGCGTCGACAACGTGAAGGCCATCGTCAACCTGGCCCTGGCCAAAGGAAACATCGGGCGCCCCAAGACGGGCGTGGTCCCCATCCGCGGCCACTCCGGCGTCCAGGGCACGGCTGAGTGCGGCATGGACGCCGACAAGCTCCCCGGAGGCATCGAGGTCGACGAAGAAGTGGCCTCGGCACTCGAGCGAGCCTGGGGGGTGCCGATTCCTCACCGCCGGGGACTCAAGGCGGCCCACTTCCTCGACCGCGCCGGCGAAGGCGCCGTCGATTTTCTCTACATGGCCGGGGGCAACTACGTCGACACCATGCCCGAGCCCGACGAGGCCCGTCGGGCGCTCGCGAACATTCGCCTCCGGGTCCACCAGGACATCGTGTTCAACACCTCCGCGCTGGTGGAACCCGAAGCGACGGACAGTGAGATTCTGATGCTGCCGGCACAGACCCGGTACGAGCAGCGCGGCGGCGGGACGTCCACCTCGACCGAGCGGCGCATTCGGTTCACTCCAGAAATTCGTGGCCGGCGCATCGGCGAAGCGAAGGCCGAGTGGGAGATTCCGGTGCTCATCGGTCAGCGGCTGGGCCCGGCGACCCGCGCGGCGTTCCACCTGCCCGACTCCGCCTCGGTGCGGGCGGAGATGAGCCAGGTCATCCCTATCTACCGCGGCATCGAGCGGCTCAGCCGCGAGGGCGACCACCTGCAATGGGGGGGTGAGCGGCTGGGGACCGACGGGTTCCCCAACATGCCGAACAACCGCGCGCGATTCTCCAACGTGCCGATTCCGCGCATCGACATTCCGCCCGGGCACCTGTTCCTCACCTCGAGGCGCGGGAAACAATTCAACTCCATCACCTGGGGCCAGAAAGACGGCGTCACCGGGGCGGCGTCGCGCAAGGCCATCTTCTTCGCGCCGGAAGACCTTGAGGCCCTGGGCCTGAAGCCGGGGGCCGCGGTGCGACTCAAGAATCAGGTCGGCTCGATGGACGGCATCTGCATCGAAGGGCCGTGCCGACCCGGGCACATTCAAGCGTTCTGGCCGGAGTCGAACGCGGTGACGGGTCGGCGCTACGATCCGGTCTCTGGAGAGCCTGACTACAACGCGCTGGTCCAGGTGGAGCCGCTCTGAACCCACGGGGTGACCATCGGCCTGTCCACTCGTCAAACCGAGGGAAAATCAGTTAGGAAGCGCGTTGCCATGGCAGCGCAACCTCGCATCGAACACCGCAGCGCGGACCAGCTTCGCAAGGGCTATTCCAAGGCCGTTCGGCGCTTCGAAATCTTCTGCATCGTCGCCTATTGGGCCCTGCTGGGCGTGATCGCCTGGAAGCTGGCTCCGCACGCGGCCGCCACCTGGCCCCTGCTCGTCATCTCGGTCTTCACCGGGTACGTGCTGGCCGACTTCGTGAGCGGCTTCTTCCATTGGGCGGGAGACACGTGGGGCAGCCCCGAGTTGCCCCTGCTGGGTCCCGGCGTGGTCCGGCCCTTCCGCGAACACCACGTGGACCAGAAGGCCATCACCCGCCACGACTACATCGAGACCAACGGCATGAACTGCATGATCTCGCTCATGGGCGAATCGTGGGCGCTGATGGTCCCCATCAACCCCGAGCACCCGGGCTGGGGCGTGTTCTTCTCGGCCTCGTTCGCGTGGATGATTTTCTGGGTGATGATGACGAACCAGTTCCACAAGTGGGCCCACGAGGACCGCGAGAAGCTGCCCGGGTACATCGTGTGGCTGCAGGATCACCACGTCATCCTCAACCCGGTGCACCACGAGATTCACCACGCCCCCCCGTACGCCAAGTACTACTGCATCACCGCGGGCTGGCTGAATTGGCCGCTCTACAAGATCAAGTTCTTCCCCACGCTGGAGCGAATCATCACCGCGGTGACGGGCATGATTCCGCGCAAGGACGACATCGGCCTGTACGCAGCGCTGCACGCCGCCCAGGCCGCGGCGAACGAAGAAGCGGCGGCGTCAGCCAAACTTCAGGTCGACCTGCCGAGCACCTGAGAGCGGCACGCCGAGGAACTGCTGACCGACCTGCTGAAACCGCTCGGGCGTATCGGTGACCAGGTACTCGCGGGTGGGTGAGCCTCCGCCGGTCGACTGCAGCCCCAGCGTGGCCAACAGGTCGGCGGTCGCCTGCGCCGTCGCCGCCGCGGAGTCAATCAGCGTCACCTGAGGCCCGACTGCGTTGGCGATGACGTCGTGGAGCAGCGGGTAGTGGGTACAGCCAAGAACGAGGGTGTCGACGTCGCCGTCACAGAACCCGCGCAGGTAGGACTCGGCCACCAGGCGCGGCACGTCGCCTTCGGTCCAGCCTTCTTCGGCCAGCGGGACGAACATGGGGCACGCGCGCGCCCGCACGCGCACGTCGGCGCGCTGGGCGACGAGCGCCCGCTGATAGGCCCCCGAGGAGATGGTCGCCTGGGTGCCGATGACCGCCACGTTGGCGCTGCGGGTGGCGCGCGCGGCCGCTGCGGCGCCGGGTTCAATCACCCCCACCACCGGAATGGGCAGCGCGGCGCGGAGCGCGTCCAGCGCGGTGGCCGAGGCCGTGTTGCAGGCGACGACCAGCATCTTGATGCCACGCGTCTGGAGCATCTCGGCGTTCTTGAGCGAATAGCGGGTGACGACTTCCTTGGACTTTGAGCCATAGGGCACGCGCGCCGTGTCTCCCAGGTACACCGTCGGCTCGTTGGGCAGCCGGGCGTGCAGCGCGCGCAGCACGGTCAGCCCGCCCACGCCTGAATCAAAAACGCCGATGGGTCCGTCGCGGGGAGGAGTGGTCACGGGGTCGCCCGAACGACGGACTACCCATTCTCTCCCCCATCTTCAATGCGGGCGATGGGCGGTCGCGTCATGGGAGCGCAGCAGCAGCACCGCGCCCCCGACCGCGAGCAGCGCCGCCAGATAGAGCGGCGCCAGCATCGAACAGGCGGCCGAGAGGGCGAGCGCTGTGGTGCGAGGGGAGCGCGGCCCGCTCTCGCCCAGCGGCGAGGGTGTGGAGGGGATGCGCCGCATCACTGAACCCGCGCCACCGGCACGGTGACGTTGTCGGACTCACCCACAAAGTGGCCCGCCACCACGGTCACCCGCATTGGCGCCACCACGCTGGAGGAGAAGACCGCGCCGCTCGCCCCATACGCCTTGATGATGACGTCGTAGGAGCCCGCCTGAAGCGCGTTGTAGAGCACCCCGGCGCTGCTGCACGCCTGCACGTCGCCGCTGGCCCCGTAGACAAGCTGCCCCGTGGAATCGCGAAAGTTCACCGCGACGCTGGTCACGCCAGCTTGCGCGCAGCTCACCACATAGGTGCCGGTGGTCAGCTGCCACCGAATGGCCGCCCCCCCGACCGACCAGGTCATGCCAAACGTCGAGGCCGTCGGCTGCCCGGTGCGGGTGACGAACGTGCCCCCGCCCACGTACCAGCGGTACCCGGTGGCGTCGGTGGCGGTGAGCTCGACGGTGTGGGTTCCGGCGGCGAGGTACGGCGTCACCGCGCCGGCGCCCGTCACTTCCCCCTCGCGGCACGCGACGTCGATGTTCGCCCCTTGATCGATGCGCATGGTCATCGTCTGAACGCCGGCCTGCGCGCAGGTGGGGTTGGCGGCGTTGGCGTTCTGGGGAAAGGTCCAGCTCAGGTACGCGTACGACGAGGGCCCGTTCGCCGGCGTGAGGTCGACGGTCTCCCGAACGTTGCCGTTGATGACGAACGTTCCCGACGAGGCGTACAGCACCTCGTTGGAGAGCCCCCGGGCCTCGATGGTGTAGTCGTAGCGACCCGCGGCGAAGTTCTTCAGCACGATGCCGGGGTACCCGTTGTTGAGGCAGTTGAACGCGCCGCCCGCGGCGAGCGTTTGCCCGGGAATGGCGATGACCACCGAACGAATCGCGGGGACGTCGCTGCATTGAAACCCGGCGAACGACCAGGTGAAGGTGACGTCGCCGTCGTACTGAACGCTGGAGCGGGTGCTGGTGGAGAACGACCAGCTTCCCGAGCCACCGTTGAGAATACAGCCCGTCATCGTCAGCATCGCCAGGACTGCGGTCGACAGGTTGCGGAACATGGCCACTCCCGTTTGAGGCGCCGCCGGAAAACCCGGCCGCTCGTGATGTGATGGACGGGGCCTGTGGCCGGTTATTCAAATCCGTTAGCGCAAGTGGCCGTTTCCTATGAGGCTTTTGTTGGTGCGGCGCCAGACAGGGTGCTAACCCCAAGGGCCATGCTGCTTGGAGCCATCAACTACATCGACGTCCTGAAGAGTTCGTCGGTGCTCGAACTCGCCGTGCTGGTCCTGCTCGGGGTCGCTTCTGTGTATTCGTGGGCGATCATCGCGCTCAAGTTTCGCCAGTTGGGGCGCGCGCGGACCGAGTCGGTCGGCTTCCTGGATGTGTTCTGGAAGGCGTCGCGGCTCGACGCCATCTACAAGTCAGCCCAGGAGTTGGCTGGTTCGCCGCTCAGCAACGTGTTTCGGGCCGGCTACGAAGAGCTCTCCAAGCTCGCGCAGTCGAAAGACGGCAAAGAGGGCTCGATGTCGGAGCGCCTGGGCGGAATCGAGAACGTGGAGCGCGCGCTTCACCGGGCCTCGCGCGCCGAGTTGACCGGCCTCGAAGCGCACGTGTCGTTTCTGGGCACGGTCGGGTCCACCGCGCCCTTCGTGGGGCTGTTCGGAACGGTGATGGGCATCTTGAGCGCGTTCTCTGAGATTGCTGAGAAGGGCAACGCCACCATCGCCACGGTGGCCGCCCCTATCGGCAACGCGCTCCTCGCCACGGCGGCCGGGTTGTTCGCAGCCATTCCCGCCGTCGTCGCCTACAACGCGCTGCTGGCGCGCATTCGCGTGTTCGACACCGAGATGGAAGCCTTCTCGGCCGACTTCCTCAACATCGTGAAACGGCACTTCTTCAAGTAATGGGAATGTCGGGGAACAGCGGCGGCCGCACCACGTTGAGTGAAATCAACGTCACGCCCATGGTCGACGTGATGTTGGTGCTGCTCATCATCTTCATGGTGACCGCGCCCCTCATTCAGCAGGGCGTGAAGGTCAACCTGCCCGACGCGAAGGCGCAGCCGGTCGACGGGAGCGAGAAGAAGATTGTCATCTCGGTCGACGCCAGCTCACACGTGTACATCGGCGACGTGGAGGTCCCGCTGGGCGAGCTGGAGGAGAAGCTCAAGACCAACGCCAAGGCGCAGGCCGAGAAAGAGGTCTACCTGCACGCGGACCGCGCGCTGCAATACGGCGTAGTGGTGGAGGTCATGGCGGCCGCGCAGCGGGCCGGCATCACCAACGTGGGCATGATTACGGACCCTTCGGGGGCCAAGCCGGTGTCCAAGCCACCGAAGGACGACGGGAAGCACTGAACCAGGTTCCGCTCGATGACCATCGCTCAGGCCAGCCTGCTCGAACCGCGCCGACTCCCCGTGGGCCGATTCGTCGTCCTGTCCGTGGGGGTGCACGCCGCCGTGGTGGTGCTGTTGTTTGCGTGGACCACGCTCCTCGGTGGCCCGCGGGTGAACCTCGACCAGAAACCCATCAAGGCCACGTTGGTGCGCCTCGGAAAACCTCGCGACGAGAAGCTCCTGCCGCGAGAGGAGACCGCCCCACCGCCGGCGCCCGCCCCAGTCGCCGCGCCCCCACCCGTCACGCCCCCCGCGCCCGCGCCGAACGCGCCCTCGCTCACCCCGAAGGCTGCCGCGAAACCCGCGGCCGACTCGCGGGCCTCGAAGAGCGCCTTGTTCGACGCGTTCAACAAGACCGCCCGCGCCGGGAAGGCGGAGCCGCTCGAAGGCCAGCTCGACGGCGACGTGAACGGCGACGCCGCCAAGGCCGAAGGCGAGCGCTACTTCGCGCTGCTGGTCATGGCGATCAAGCGTCGCTACGACGTGCCCAACACCATTCCGGAAGCCGAGCGGATTCGGCTCAAGGCGCTGGTCCGCATCAAGATCGGCGCGGGCGGCGAACTGATTGAGAAATCACTCTCCACGTCTTCGGGGAACGCGCTGTACGATGACGCCGTGCTTTCCGCGATTAACAAGGCCGCGCCGTTCAGCCCGCCCCCCCCGCACCTGCGTGCGGCGCTCAAGGGCGAAGGGCAGACCTTTGAGTTTACGCCGTAGTTTCGACGTCCCATGTGAATGAGAACCGAGGTCGTGATGCGAGCAGTCGTGCTTTGCGCAGTGCTGGTTTCGACGGTGGTGCAGGCCGAAGCTCCGGCCATTCAGGTGTCAGGCGCCAACTTCCGCCCGATCCCGCTCGCGGTGGCGGCCCCCAGGACCCAGGACGAGGGGGCCAGGTCGGCAGCGCCGGCGTTCGACGAGGCGCTCTCGTTCGACCTTTCGGCCTGCGGGCTGTTCAAGGTGCTCGACCGGAAGAGCTTTCTCGCCCCCCCGCAGGAGGGCGTCACCGCCGCGACCATCAACTTCTCCTCGTGGGGCGACGTCGGCGCGGAAGGCCTGGTGAAGTCGCAGCTCGCGCTCGACGGAGAGATTCTTCGAGCCGACCTCCGCTTCTTCACCGTCGCCTCCGGGAAGGAAGAGCTGGTGGCGAAGACCACGGGCTCGCTCAAAGACGCGCGGCGACTGGCGCACTCGTTGGCCAACGCCCTGTACAAGTACCTGACCAAAGAGACCGGGCCGTTCGAAACCCGCATCACCTTCGCCAAGAAGACCTCGTCAGGCAAAGACGTCTACATCTCGGATTGGGACGGCAAGAACGCGCTCCAGTTGGTGAGCGGTGGCATCAACGTCCTGCCCGCCTTCAACGCGGCCGGAACCGAGGTGGCGTTCACCACCTACCGACGAGGCAAACCGGAAATCTACGCCCAGAAGACCAACGCGGGTTCCGCCACCGCCGTCATCACCCAGGGCCGGATGGCGACCGGAGCGGCCTACTCGCCCGACGGCCGGAAGCTGGCCTACTCGCTGGCCGACGGTGAGAGCGCCCAGCTGTGGGTGGCGGACGCCGACGGGTCGAACCCCCAGCGCCTCACCAATACGCCCTACTTCATCAACTCCAGCCCCTCCTGGTCGCCCGACGGGAAGCGCATCGCCTTCGTGTCCAACCGGCAGGGCTCGCCGCAGATCTTCATCATGTCGGCCGATGGCGGTGAGCCCAAACGCATCACCTTTCAGGGCAACTACAACCAGACCCCCGACTGGTCTCCCCGCGGCGACCAGATCGCGTTCACCGCGCGCGACGAGCGCAACGCCTTCGACCTCTTCCTGGTCGCGGTGGAGGGCGGGAAGATCACCCGCCTGACCCAGGACCAGGGCAACAACGAGGAGCCCTCGTTCTCCTCCAACGGCCGACTCATTCTGTTCACCTCCAACCGAAACGGGTGGCCGCAGCTGTTCGTGATGACCGCCGACGGGCAACAGCAGACGGCGTTGCCCCTGGACAAAGGCGCCTACCTCACGCCGGACTGGGGCCCGTGAACGCGGTGGGGCCGCGACGCGTCGCCGCCATCGACATCGGGACCAACTCGGTCTTGCTGGTCATCGCAGAACAACGCGCTGTGGGCGGTTGGCAGGCCGTGCTCGAACGCGCGGAAATCACGCGGCTCGGAAAAGGCGTCGACGCTTCGGGGACGCTGGGAGAAGAAGGTCTCGCCGCCACGGTCGCCGTGCTTCGCGGGTTCGCGACGGACATCTCGAAAGCCGGCGCGCGAGAAATCAAAGCCGTCGCCACCAGCGCTGTCCGCGACGCGAACAATTCAAAAGCGTTCCTCGAGCGCGCGAAAGCCGAAGCCGGAATCGACGTGCAGGTCATCTCCGGCGACGAGGAAGCCCAACTCTCGTTCACCGCCGTGGCTCGAGAATTCTTCGCGGGCGAGCGCCTGAACGTCCTCGACATCGGCGGCGGCTCGACCGAAATCATCGTCGGCTCGCTCAAAGGCGGCATCGAGTTCCGCAAGAGCTTTCAGGTGGGCTCGGTTCGGTTGACCGAGCGCTTCGGCGAGGACCTGGCCGCGACGCGCCAATTTCTGAAGACGTCGCTGGCCGAAATTCCACCGGCCGCGCGGGGCCTGCCGCTCGTCGCCGTGGCGGGAACTGCGACCACGGTCTGCACCGTCGCGCATACGATTGATCCGTACGACGCAGCGCAGGTGCACGGCGCGGTGCTCTCGATGAGCGAAGTCTCGGAGACAGTGCAGCGACTCATCGCCACGCCGCTGGCGGAACGCCGACGCATGAAGGGCCTTCAGCCCAAACGCGCCGATGTGATTGTCGCCGGGAGCGCGATTTTGGAAGAGGTGATGCGCGCGCTGGACGTGGCGAAGGTCACCATCAGCGACCGCGGGCTTCGCTGGGGGCTCATCTATCGGACGGCGGAGAACGCGTGACGACCACCACACCACATGGGCGAGCCAACTTCGGACTCGGGCTCCTCGCGTTGATGAACTTCTTCAATTACCTCGATCGCTTCATCGTGGCCGGCGTCATGCCGCGAGTTCAGGAGGAGTTTCATCTCAGCAACGCTGAAGGCGGGTTCCTCGCGACAATCTTCATGGTCGTCTACATGTGCGTCTCGCCGGTCGGAGGGTTCCTCGGCGACAGGCTTCCTCGACGATTCCTCATCGCGGGCGCAGTGCTCGTCTGGAGTTTGGCCACCGTAGGCTCTGGACTCGCGACGTCATTCGCGGTCCTGCTGATCGCGAGGGCACTTACCGGCGTTGGCGAGGCCGGCTACGGAACCATCGCGCCGGCGTTCATTTCTGACTTGTTTCCGATTCAGAAGCGAAGCCGGATGCTTTCATATTTCTATGCGGCACTCCCACTCGGAGCAGCAGCAGGGTTTGTCATCGGAGGCGCCGTCAGCCATGCGTACTCTTGGCACGCGGCGTTTTTTGTCGGCGGCGCACCAGGTATTCTCATCGCCGCCACCGCGCTGTGGTTGCCTGAACCAGTGCGTGGAGGAATGGACGGCTCTCACCACCCGGTCAAAGTGGCGTTCAAAGACGGCTTGAAGTTGTTGCAGCGCAACACGCGGTTTTGGATCGCGTCGGCCGGACTCACGCTGATGACATTCTCCATCGGTGGCCTCGTGAACTGGATGCCTAAGTTTCTCGAAAGCGAGCGCGGTTACTCACAAGACGACGCGGGCTACGCTCTCGGGCTGACCACGGTCATAGGTGGATTTGTCGGCACGCTACTCGGCGGCGTGATTGGCGATCGCTGGGAGAGAAAAAAAGCCGGTGGTGGCGTGTTGCTGTCGGCGGTCGGATTGCTTTGCGCCGTTCCCCTCATGGTTCTGGCTTCATTCGTCACCGACAAACACGTTCTCATCGGCGTTCTATTGGTGACGCAGCTCTTTCTCCTAATGAACACCGGCCCGCTCAACGCGGCCATCGTGAATGCCGTACCTCCCGCATTTCGGGCGTTCGCCGTTGGAATCAACACACTCCTGATTCACCTCTTCGGCGATGCCGCTTCGCCCCCGATCATCGGTTGGGTCGCTGATAGATCGAGCATGGCGCACGCAATTGCATTGAATGCAATACCTGTCGCCTTGGGCGGTCTCATTCTCGTCGTCGGGCTCAAGGCGTTCCGAACCGAATCAGAAAACGCCAATGTTGAAGTGCACGGTTAGCGCCGATTCATTGAGCGACGCGTCAGGCGCCAGGTTCGCGCCGATGTCCAGCGCCAACGGGCCAATGGGCGTCAGGTAGCGCAACCCGGCCCCGGCGACGGTGCGCAGTCGGAAGGTGGTGGTGGGCAGGCCCAGCCACAGGTTGCCGGCCTCGAAGAAGACGCCAAGGTCGACCGAGCGGAAGGCCGGCAGTCGCAGCTCGGCCTTTCCCAGGCCGAAGAACTCGCCACCCTGCGAGGCGATCTCCCGACCCGCGAGCAGCGTCTGCGCCGCCGGGGTACAGCCGTAGGAAGCGACCAGGGCCTGGCAGTCGGCGCGCTGCTGCGCGTAGTCCTGTCGCTGGTCTTCCGCCACCAGACCGTCTTCACGAAAACCGCGCATGCTCGAAGCGCCACCGAGGAAGAACCGCTTCACCGGCGGCGTCACCGAGCGAGGGTCGAGAGAGACAATGCGGCCCCCCCGAATGGACAGCGCGAGCACCATGGTGGCGGGCAGCGGCACGTACCCGGTGAGCGTCCCCGACACCTTGAGCAGCTGCACCACCACCGGGGCGTTGTTCTGATCTCTGGCCGAGATGTCGAACGTGCCTTCACCGGAAACCTGCAGCAGCACTCCTTTATGCGGGTTGAGCGGGTCGTCGCGCAGGTCGAGGGTGGGCGTGAGGCGAAGGGAATGGGTGGCGAAGTTGCCGAACAAGAAGCGCAGGCGCTCCTGATCGGCCCGAATGAGCGGGAACACCACGCCGGTGGGGTTGTTCACCCGGAAGACCCACGAGTCTTCAATCTCGTACTGCAGGAGAACCGAGAACTTCAGCCGGGCGAAATCGACCGCCGGCAGCTGAAAGGAGTGCTCCCAGTCGAGGCCCGGGGCGGCGGCGAGCCGGGAGAAGCGATACGACTGGCGAAATACCCGCTCCCCTACGAGGTCGATGCGCGCGCCCAGGTTGAGCGGCAACAACCCGTGGTTGCTGACCGAGACGTTGCCCCGGCCGCCGAAGAGTTCGAAGGCCTGGAGGTCGCTCACGTCGACCTGGCGGGCCAGGGCCGGCTGGCTGAGCGCGAAGAAGTTCAACCGCGCCTGCGCGGAGAGGCTGATCGCCTCGCCGAAGAGGTTGGGCATGGTCCCGTCAAACACGCCACGCGGGCCCTCGGCGAGGAAGTACCCGAAGCCGGCTTCGCCGGACAGCCGGGGCCCTTCTCGCACCTCCACCGCGATGTCCTTCACCCCTTCGATGGCGTCGGGCGACAAGAGCCGCACGTCCACTGAGCGGAACACGCCGAGCGAGAGCAGGGCGCGCTGGGTGGCCGCCAGGCGGTCGGGGTCGAGCGGCTCACCTTCGGCGAACTGCGCCGCGCGACGCACCACGCGCTCATCGGTGCGCTCCAGGCCGCGCACCAGAATCTTCCCCACGTGTACCTGCGGCCCCGGGACCACGCGGAAGGTCGCGGTGACCGCCGCGTCGGCGTCCACGTCCCAGCCACCTTCGACGGTGACGAAGAGGTACCCTTCACGGCGCAGCGCCCACAGAAGCCCGGCGCGGTCCGCTTCAAACGCCGAAGCGACGAACGGTTCACCGACCGTCTCCCGGGGCGACCGCAGCGTCACGTTCTCGGGCACGCCCACCCGCAGCACCCGTTTGACGGTGTGGAGGCGTCCTTCTGCGATGGCGAAGCGCACCAGCGCCCGCTGCTCGGCGATCTCCACCCGCTGCAGCTCCACCCGGGCGTCGAGGTAGCCCTTGTCCTGATACAGCGCGGTCATTCGACGCGCCGCCTCGCGGTAGGCGGCCTCGACGAATACGCCGTCGCCCGGGGGCATCGAGATGTCCCCTTCGTCGCGGGTGCGGCCGGTCATGCCGGTGGGGTCGATGAAGCGTGGTTCCTCGTTCTCTGAGACCGCCTGTTCGAGCACGGTGAGGTTCAGAATGTCTCGCAGCGACGATTCTGACACCGCCTCGCGGCCCTCGAAGGCGATGTCCTTCACCAGGAGCTGGGCGCCTTCCTCGATCGCCAGCCGAACCACGGCGCTGCCGCCCTCGCGATGCTCACGGGTGTGCACCGCCACGCGCTCAAACCCTCGGGCGCGATAGAACGCCTCGAGTCGTTCGCGCAGGCGGTTGATGGTCGTGCTGTCCAGGGGCTCCTCCCCGCGGTACGCGAGGACCGACTCCAGGGTACGGGTCGAGAACGATCGATTGCCCCAGAACGCGAGCCCCAGTCGGGGCCCCACGTCGATGGCCAGGGCCACGGAGCCCGCGGCGTCCACCACCGCGGGGTCCACCCGGGCTCGAAAGTAGCGGGCGCGCCGGAGCGACTCGCGCACCGCGTCGACGCCGCGCTCGACCGCTTCGAGATCGAGCGGGTCTCCCACCCGGAGCCCCAACGTCTCCATCACGTTCGGCCCGTCGGGTGGAATATCGCCGGCCAACACGATCGAGGAGATCGCCACCGGCAGCCCCTCCTTGACGTTGAACGTCAGCACCACACCGCCCTCGTCCACCCACGCGTCGGACACCACGTCCACGCCCAGATAGCCGCGACGCCGGTAGGCCCGTCGAATCGCCTCGGCGGCGCTCTCGGCGCGCTCTGGCCAGTACGGGGCGCCCTCGGTGAGGTTGATGAGCGATTGCAGCTCCTCCGGCGTTCGAGAGACCTGGCCAGCGAAGTGCAGCTCGCGAATGGCGCGGAGCAGCTGCACGTCGAAGATCACCACCACGCCGTCGGCACGGTCGTCCACCCGCACTTCGACGTCGGCGAACCGTCCGCTCGCCATCAGCCGCTCAATCGACCTCCGCACCGTCATCAGCGACAGCGGCTCTCCCTCGCGGATGGTGAGGAGGTTCTGCAGGTCTGTCTGCAGCTCACTGGAGGCGGCGTCGGGCAGCCGCACCTCCACACCGCGCACCAGGGGAGCAGCGGCGACCAGCGCAGCGAGGGCGACGGCGGTCACTCCCATTCGAACCGGAACCTCACGTCGAGCCCAGGGTTGCCGTACGAAGAATCCTGGCTCTGATTGTCCCACTGCGCCTTGGCCGACACCCCGGGGGCCACCTGGTACTCGAAGTGCGCCCGCGTGCCGCGACCGGTCACCGGCTGGGTGACGCCCACCTTGAGCCGGTCGCTCACCACCTTCGACTCAAACACCACCGAGGGCTCTGCTTGCCCGGTGGCTTCGTTGTAGCTGGTCGACAGGTGCACCTGCTGGTCCTTCAGGACTTTGGTGCGAGAGAGGAACCGCTGCACCTGGCGATCGAGCCCAGACGCCGACAAGAGCGCCTCAGCGGCCAGCGTTGCGCCGGTCTGGGTGCTCACGCCTTCTCGCGAGGTGATGCCGAGGGTGAGCAGCGCCAACACGTCGCCCTCGGAGAGTGAGGGTTCGGCGGTGAGCGACACCGTCGGATCGTCGATGCGCCCAAACGCCTTGACGTTCACGGCGTACTCTCGAACCTGGGTGCGCGCGGCGAAGTCCACCGTGGGCGTGGTGCCGGCAAAGTGCACCCGAGCCCGATTGATGGCGTAGGCGTTGCCCCGGAAGGTCGCCTGGGCGCCCTCTTTCGCCTCGATCACCCCGGTCAACTCCGGGGCCCGGTCCGTCCCCTGAACCCGCAGCTTTCCGCCCAACTGGGCGCGGGCCAGGTTGTTGTCGATGCGCACGTCGCCCGAGAGGTCGACGCCGAGATCAAAGTACAGCCGCGGCGGTCCTTCGGGCCCCGAGCGGGCGGAGCGGCTCCCCACGTCCTGCAGAAAGCTGTCGAGCGCGACCTGCTGGGTGTAGCGCATGCGCGCCACGTCGAGCGTTCCGGACAGCTGCAGCTTCTTCACCGGGCCGTGCAGCAACAGCGCGCCGCCCACGGTGGCCACCGCGTCGGCGCGCAACGGGACATTGACGTCATCGAGGTCGGCCGAGAGCTCGACGGCGGCGGGGTCGAACCCGTCGAGGGTCGCATCGCCGCGCGCGCGCACGTGACCGTCGTTCACCACGGCCTCGAGATCTCGCAGGAGCAGCTTCGACTGAGAGAACTCCACCCGGCCGGACATGTTCCGCACGAGAACCGGTTGTCCGCGCACGCCAAAGCGCACGTCGCGAATGTCGGCCGTGCCGGTGAGCGACGCCGCGTTGCCCTGCCGGCTGGCGGCGAGCGCCAATTCCACCACGCCCGAAGAGCGCTCCATCACCGGAACGACCGCTTCCACGAATCGCGCGTCGACCAAGCCCTTGGCGCTGAAGTCAAAGCCGGCCGGTCCCCAATCGCCACCGACGACCATCTGCGTGTTGGTCCCCCGGAGCGCGACGGGAGCCACGCTCCCCCGGCGGGCCTGAAAATCAACCACCACCGGCGCGGTGGCGGTGAGGGTTGCGTCGCCTCGCGCCAGCCGAACCGTGTCGACCGTGGCGTGAATCTCGAGGGCCGCGTCGTCCTTCAACGCGCCCTTCAGCGCCGCGCTGCCCACCGCGTTGCTCGAAATCGCCCAGTTGGCCGCGTCTGCGAACAGGAGCCGAATCGGGTCCAGGTCGAACTGGACCTTCAGGTCCCACGGGTACGGCGCGCGAAAGACCAACTGGGCGTCGACCGGCGCTCCCTGCCAGGCGTTGCCCGTGGCTCGGAGCACCCGGTTCTCCAGGGTCAACGAGAACGCGCTGCCCCCGAGCGGCAGCCCGCGCACGAGCAACTCGGGGGAGGTCAACGACGCCTGGACTTTCGGCGCGTCGCTGTTGCCGAACGCCTTCCCCGCGAACCGGAAGTGGGCCTGGGGCAGCAGGCGCGCCGCCAGCGGCGCGCCGAGCAGTTCCTCGATCGGCGCGCGATCGACTGAGAAGTCAAAATCGAGGGGGCCATGAAAGACCCATCGCCCCTTGAGGTCGCTCGCCCCCATCGGCCCTTCGACGTGGAAGGGCTCCAGCACCAGCGCGGCGCCCTTCTCGAATCGAAGCTTGAGCGGGCCGCGACCGAATCGCCGGCCGTAGTACGCGAGGTCCGACACCTCCAACTGCACGACGCCCTCAAACTCGCGCGCGGGGCCTTCGAACCGGAACGAACCGGGGGCCGAGCCGGTCAGCACGTGCTGCAGCGACTCGATGGAGGGGTGCAGGTCGGCCAACACGTCGACCAGGTCCTCCACCCGAGCCCCAGGCGCATCGACCGCCGCGTTGACGTGCACGCCATCGGAAAGAAAGTCGAGGCGCGTGGTGCCGCTGTACGCCGTCTTGCCGATGAGGCCGGTCACCGCCGGGAACGACAGCACGCCGGCCGCGTAGTGCACCGGCGTCTGCACCGAGCCCAGGTGGTAATCGAAGTACATCACGTCCCGGCCCGACACCCGGCTGTCGATGGTGACGTTGTTGTAGGGGCCGATCAGACTGGCCCGCCCCTCCAGCACGCCCCCCCACGGCGCCTCGGAGATGCCCAACGTGTCATCGAGCCCGAGGGACTCGATGGCCGCGGCGATCTCCAGGCCCTTCTGGAAGTCGTGGTGCAGCACCGCGTCGGCGCGCACTCGGGTGTGGCCGGAGGGGGTGGTGATGACGGCGCCGTTGAAGCTGGTGCGCGCGGCGGTGATGTCGATGGCGGTCTCGACCTGCAGGGCGGGCATGGCGAAGATCATCCGCCCGGGGACTTGCGGCGTATCGAAGGGTCTGGCCGTCACTTCGAACTTCTGAATCCCGACGGTGGTCTCGCCCCGCACCACCGGCGACGGGGCAAACGCCCCCGTGAATTTCCCCTTCATGTTGGCTGAGAAATCGACCCACGCGTGCGCCACCCCGGCGTGCTCCAGAATACGGCCGAACGAGGCGTCGTGCGTGCTGACCTCGGCCTCGAACGGGTACGGCGTCTTGAGCGAGAGCTGCCCCTGGGCGGTGACGACGCCAGCGCCCACGGAGACCTCGAGGTGCTCGAGCAGCAGCACGTCCTTCTTCAAGACCAGCGCGGCGGTGAGGGTGCCCGGCGTGAAGCGCTGGAACGCCACGTCGCTGGCCGAGACGTCGAGGCGGAGCGCCGGCGCGGCCCGCGTGCCGCTGGCGCTCACCTGCAGCCACCCCGAGCCTTTGGCCCCCACTCCCAGGCCCAGGCCTTCGTCGAGCTCTTTGGCAGAGACGAACATCTTGCCCGCGATGGCGAGCGGCGCGTCGGGCCGGCACACGTCCTCCACCGCGCCCGAGACGTCGAGCTTGCTCCCGAAGGCCGCGACCGACGCATGGCCGACCGTCAAGGCCCCGGTCGAGGGCTTCAACTCAAACTCGGTCGACACGC
>CAZFXD010000099.1:0-16753 GCA_964522795.1 uncultured Myxococcaceae bacterium
TCGATCGCGCATTGATCTGCCTCACGTCCTGACGAGTGAAAGCTCGCAGGAGTCCCGAAGCCGAGACTTGATCTCGATCAAGACCGCAGACGATTTTGGATGGGCGCCACACGGCGCCAGACGCCAGGTCTCAGTGGTGTTTCGGGCCCTTGACCTTGAACTTCACGCGCCCCGGCCCGGGAGGGTTGACGACGACGGTGCCATGGCCGTGCGGGGGGCCATGCCATTTCCGGTAGTGGCCGGGTGGTATTCGGGCGAGGCCCGGGGGCACGAAGCGCGGCTCGCACAGCACCCACCCGCCGGCGTGGCCGCGGCTGCGGAACCAGTGGGCGCCGCTGCGGTGCCAGTACCAACCGCTGGCGAAGAAGACCTCTTCGTCGTAGTCGGGCACCACCTGAATCCCCGGGGCGATCACCACCAGGGGCGGCGGGGCAGGGAACACGATGCTGGGGGCGACGACAGTGACGTGGACCTGCGCAGACGCGGTGAGCGTGGCCAGGCAGACAAGCGCGGCGAGCAAGGTTTTCATCCCGCGCACACTAGCGCGCCGGGATGAGGTAAGTCGTCGCCCCCCCCGCGCTTGAGGTTCATTCGTGCACATCTTTATTAGCGGTGTTCATAGCGGTACCAACCCCACGCCCGGCATCGGGCTGGCGCGGTGCATGCGCCAGGCCTTCCCCGACGCGAGGCTGACCGCGGTCGACTACTCCCGCGCCAGCAGCGGCCTCGAGTGGACTGACTTCGACGATTGCCTCGTTCGCCCCCACTGGCTGGAGAAGCCCGAGCAGCACGCCCGGTTCGTGGCGCAGAAGCTCGCCAAAGGTGGCCTGTGGCTGTCGGGGTACGACAACGAAGTGCGCCTGCTGTCGCGCAAGATTCGAAACCGGCGCCTCGCGCTTCCGTCGCCCGCGGCGCTGAAGGTGGTGGAAAAGCCCGCGGCCGACTTCGCCCGGCAGATGGGCATGTTCACCGCGCCGTACATCCGGTGTGCCGACGCGTCGGACCAGGCGCTGCAGCACTTCTGTCGCCACCATGGCTGGCCGATCTGGGTCAAAGGGTCCACCTACGACGCCGCATCCATCGACTCGGTGTACGAGCTCATTCCCGAGATGCAGCGCATGGGCCGCACGTGGGGGGGCCGTTCGAAGTTGTTTCTCCAGTCGCACATCGACGGTCGCGACGTCACCATTGCGTTCGCCGCGTTTCAGGGAGAGCTGCTGGGCGCCGTGTTCATGGAGAAGGTCGACATCACCGCCGAAGGCAAGACCTGGACAGGGCGGGTCAGCCCCTTGCCGAAGTCGCTCGCGACGCGCTTGCGTCGCGCGCTGAAGACGCTCGGGTGGTCGGGTGGCGGCGAGCTGGAGTGCGTGCAGGACTCGTTGGGGCGCCTGTTTCTGATCGAAGTGAACCCCCGCTTCCCGGCGTGGATCTACGGGAGCACGATGGCGGGGCTGAATCTTCCTGCGCGCCTGATGTCAGCGGTGAGCGGCGTCCCCGCTCGCGAGCCGGCGATCCCCTTGCGGCCGAAGTTGTTCACGCGCGCCATCACCGAGCTCGACGCCCATCACGCGCGGAAGGTGTCGTTCGGTTGAGGCGGGCGGCGCCGCGGCGTCAGATCGCCTGGTGTACGTCGCCGCGTCCGAACACGTAGCCCATGCTGGCGTCGTAGGCGCCGGCGTCGAGCACGCAGAAGGCGTCGCCGCGCTTGAGCCCCGGGGGCAACTTGACCCCGTCGGCCACGATGTCGAACTCCATGCACAGGCGACCCAGGAGGCGATCGTTGCCCCGCGTCCACAAGGTGGGCTTGCCAGAACTGGAGACCGACATGATGCGGTGGTGGTGCGACTTCACGTCCGTCACCTCGGCCACCGAACCGTCCACCACCACGTCGGTGCCTTCGCGGCTCTTGCGCACCTCCAGCACCCGCATCACCACGCCCATCGACGGCTGGGACAGCGCTTTGCCCGGCTCGACAATGACCCGCTGCAGGGTGGGCAGCTCATCGCGCCAATGCCCAAGGAGCGAGGGGAGAATCTCGTTCAGGTAGTTGGCCCACTCGTCCGGGTGCCAGCCGCCGCCGAAGCTGATGGTGAGGGGCCGGGGGCCGATGCGCTCCATCAGCATGGTGATGGCCGCGAGGAAATTGAGCGCCAGGTAGTTCCAGGTTCGGACGCCGAGCATGCTGGAGGCCTGGTGGAAGTGAAACCCCACGCCCTGGCCTTTGGGCAGATGCTTCAAGGTGCGCACCACCTCGAGGAAGACCTTCGGGTCCGACAGCCCGATGCCGAAACGGGACTTCACCGTGCCGGGACGGAGCCGAACGCCGATGAAGTCGGCGCGCACCTTCTTTTGAAACTGCTTCGACGTGACCATGCGCAGCTCTTCCATCGAGTCGCAAAAGATGGCCCCGAACCCGGGGACGTCGAGCGGCATGGGCCACCACTTGGCGGGCCCGTTGAGAATAATCTGATGCGAAGGGAACCCTCGGCGCAGGGCGTGGGCGGCCTCGGTCTGGGCGATGGCCTCCGCCCACAGGCCGGTGTCGCGGGCCAGGTCCACCAGCGCGGTCAGCGGGTTCGTCTTGATGCTGTAGCCAGCCACCACCGGCACTCGCGCGCCGGCCGCCACCCGCTCCAGGGCGCGCTGCGTGTTGGTGAACAGGCGACGGGCGTGCCGGGTGAACAGCACCCGCTCCGGGGTCTGGGCGGGCGGGGCGCGCAGCACCTCCAGCACTTCGTCGTAGAGCGTGTCTTTCTGGCGCGCGGCGCGGGCCTCGGCGTGTCGAGCTGGCATGGGGCGCGCTTTTACGCGTCGAGGCGCCGGAGTGCGGGGAAAAAAAACGGGCGGGGCCAAAAACCGGCCCCACCCGTCAAAACGACATCGAGCTGAAGCCGCGAAGGCTTCGCTGCGATTACTTGCCCTTCGCGGGCGTACCGGCCTTGTTGCCGGTCTTCTTCGTGTCCTTCGCGCCAGCGGCGTTGGCCTGGGCGACCAGGACGGTCTTCTTGTAGGTGTCCTGGGTCATCTCGGTCTTCGCTTCCTGCGCCGGAACTTCCAGCGTCTTCGCCGGAAGCGGCGAAGCAAGCGCCTGCGTGCCCATCATCGCGAGGGGAACGCCGAGGACGATCTTCATCAGACCGTTCTTCTTGGAGGACTTGGGGACGGCCGGGAGAAACGGGTTCAACTGGGTCTTCTTGTTCGACATGTGTGGACGGCTCCTTTGGTGAGGCCCTCCACCCTAGGGGATTGAGTCCGCATCGACAACGAAATGTCGGCGTGATGTACGGGGGGAATGTCGCGCTTCGGGTTCGCGCCACGGGCCTCGCCCTCCATTGGCGGTCGGTTCCGGCTCCTTCGGGCGGCCGCGGGCCTGGCGCTGGCGTGCGGCGCCCTGGGCGCGTGTGAGGGGCCTGTGTTCACCGGGGGAGACGCCGGCCTCGACGCGGGCGCCGCGCTCGATGGCGGGCGCGGCGACGGAGGCGAAGCCGACGCGAGCGTCGATGGCGGGCAGCCCCAGGACGGCGGGTCCGATGGTGGCGTGGACGCCGGCGGGGACGCAGGCCGCGATGGGGGCCTCGATGGCGGAGATGACGGCGGCTTCCGACTCAACCCCAATTCGCTGCGGGCGGTGGCCCTCGACTCGGGTGTGTGGGTCGGCGCGGCGATTGAGCTGTCGTCCTTGTTCGCGCCTGACGCCGCATACCGGGAGACGCTCGCCCGTGAGTACAACGCCATCACCCACGAGAACGGGCTCAAGTGGGCGCAGGTGCACCCGGCCCCCAACACCTTCAACTTCACCGCCGTCGACGACAGCGTGGACTGGGCCCGCGCGCGGGGCATGGCGGTGAAAGGGCACGCGCTGGTCTGGCACAACCAGGTACCGGCGTACGTGGCCGACGCCGGCGCCGTTTCACAGACCGCCTTCCGCGCGCTCATGAGCTCGCACATTCAGGCCGTGGTCGGGCACTACCAGGGGCGCATTCGCGCCTGGGACGTGGTCAACGAAGCCATCGAAGACGGCGTCGACGCCGGGTATCGCGACTCAGTCTTCCTGCAGCGACTGGGAACCGGGTACATCGCCGACGCCTTCCGCGCCGCGCGGGCCGCCGACCCGGCCGCAGAGCTCATCTACAACGACTACCTCAACGATGACCTGGGCGCGAAGTCGACGCGGGTGTTCAACATGGTGGCCGGGCTTCGCGACGCCGGGGTCCCCATCGACGCGGTTGGATTTCAGATGCACATCTCGGTCACGTCCTATGAGTCGAGCGGGGCGCTCACGGCGCTGGCGCAGAACATCTCCCGGCTCCGCGCCCTGGGGCTGAAGGTGAACGTGAGCGAGCTGGACGTTCGCATTCACGACATCTGGAGCGACCCCAATCGCTTCCTGCGGCAGAAGGCCGTGTACAAAGCGATCGCCTCCACCTGCCTCGCCAGTCCGGCCTGCAACGGCTTCTCCACCTGGGGGTTCACCGACGAACACTCCTGGGTCTACGCGTTCTTCGGGGCTCCGGACGCGCCGCTCCCATTCGACGCGGCGCTCGCGCCCAAGCCCGCGTACGACGGCCTGCGCGAAGCGTTCGAGCACCGCTGACCCTGCGGTCAGGGGCGGGTGAACACCAGAATGAACCGGTCGGACAGGCCGCGCTTTTCACCCGCGGCGCGAGGCGACGCGTTCCAGTCCCGCGTGTCGGTGGGGTTACGAAGGACGTCGCTCGAGCGTTCGAAGACGAAGCCGGCGGCCTCCACCTCGCGCCGCACCCGCGCTTCCTCGACGCGGTGCAGCTGCTCGCACACCTCGTCGCCGGCGCCGGCCTTCGCCGAGGAGTCGGAGATGACGTAGCGACCCCCGTGCTTGAGCGCGGCGAGCACGCCCGCGTTCATCTTCGCCGTGTCCACCTTCTGCCAGATAGCGTCGTGGTAGTTCGCGTTGGTGACCACCACGTCCAGCGTGCCGGCCAGCTCGGGAGGGAAGGGGGCGTCGAGCTCGCGGTCCACCCGAACGACATTCTGGTTGATGGGGCGGGCCAGTCGATCGGCCCACGGTTTGGCGGCAAAGCGTTCGAGGACCCACTTCGGGTTCTGGCCGTAGACCCGGCCGCTGGGGCCGACCGCGCGCGCCAGCAGCTCGGTGGTGTAGCCGCCGCCGGCGAACAACTCGCCCACCTGTTCACCCTGCGTCAGGCCGATGGCCGCTAGAAACAGCGCCGGCTTACGACCCGGATCGAGCGCCACGTCCTCGGGCGTGCGATCAGCCGAGGTGACCAGGGCCTCATAGGTCGTCGCGGAGAACCGGGCCTGCGACGTAGGGGTCGCGCATGACGCGGCGACGAAGACGAGAAGGACACGAGCGCGCATAGCGAAGGCGTACCGCGCGGGCGGGCCGACGTCGACGTCGAATCTCGAGCTGCATGAGGCGGCGCCAACCGCTAGGCGGCTTTGCGCACCCGAACGACCTTGTAGGTGTCGGTGCCGTTCACCATGTTGTCGTAGAGGTTGGTGCCGGGGTTGCGCGCGAAGTTCTTCAGGGCCACTTCGGCTTCTCGCCGACGCTTCTCGCCGATACCGGGAATCTTGAAGGCGTGAAAGGCGTCGATGGCCTGGTCCACGTAGGTGTCGATGCGGGCCTTGTCTTCATCCCGGGCGCGGACGGCTTCGCGGGTGACGTCGACGGCGTCTTCGACTTTCATCCCCAGTCCCTCGAGGTACTTGAAGCACGGCTTCCACGTGGCGTCCGGGATGGCGTTGCCCCAGACCAGGTAGCCGCCCGGCTTCATCAACCGATGCGCGGTCTGGAAGAACTTCTCGTCTTCCGCGGTGACCACGCCGGGAATCTCGGTCACGTGTGTTTCGTTCACGGCGATCATGTCCGCGCTGCCGTCGGCCATGGTGATTTGCGTCGCGTCGACGCAGGTGGCCTCGAGCCGACCGGCGTGGGCCGGCACGAACTTGCGGCGGCACGTTTCGATGGCCGCCGCCTGCATGTCCACCGCGTTGTAGGTGCACGCCGGGAGGACCGACCCGCAGACCCAGTTGGCGCCCGCGCCGGTGCCACAGCCCATTTCGATGATGTGCACGTTGCCGCCGCGGTCATCGACGTACTTGCGAATCTCGGTCGAGTGGTAGAGCCCGGCGTAGGCGTTCTGGCCGTATCGCTCTGGTTCAGCGGCCGTGGTGAGCGGTTTGCCCCACGCTTCGGGCCACGCGTAGCCCCAGGTGTTGAAGGTGAATTCGTACTTCTGGCCGTGCTCCGAGCGAACCTGACCCACCGAGCGGTAGATGGCGTAGAGCAGCGAGTAGAGCGAGGCCTTGTTGTAGTCGCCTTCCGCCACGTCGCCGTTGTTGAGGGAAATTTTGGGTTTCTTTTCGACCAACGAAGCGAAGACCCACGCTCCGATGATGAGCTGCAGCTGGTTCTTCGAATAGCTCGACTTGTTACTGAGCGCCGTCAGTAAGTCCACGCGGTCACGTCCTTGGTCAGGGGGAACAAACGCGCAGGAGGGTAGCGCGGTTTGTTCGTAATCATTGCAACAATACGGGGCGTTCAGTTCTAATTTTTGACGCACGCACCCTTCATTTGTGATGTGGATTTTCACCTAGCTGACGCGTCGATAGAACGGCCACATCAGCTCCTGCCAGAGTGTTCGCGGCCCAACCGGGTCCACGCCGATGGTGAGCGGCTCCTGGGGGCGGCGGCGGAAGGTTCCGAACAGCCGATCCCAGAGCACGGTGTGGCAGCCGAAGTTGGAGTTGCTCTCCACCAGGTTGGCGGAGTGGTGCACGGCGTGGGTCTGCGGGTAGTTGACCAACAGGCCCCACCCTGCGTCGGAGAGGTCGAGGTTGGCGTGGGCCAGAATACCCAGCACGCCGCCGAGCGAGGCCGCGGCCAGAAGTTCCTCCCGGCCGGCGCCGACCGCGAGGAGTGGGAGCGTGCGACCGATGAAGAAGGCGAGGTTGTCGACCGGGTGGGTACGGACGGCCTTCAGCCCGTTGAGCTCGGTGGCCACGTGATGGGTGCTGTGAAACTGCCACAGGAGCCTGGTGCGGTGCGCGGCGCGATGCACCCAGTAGGAAAAGAACTCCACCAGCAGAAAGGCGAGGCCGAAGCGAAGAGCGAAGGGCCAGTCAGCCGGCCAGAGGGCGCGCAGCGGCTCGAGTCCACTCGATGCGGCGGCGATCTTCAGCCAGGGGTCCACCAGGTCGACGAGCCACGCGGTCAGCTGGGTGACGCCGAAGAGGTAGACCGCGTCGCGCCAGAGACGTTGCGCGCCTTCGAGTCCGTCGGTGAGCGGGCGGGCATTCCATTCAGGGACGCGCGGCGCGAGCTGCTCGAGGAGCCAGACCAGCCACATGGCCATGAGCAGCACGCTCGTGCGCAACAGGTCGCGCGCCGGCCCCGGGGCGATGAACCACGGCGCGAGCGCGACTGCGAGGAGCGCGGGCACGAACAGGTGGCGAAGGGCGACTCGCACAAAAAGGGGGACAGGCTACTTTTTCGTGCGGAAAAGGGGACAGGCTACTTTTTCGATCGCGACATTTTTGCCATAGCGCTGCGCACCGGACGCCGCGATGCCGCACGCGACCGCGCGGGGTGACACTGGGGGCACCCGCGACGTGCGCCGGGGCCGATGAGTCCTGCTATGGGTGCCGGATGAACCTGCGAATTCTGCTCGTCTTGTCGGTGCTCACCGTGGCCACGGGGGCGCGCGCTGAAAGCGATGGCCCTTCGATCCGCGAATCGGGCGGCCTGCTCGATCGGGGCGCCCACGCGCGGCCGCAGATGTTGAGCTTCTTCATCGGCCTGCCGTTCTATCGCGGGTTCTACGGCGGGTTTCCCGGGGGACTGGGCGTTCGCTACTACATTCCCATTCTGAAGGACGGCTTCTTGCCGCCGGCCAACGACGAGTTTGGTATCGAGTTCGGTGGTGACTTCGCGGTGTTCGGCTGGTCGGGCGGGGCGTTCTTCGGCGTTTCCGTTCCAGTCGAAGTCCTGTGGGACTTTCACTTCTTCGCCAGCTTCGACGCGTATTTCAAACTCGGTATCGCGCTCGCGATCGGCTTCGGAAACTATGGAGCGATTCCCTATGCGCCGTTCGGGGCGTATGCGGTGAGCGCCCTCGGCCTGCGCGTCAAGATCACCGAACTCCTCTCCTTTCGCGCTGAGTTCGGCTACCCGTGGGTGAAGGTCGGCCTCGGCTTCGCCTTCTAGGATTCGTCGACCCACACACCGGCCGGTCCGAGCAGCGCCGGTGCGTCCACCACGAAGCTCCGCCGGGTCGAGGGCCCCCTGGGTCTCCCGCGGCGGTGAACCGTCGCTTGCAGCCCGTGCTCAGACGCGAACTGGGCGGTCCACGCCACGTCGCCAAAGGGCGCGCGCCGTCGCACACTCTGCCGGAGCCGCGCCAACTGAGTCTCGTCCTCGTTGGCGTCGACCCACGCCCGGAGGTCCGGCGGCGCGGCGACCGGCCAGGCGTCAACCATCGATGCTCCGTGGAAGCTGCTCCATGGCCAGTCGACGACGCTCGTGGCAAGCCCTGCGCGAATCGGGTTTCGGAGTACGTACCGCATCACGGTGAGCGCGTGCCCGTCGTTCTGAACAGGAAAACTCTTGAAGCGGCCCTGCCACACATGCCCGCTGCCGCCGTGGCGACGACGGTGGCGTCGTACGTGCGACGTCAGCAACCAGTGCATGTACGCGCGGAGGGCCGCTGACGACGCCGGCCGCGCGACCAGGTGAAAGTGGTTGGGCATGAGCGCAAACGCGAACACCTCGACGTCGAACCGCGCCCTCGCCTCGCGCAGCAGAACGACGAAGTCGCGGTAGTCGTAGATTGAATGAAAAACGGTCGAGCGATCATTGCCCCGGTTGAGCAGATGCATCACCAACCCGCCGCAGTCCCCTCGTGGAATTCTTGCCATGTGTGTTGTTTTACAAAACGCATCCGACATCAGCGGTGGTGCAAAACTGTCCACTCACCCTCAAGAACTGAGAACGCTCGACGCCCGCTTCTCTCTGTCGAGGCGGGGTGAAAAGTAGCCTGTCCCCTTTTTCGTTTGAAAAAGTAGCCTGTCCCCTTTTCCGGGAGTTCGCATGGTCCTCGCTGCTCAGGTGCTCGTCGGTCTGGTCGCTGCGCTGCACGGGTACTTCCTCGTGCTCGAGATGTTTCTCTGGAAGACGCCGTTCGGGCGCAAGACCTTCGGCACCACCGTTGAAGTGGCAGCGTCGTCGGCCGTGCTCGCCGCGAATCAGGGGCTCTACAACGGGTTTCTCGCGGCAGGCCTGGTGTGGGGGCTCGTTCAGGGGCTGCCCGCCGGCGCGCCCACCCTCACGTTCTTTCTCGCGTGTGTCTTCATCGCTGGCGTCTATGGCGCCGCCACGGTGGGAAAGAAGATCCTCTTCGTGCAGGCGCTCCCGGCGGTGCTCGCGTTCGTGGCCCTGCACCTGTCGGCCATGGCCTGAGCGCGCTCCGCAACCTCGCGCACCTCGAACTACAGGGAGCAACAGTGTGGGCGCAGGCGCCACGTTGCGGGGGCCGCCTACACGGCGGCTGATCAGCCCTCCGGAGATTCGCCGTTCCCCCACGGGAGGGGTAGGATTTCCAGGGTTGTCTTCGAGGCGCTTGTCCCTGCGACCGCGTCCGCGGAGTCAAACCGCTGTGCCACTCGCCCCGGGTTGATTCGGAAGGTTGACGGATGAAACTTCAGACGCTCGCCCCGTTCGCCACCGTCGCGTTGCTCGCGGCGTCTGCCGCCGCGAACGCTCAGACCACGCTCTACTCCGAGGTGTTCAGCAGCGGCTGTACGTCGGGTTGCTCGGCCGCCGGCTACACGGGCGGATGGACGGTGATCAAAAGCGATGGAGGGCCCAACGGCCCGACGGCGAACGAGTGGTACGTCAGTTGCTCGGAACCCGGTTCGGCGACGCCGCTCGCTTGCGCCGCCGCGGCATGCTCTCCGGTCGATCAAACCCTGCACATCGGCTACGCGCCCGACGCCGGTGGCGACACCAACGCCGTGTACCTGGACGGGTTCTCCAACGCGACCGCCAAGCTCGCCTACTCCCCGAGAATCGACACCACCGGAAAGACCAACCTCACCCTCGGCTTTGACTACATCGCCGCGGGGAGCAGCGGCTGCACGGACGACGGCGCTCAATTGTGGCTCAGCGGCGACGATGGCGGTACCTGGCCGAACAAGTATTGCCTGGAGACCACGTTCTGCGCGGGTGGGTGCGGCGGCAACGGGCCAGCCCAGTGGACGCGCTACTCGTTGTCGCTTCCGGCGACCTACCAGAACAACGCGGCCGTTCGCATCGGCTTCCACTGGATGAACAACGGCAACGGCACCCTCGTGTTCCCGAGCATCGCCGTCAATAACATCAGCCTGACCTACACCTGTCCCGCCGGGACCGCCGGCTCCACCTGCCAGTACAGCGACGCGGTCACCTGCAACGCGCACGGCGTGGCCCAGGCGAACGGCTCGTGCGTCTGTTCGACGGGGTTCTCCGGCGCCAACTGCAACGCCTGCGCGGCCGACTACTACGGCTACCCTGCATGCACGTACTGCCTGGCGTCCGCCACCTGCGCCTCGCACGGCACCTGCTCCGCCACGGGCACCTGCACCTGCAGCGCGGGCTACGCGGGCTCGGGGTGCCAGTACAGCGATGCCACCACCTGCAGCGGTCACGGCGTGGCCCAGACCAACGGGAGCTGCACCTGCTCGACCGGGTTCTCCGGCGCCACCTGCAACGCCTGCGCGGCCAACTATTACAGCTACCCCACCTGCACCTTCTGCTCCGCAGCCACCACCTGCAACAACCAGGGGACCTGCAGCGCCTCAGGCACCTGCGTCTGCTCGATGGGCTTCACCGGCGCGTCGTGTCAGTACAGCAACGCGACCACGTGCAGCGGGCATGGCGTGGCGCAGGCCAACGGGTCCTGCGTGTGCGCCACCGGGTTCTCCGGGGCGGCGTGCGACAGCTGCGCCACCGACTACTTCGGCTACCCGGCCTGCCTGTATTGCAGCGCGGCCACCACCTGCAGCGCGCACGGCACCTGCAGCGCCGCGGGCGGTTGCCAGGGCGCCGCGGGGTACGCGGGCCCGGCGTGCCAGTACAGCGACGCCACCACCTGCAGCGGCCACGGGACGGGAGTGTAGAAGTGGTGAAGAGAGTGCGCGACAGGATTCGGCGGCGCGTAGTGCTTCTGGTGCGCCACCTACTACTTCGGCTACCCGTCCTGCAAGTTCTGCACAGCCGCCACCACCTGCAACGCGCACGGGACCTGCACCTCGGCGGGCGCCTGTTCGTGTAACTCCGGGTTCGCCGGGAGCGGCTGTCAGTACGGGAATGCGACGACGTGCAGTGGCCACGGCGTGGCGCAGGCCAACGGCTCGTGCACCTGCTCCGCCACGTTTGCCGGCGCGACCTGCAACAGCTGCGCGACCGACTATTACAACTTTCCCAGCTGCACCTACTGCAACGCGGCCACCACCTGCGGCGGCCACGGCGCCTGCGCCGCGGGAGGCGGTTGTACCTGCTCGGCCGGGTACGCCGGGCCGGCGTGCCAATACACCAACGCCACCACCTGCAGCGGTCACGGCACCGCCCAGAACGACGGCTCGTGCGTCTGCGCCGCGGGGTTCGCCGGGGCGAGCTGCAATCAGTGCGCGGCCGATTATTACGTCTACCCCACCTGCATGTACTGCGACGCGGCCACCACCTGCGGGGGCCACGGCACGTGCAACTCGCTCGGCATCTGCACCTGCACCGGAGGCTTCGTCGGGCCCACCTGCCAGTTCAGCGACCTGATGACGTGCAACGGGCGCGGCAAGGCGCAGGGCGACGGGACCTGCCAGTGCAACACGGGGCTAGGCGGCGCGGCGTGCGATCAATGCGCGCCTGATCACTTCAACTTCCCTACCTGCGAGTACTGCGACGTCGCGACCAAGTGCTCAAACCACGGCCTGTGCAACACCTCAGGCGGGTGCGACTGCAGCGCAGGGTTTGCCGGCTCGAGCTGCCAGTACAGCGACGCGGTCGAGTGCAGTGGGCACGGCACCGTCAACGCGGCCGGTGCGTGCACCTGCGCGGCGGGCTACACCGGCGCGACCTGCAACGCGTGCGCGGCGGACTACTTCAACTACCCGACCTGCACGTACTGCAACGCGGCGACGACGTGCGGTGGCCAGGGAACCTGCAACAGCCAGGGGGCGTGCGTCTGCTCTGGGCCTTCGTGCTCGACGATGGACGCCGGCACGCCCGACAGCGGCCAGCCTATCGCCGATGCGGGACGCCCCCCCGACAGCGGGCAGCCCGTGGTCGATTCCGGAGTCTCCATGGGCCCGCCAGACTCGGGCACCACCGAAGAGAAGCCTCCCAGCGGGTGTGGCTGCTCTGGCGCGGCTCAACCCCGTGCTTCGCTCCTGTCGATCGCGCTCCTCGGCCTTCTGGCTTCGGCGCGGCGGCGCCCCGCGCGCGTCCAGGTGACGCGCTCAATCACCCCGAAGCGCTGAGCTGGCGCCGCGGTCGAGCGGCCCAGGCCAGTCTCGTGCCGACGAGGAGCGCGAGCGTGCCCAGCAGCCAGGCCGCGTGGGTGGCGAATGCCGCCGTGGTGCCCCGACCCTGAAGCAGGGGAAGGCCCAGGGTCATCCCCAGGTACCAGGCGCAGGCCGCGACGACCATCGCCACCACCTTTCGCCCGGGGTGGGCCGCCCGCGCGAGCTCGACCAGGGCCAGGAGCGCAAGCAGGTAGACCGCAAGCCCCACCAGCCGGTGCAACTCGGGCCCAGACAGACCCGCCAGCGAGAGGTGGTGGCGATGGATTTCGAGCGCGGTCGCGAGGCGAACGGTGTTGGCGAATAGCGTCGTGAGGTAGGCCCCGGCCAGCGCCCCCGCAGTCCACGCGGCCCGCGCAGCCGAGGTGTGCCGGGGGAGCGCGAGAAAGGTGAATAAGGTCCCCGCGGCGGCGAGGAAGAAGGTCAGCCCCGAACATGCCGGGACGATGGTGTAGTGGAGCGGTGCGTTGCGGTATCCCACGCCTTCCTCCCACCTGAATTCGAGGCGGGTGAGTGCCCCGGCCAGCACGGTGGCGGGCGTCAGCAGCCACCGGAACGATTCTGCCGGGGCATCGGAGAACGCCCGCTTGAGAACGGCGAGGGCCCCAGCCGCCCCCACCAGCCACAGCGCGTTGGCCGCTCGCCGCGTCAGCCCCACACGGGCCTCCGCGAGCGAAGCGCGAACACCGCTGCCAGCGCGGCGAGGGCGAACACCCAGGCCACCCCGGGTTCATCGCCGCGCTCGCCGCCCACCGCCAGCTCGCTCACGCCATCGGGGAGCGGCAGCGGCTGCTCCACCTCGTCCGCGCGGCCGGACGTGTTGCGCACCTGCTCCAGCACCGCCACGAACGACGTGTGACGGGTCAACAGCCCGTACCTGAGGCCGAGCGCCGTCACCAGCTCGCGCTCTTCGTTCGTCTCCGGGCCAAACGCGGCGAAGTCAGACAGACGGCTGATGCGTTGCCTGGCCCAGAGCGAGCGAAGGGCGGAGTTCGAATCGTCGGGCACGGCTCGGCTCACGTCGAACGTTCGGTGCCATGGCCCGGCGCCCGTCATGCCGCTGACCACGATGGTCCCTCGCGGCGCGCCCGACCACTTGCCTTGAACCACCAGCGGACGGTCCGCCAGGAGGTCCGGCATCGACTCGGGCTCGAGGCCCGAGACCTCAAACCCTTCCACCGCGACTCGTACGTGCGTCAGCAACGGAGCGCGCACGTACTCGCGGAGTTTGTCGGCCACGGCCCGCGCTTCGTTCGGGGCGGTGACGATGAACGGCGTGCCGCGCCCGGCCCGCGCCAGGCCTTCAATGAGGTAGCGGTTCACCGCCGAGCCGATGCCGAACGCGAAGAGGTTCGACTCGCCGAGGTTCCTGGAGATGAGCTCCATCGCCTCGCGCTCCACGTCGACGTACCCGTCGGTGATGACGATGACGCTTCGGGCGCGGGCGGGGTCGGCCGCCAGCGAGAAGGCGTGGCGCAGCGCCGGGAGCAGCTCCGTCCCCCCGCTGCCCTGAATGCGGGTCAGCATCTCCAGCGCCTGCTTCAGGTGCTCGGGCGTGGCGGTCAGTGACGCGGGCGACAGTGTCCGTGAGCCCCCGGAGAAGAAGAGGATGTTGAAGGTGTCGGTCGGTCGGAGATCGGCCGCCAGCTCGCGCACGAGCTGCCGGGCGGTGTCGAGCGGAAACCCGAACATCGAGCCCGAGACGTCGACCACGAAGATGAACTCCCGCGGCGGAATCAGCTCGGGAACGACGCGCGCCGGCGGCTCGACGGTCAGCAGGAAGAAGCCTTCGCCGTCTTGAACCGGCGAGAGCATCAGACCGGCCGCGATGCGTTCGCCCGCCAGGCGATAGCGCAAGACGAAGTCGCGCGTGCCTCGCTCCTCACCGCGGATGGAGAGCTCGGCGGAGGTCGGGGTCAACCGCGAGACGTCGACGGTGTGACTGGGGCTCGTCAGTTCGAACAACTCGGTCGCGGTGGCGACCCGGGCGTGCAGGGAGAAGGTCGCCGGTGGCTCTTGTCCGACGCGGGTGTGAGGCGTGGCCGTCCACGTCTCGCCGGTGCCCTCCGCGCTGGCGTACCGCGGCCCCACCACCGTGGGGAAGACGAACTCGTACTGCTGCCGCTCCGGCACCAACAGCTCGGAGTAGTGGAGCTCGACCTCGACCACGTCGCGCGGCATCACGTTCGCCAGTCGCATGGTGAAGACGTTGGGACGTTCCTGGGTGAGCAGCGAGGCGGTCTTGCCGGCGCTCTGGGCCGCCTCGAACTCGCGCTTCGCTTCGTTCTTCTCACGCAGCGTCGCGCGCACCTGCCGGTCGCCCACCCGGAGGAGCAGCCCCTGCACGGCGGCCCGTGTCGAACCGGGAAAGACGTACTGGGTGTTGATCGCGCGCGCGCCTTCGTTCGCGTACCGCTGGCGAACCACCACGTCGGCCAGCACCCCCACCACGTTCACTTCGACCGCGGTCGATTTGAGCGGGAGCCGGTCGATGCTCGGGTCGCCCCCCAGCACCACGAAGTGGGGGCCAGCCTCCAGCGCGGGCGCTTCGGCACGCGCGGCGAAGGAGCAGCAGAGAAGTGAGGCGAGACAGACGCGAAATGGCATGTGGGCTCCGGGCGAGTGTGAACACAGAGCCAAAGCAAGCGGCGTTCCGCTCAAGGAAGGCGCGTTTTTTCGAGCGTGGCGTTGGTCGCGTGGGTGCTCGCAGCCGCGGGCGCGGCCAGTCGTCGTGGCCTTCGGAACACGGGCGGCCGAGGCCTACGGGCGCGTGAGGGCGTAGAGCGACGTGACTTCCCGGGAGCGCACCGCATGCAGCGGGTCCGAGGTGTCTTTGGCGCGGCTGTGTCGCGGGTGGGCTTCGCGCGTCCACGCCACCCTCAACCCCGCGGCCTCCACTGCCTCGCGCAGCCAGGCCGACGGTCTCAGCCCCAACAGCACCGCCAGGTTCGACATCACCAGCAGTCCCGTGCCGCCGGGCTCGAGGTGTGCTGGCAGTCCGGCCACGAACCGCGAGAGCACCGCGCTCCCCGCGTCAAACACCGCGCGATCGAGTCGCGTCTTCGGCGCCTCTGGAATCCACGGAGGATTGCACACCACCCAATTCGCGCGCCCGGCGGGAAACAGGTCGGCTTCGACGGCGGTGAAGCGGCGCTGGTACCCGAGGCGCGCGGCGTTGGCGTTGGCGCACGCCACGGCGCGCGGGTCGACATCGGTGCCCGTGACCGCGCTGGCCCCTTGTTGCAGCAACAGAAAGCCGAGCACGCCAGTCCCGGTGCCGACATCGAACACCGTCTGCCCCTGGAGGCCGTCGAGGTTGGCGAGCAGCTCCACGTAATCCGTTCGGGTGGGCGTGTAGACCCCGTAGTGGGGCTCGAGCGTGCCCTTGAGCCCGGGCACGGCCAGCCCCTTGCGCCGCCATTCTGCGGCGCCGAGCACCCCGAGCAGCGTCTTCAGTGGAACGACCGTGCGCTCTTTTGGCGCCGGACCCCAGGCCCACGCGCACGCCTCCGAGACGTCTGGCGCGTGGGGCAGGGGCAGCCGATAGGTCGCGTCGAGGGCGACGACCAGTTTTGAGAGCGCGTCGTGGGCCCGCTCCTTCGCGGCTCGCTCGGCCCGGAAGATTTCAGCCGGCGTGCCGCGACTGGCGGGCTCGGCGAGGCGCCGCGCCAGCGCCGCCAGCAACTGCCGCGCATTCCGGAAGTCACCCTCATAGAGCAGGACCTCGCCCCCGCGAATTCGCCGCAGGGCTTGCTCGGCGGAGACGCGATCGTCGACCGGCGTCAGGCGCGCCGGCCGGGGCGCGTCGCTTTCTGACTGCCAGACGAACGGATCCACGCGCGGAGTCTAGTACGCTCCGCGGCCGTGAACGCCTTGCGACCGCTGAACGTCGGCACCATGAACTTCGGCACGCGCACCGACGCCCGCGAGTCTCGCGCCATCGTGGAGCGCGCGCTGGAGCGCGGAGCCAAGGCCTTCGACACCGCCAACATGTACGGCGACGGCGCCTCGGAGCGGCTGTTGGGAGAGGCGTTGAAGGGCCGCCGGGGTCGGGTGTTTCTCGCCACCAAGGCCGGCATCGGCAAACTCGGCGGCCCCCCCGAAGGCCTGGCCCCGGCGCGACAGCGGGCCGCGTTGGCCGAGAGCCTCGAACGGCTCCAGACCGACTGGGTGGACCTTTTCTATTGGCATACGCCCG
>CAZFXD010000100.1:0-16616 GCA_964522795.1 uncultured Myxococcaceae bacterium
CGCGGGTGGCGGAGCAGGTGGTGGCCTCGGCGGCGGCGCTGGCGGAAGCGCGGGTGGTGCCGCGGGAGGAATCGGCGGAGGGGTCGGCGGCGGAACCGGAGGTGGTGCAGCCGGCGGCGGAGGCGGTGGCGTGGGTGGAGGCACCGGAGGCGGGTGCTCGACGCGCGTCCCAACGGGCCCGGTGGTGTTCATCAACGCGGGCGACAGCGTGACAAACGCGATGGCAGGGAAGGCCGCCGGGACCACCTACGTGTTCGATGGGGGGGTTCACCGCCTCAGCCAACCCATCGTGCCCAGGGCCAACGACACGTTCTTCGGAACGGTCAGCGCGGATTGCCGAAACCTCACCACGCTTCGCGGCTCCGTCGGGTTTGGGCCCGGGGCCATGGCGCTGGTGAACGGCCTGTACCGCTCCCCGCTTCCCTACGCGCGCCAGACGTCCCTCGACCTCGGCGTCCCAACGACGACCGACGTGTGTCCCGGGAGCGGTGGCCCGGCCTGTGAGAACGGCCGCCACTGCCTGCTCTACAACGACCTGCACGCCGCCTGGGCCGACGGCGGACGCTTCCGCTTCGAGCCCCAGGTGGACGCCGGCATCGGAATCGACGGCGGCAGCTTCCGGTTCGTCGATCTCGGCAACGGAACGGCCTACGTCGAGGTCGAGGGACCGCCCCCGGCCAACTCAACCTGGGAGCTGTCCACCACCTCGCACGCCTTTCGCGGCAACGCGCCCGGCGTCACCGTGGCGGACCTCGTGGTCGAGTTCTTCGCGTCGCCTCAACAAGAAGGCGCCATCGGCGAAGTCGGCGACGGCCAGGGGTGGCGCGTGGAGGATGTGGAGGCTCGTTACAACCATGCCGCCGGCATTCACCTCGGCGACGGCGGGGTCATGGCGCGGAACTACGTGCACCACAACGGCCAGATCGGCGTCCGCGTGACGGATGCGCGGGATGCGTCGGTGGTGGCGAACGAAGTGTCGAACAACAACGTGGCCGGCTACTGCGCGCAGTGGGAGGGGGGCGGCAGCAAGTTTGCGCGCACCGTCGGTCTGCTGGTGAGCGGCAACTGCGTGCACCACAACGCCGGGCAGGGACTGTGGACCGATATCCGAAACTACGCCACGCGGTACGAATCAAACGTTGCCTTCAACAACACCGGCGGGGGAATTTTTCACGAAGTGAGCGGCGACGCGAAGATGCTGGGGAATGTGGTCGCCTTCAACGGAGGGCCCAAAGCGAACCCCGGCTCATCGCATGGCGCGCAGATTCTGGTGTCGCTCTCAGAGGGCGTCGAAATCGCCAACAACAAGGTGCTGACGGCCCCCAATGATGGCCACGGCATCGTCTTCACCTGGGACTCGAGGGCTAAACCCACCTTCTGTTGCCCTCCGATGCCCGCGGCGTGTTCCGTGCTGTGTGCCCTGGGAAACGGCTCGGTGCACCACAACGACGTGGTGCTGGAGAATTCGTGGGGCCGCCAGGGCATGGTCTTTATCGACCCCAACGTGGATGCCGGCGCCACCGCTCACGCGTTCTCCACCACGTCGTTCAACAACAACCGCTACTTCTTCGCCGACGCCGGGAGCCAGGCCTTCGCGTGGTGGGACGGCGGCGCGGTCTGGGCGAGGTCGACGTTCCCTCAGTTCAAGTCCACCGGCCAGGAGGCCGCGGGGACGCTGAAGTTGAGGACCGACGTCTCCGCACCCGACGTGGCCGCGCTCGCCGTGTGCCCGCCGCGTTCGAGGAAGTGATCCGCCGCTACTTCCACACGCGCACGTAGTCGATGCGCATCTCGCTCGCCGTGCCGTACATCGACGGGCTGCCCGAGCCGACGTTGAAGATGAGGTACTCGCCCGTGCCGTTGTCGTCGGTGGGGTACGACTTCACCAACTTGCCGTCCCAGTACACGTCGGCCGAGCTGGCTTTTCGGTGAATGCCGTACACGTGGTACGCGTTGCCCCAGTAGCCGGCCGGCGCACCCTGGTTATGCGAGCCCGACGGTGAGTGGTAGTTGACGGTCAGCTTGCCTCCCAGCACCTCGGCGATGTCGTGCTCGCCGCCGTTCGGCCAGGGGTTGCTGGAAATCCACCACGCCGCCCAGTTGTAGATGTTGGTGCCGTCGCCCGAGAAGTAGATGCGCGCCTCGGTGTACATGCCTACCTGCACCGCGAAGCCGTTGTTGCTCTCGGTGTTGACCAGCGAGCCCGAGGTGGCGCCGGCGCGAATGAGGACCAGGTTGCCGTCTTTCACCGAGACGTTGGCCGCGTAGGTGCCGACGTTGTTCATCGAGCCGCCCTCGTTGAACCAGTGCGGGTCCCACACCCTGGTGTCCAGCGCGGTGCCGTTGAACTCGTCGCGGAAGACCAGCGACCAGGTTCCCGCCACGCCGACCGGCTTCGGGTCTCCGCTTGGAGTTCCTGCATCGACGACCGGAGTGCCCGCGTCTTTGGCCGGTGTCCCGGCGTCGACGACGGGCGTCCCCGCGTCTACCGGAGGCGGCGGAGGAGCCGACTGCGAGACATTCACGTTCACGGTCGGGCCCCAGGTCCACGCGCCGGTTGTGTCCTGCCAGGTGGCGTAGAAGCCCCACGTTCCCAGCACGGCGCCCGAGGCGATGACGCGCGAGGCGTTGACGGTGATGGACTGGCCCGGCGCGAGCGACCCGGCGGCCGGTTCGGGGCTCAAGTCGACGTTCACGCTCCCCGGCGCGCGGCCGGCAATCAGCATGCGCTGGAACGGCACGCTGGTGCCGCCGGTGTTGGTGAAGGTGACGGTGCCGCGCAGGGTGTCGCCCACCACGGCCGAGGTCTTGTTCATCGACAGCGCGACGGAGATGACGATGTTGCCTGCGCTGGGAACTCCGGCGTCCACGGGAGGCGGCGGCTTGCCTGCGTCGGCCACCACCACCTGATTCGAGACCACCACGTCGACCCCCGGGGCGATGGCGACGCGGCCCGAGCGGTAGGTGACGCGCGCGGAGATGGTGTGCGCGCCGTCGAGGACCGTGCGGCTGTCCCACTCCAGAATCCAGCCGTAGCCGGTGAGCACGGCGTCTCCGATGCCGGCGCCGTCGGCGAGGAATTGGAAGCGCGCGACCCGGTCGGACCTCGACGCGCTCCCGTCGACGACCACCTTGCCGCGCAGCACATCGCCCGCGTGGGGCAGCACCACGGCCACCGACCCCAACTCGCTCGCATCAGCGTCGGTTTCAGGGAGCGTCTCGATTGACTGAATGTCGCCGCACCCCGAAGCGAACCAGAGTGCAATCATCAGACTGGCGTGTGCGAGTTTCATAGGTTCTCCGCGTTGAGCACTGTGTCGTCGGTGAAACAGCAACGCGGGTGCCACACCTAACCACCCAAGTTCTCGGCGCGTCGGGGGTGAACTCGCCACTGCAGGCAGCAGGTGTCTTCTGGAGTTTGCAGGCGCCGGGTGACGCAGACGAGCCGAGCTGGGGGCCACGATTGTCCTGGATCAATTCCGTTGTTCCACCAGGCAAGGCGCGCACCCCTGGCGTGTGAACGTCTCGTTGGCGGGCTTCGGAACGCGTGGCGACGTGCAGCCGCTGGTCGCCCCGGCGCTCGGGCTTAAGGCGAGGCGCCACCACGGAACGGTGGCTTCGCCGGCGCAAAAGCCTCACAGCGCGTGACCGGCTGCGGGGGATATTTCTGCGGCAGTCGGGGACAGAAGATGAACGCTGAGGTCTTCGTCTCCACGTACCGCGGAGGGGCGTCGCACCCGTGGCAGAGCGACGAGGGGAAGGGCACGAGGTCCTTTCGATAGCCTCGCGTGCTGCGCGAACCCCGAAGCTGCGCGTCATCGCGGACGAAGCCGTTCCGTTCGTAGAACGCAATCGCCGCGGGCATGTCTTCACGGGTGTCGAGCACGAGCATTCGCGCTCGCTGCGCGCGAGCGAACGTTGTGCACGCGTCGAGCAACGCCTGACCCACGCCGCGCCGTCGCGCCTTCGGGCGCAGGTACAGCTTCCGCAGCTCGAGGACGCCGTCTCCCACGGGAATGACCCCCGCCGTGCCGGTGACCGCGCCGTCCTGGAGCGCGACGAAGAATTCGCCTCCGTGGTCGCGATAGGAGGCGGGCAGGCCAGGCAACTGCGCGTCCGTGTCGGTGCCCACGCCGAACACGAGTCCGAACTCAGCCAGCGTCTCTCGCACCAGGTCCACTGCGGCCGGCACGTGCGCGGGCGAGATGGGTTCGACGTTGAAGTCTGGCGAGGTGGCCACGAGCCGCTTCTACGCGTGCACGAACCCGCGTCGACGCAATTCGGCTTCCAGCTCGGGCTGCACGGAGAACATCGACGTCACGTGCCCGTCGGGCAGCCACTCGGGCGTCACGCCGAACTTCCGGCCCAACTGGAGCGCGCCCGTCGGCTCGGCGATGCGGTCGCCTTCGGCACCGAAGACGGTGACCTTCGAGGAGGACACCACGGGCTTGAGCGGCGCCTGACTGATGGGGCCAATCGCCACCGCCGCGTCTTTGGCGTACGCGTCTCCCAGCATGGGCTTGGCGCTGGCGATGACCTGACCCGTAATCTCGGGCGCGGGAACTTCGGCGATGACCGCGCCGAGGTCTTTTTCGAGCGACGCCAGAAGTCCGGCCGAGTAGCCGCCCATCGACATGCCCACCAGGGCGATGGGTTGGCCGGGTTGGGTCTTTCGAATCCACGCGATGAGCTGGCGCACGTCGCTCACGCCCTGGCTGAGGCCGTTGAGCGTGTCCATGGTGTCCACGCCGTAGATCGACTTCCCCTCGACGCTGCGGCGCCCGTGAAAGGGGAAGGGCACGGTGGCCACGTTCACCCCGAGCGTCTGGTGAAGTTTCGACAGGCCCGTCATCGACAGGTCCTGGTCGCGGCCCATGGCGAAGCCGTGCAGGTAGATGACCCACGGGCGTTTGGTGTCCGTGTAGCGGAGCACGTGCGCCTCGACGTCTTTGAGCGCGGCGTAGCTGTTGTAGCGCTGGGTGCCTGGAAGCTCGGGGCGCGGGGCGTAGGCGCTCTTCCAGTGAAGCGTGAGCTTCTCTCTCTTGCTGTCGACCTTCCTGGTGTCCGTTCCGGTGATGACCGGGGCCTGGGGCGCGCGGTGGAATGAAGCGGGGTTCTTGTCCCAACCCTTCTGGACGAAGACGGCGCGGGCCTGGGCTGCTTCCTGCTGAATTCGAGGGTAGTCGCTCGGGGGCGGAACCGGGGCGCTGCCGGCGAGCAGGCCGTACATGAAATGATCAAGCGCGAGGCCGCCCAGGTAGCGCGCGGCTTCCAGGGGGCGGGCCAGCGAAGGCACCGCGGCGCCGTTCGCCTCGTGCGTCTGTCCACGCGCGTTCAGCGAGGCCGTGTGCAGTCCCTCCCGAGCGACCTGGCCGGGGAGCGCGAGCGCGGTCCTTCCGGCGGCGGCGGCGATGTTCAGAATTGAGGAGGCCGAGACGCCCATCGTGCCGGGTTGTCGGGCAGCAGGGCGATTCGTTGCGTGGATGAGTCAGTCAGAACCGTGGGGCTGTGATTCGGCTCAAGTCCTGGCGGGGATGACCAGCGATGCCGACCGCTTAGCGCTGCCGGGCTTTCTCAACTCTTGAGACGGGGTCAGAACAGCGTCGCGGCGAGGACGGTGGTCACCACGCCGCCGATGGCGAGCACGAGGCCAACGGGAGGCAGCGTGTTCGCCGGCCCTCGCGCGGCGATGGCTTCGTCGACGGTGTGGAGCGACGGCTGCGCCACGATGTTGTCGAAGTTCGACTTCGCGACCACGCCGGTAATTCCCACCACCACGCCCGCCACGGTGGCTCCCAGTCCTGTCCCGCCGACGATGAACTGGACGGTTCTATCTTTCTCCGGCGCTTTGACCGTCAGGAGCTCGGCGGGGGTGAGGACCGCCCGGGCGGCTTCGACGAAATCTCCCAGGTCGGTTTTTCGAATCGGCTGATCTCGCTGCAGCAACACGTCGCGCTTCAAGGTGGCGCGGATCTCCCCCCTCCTCACCAGAGAGACGAAGGCCGTCCGCTCGTCGAGCGCTTCCGAGACGAACACGCCGACCACGCCGAGCAGGTCGAGACTGTTGGCCACCAGACCCAGGCACGCGCTCTGGCCCCCACACTCGCTCGGCTTGTTCCCGGTGGCGGCCGTTGCTTTGGCTGAGGCGGCCGCGCGGTCCATCACCTCCACGCCCCCGGCGGTCAACAACCCGGCGACCTGGTCGGCGACGCGCTCAACCACGGGGGCAGGGACAGAGGTCTGATCAGACACCAACACGGCCGTCTTCGCAGGTGCGGCACACAGCCCTGCCGCGACGACCAGGTGCAGAATCTCCATGGGGAGATGATGCCGTGAGTTGAGGGGCGCGGCCAGCGCGAAGGCCAGCCGCGTGCCTGCCCTAAGGTGGGGTCCGGGTCGCCGGCGGCTGTTTCGCCCGGGCCTGGAACTTGAGCAACTGCCGGTACGCCTCCTGGCGAAACTCGGGCGTCTCCTGCTCCGTGCCGGCCTTCCGCTTCGCCGCCCCCCACACCCCTCGTATTTCATCGCCGAGCCGCTCTTCCAGCACCAGCTGTTGCAGTTGCTCGAGCGCGGCGGCTGTCTCGCGCAGCGACGGGGCTTCGGCTGCCGGGTGAGACGGCGGGCTCGGCGGGCTCGCGTTCGCGTCGTTGGGCGCCGCCACCGCCGGGCGTTCCGCGGTCTTCTTCGCAGGCAGGGGGCCGCTCGCTGAGGCCCTCGAGGTCGTGGCTGATGGGGCCGGGGCGCGTTTGCGCTCCGTGGCCGGCATCGGCGCCAGCAGTGCGTCGTCGCCTTCGGTCGGTTCCGCCGGAGCGCGGGCGTCGGCTGGCGCAGCGCCTTCGCCGGGATCAGCCGGCGCGACCAGCACGGGAGGTGGCGGAGCAGGCACGGGCGCAGGTGCAGGCGCCGGGGCCGGCGCCACAGGTGGCGGGGCCGGCCCGACGCCCGGTTGCATCACCCACACCACGCCCGCGACCACGAGGGCCCCGGCGCCCACGCCGATGATGGCGCCACGACGTGGCCGCTGTGACTCCGCCGTCTTTCCAGGCTCCACGCGCGGCAGCGACCGCGCCGAGATGCCGGACCCTTCCAACGTCGGGCGAATCTCTATCAGCGCGTCGCGGAGCGCCTCCACCGAGGGGAAACGCCCTTCGGGCGCCTTGTCCATCGCCTTTCGCACGATGGCGTCGAGCCCCGGAGGAATCGCCGGAACGGACTGCGACGGCGCGGGAATGGGCGCGGTCACGTGCTTCGAGATCACCTCGAAGGGGCTGTCCCCGAGGAAGGGGAGCTGCCCCGTCAGCATCTCGTAGAGAATGACGCCCAGCGCGTAGATGTCGACGCCGGCCCCCGCGGGCAGCTGCCGCGCGATTTCCGGCGCCATGTAGTTCGGGGTGCCGAACATCTGGCCCGCGGCGGTCTGGTGCGTGGTGTTCGCGGTCCGCTTGGCGAGCCCGAAGTCGAGCACCTTGAGGCGCTTCTTCCCCTCTCCGTCGACGGAGACGAAGATGTTGGCCGGCTTGAGGTCGCGGTGCAGCACGCCCTTCTTGTGCGCCGCCGAGAGCGGGCCGCACAGCTCAATCAAGCGGTCGACGGCACCCGGAATCGAAAACTTCCCCGCCCGTGCCAGCTCCACGTCGAGCGGTTCGCCCTCGAGCAGCTCCATCACCACGTAGCCGCGACCGTCGAGCAACTGCCCGAACCCGTAGACGTCGACCACGCCGTCGTGGCGCACGTCATTGATGGCGCGGGCCTCTTCCAACAGCCGGCGCATCTGCTCCGGGTTGGAGGCGTATTCGTCCTTCAACAGTTTGACGATGACCGACTTGCCGATGATGGGGTGAACGCCGCGGTACAGCACGCCCATTCCGCCGGACGCGAATTTCTCCACAATCCGGTAGCCGCCGAGCTCCACGCCGATGACGGGGTCGTTCGATTCCTGAGTCTTCTCTTCCCAGGTGTTGAGCTCACCGGGCAGCACGTGAACCGCCGGGCCCTTGCTGGAGACCTGGTTCCCGGAATCGGTCGGCAGCCACATGGCGGTGACGATGCTCGCCGCCGTGGAGCCGCTGTCGTCACCCCAGTCGTCGAAGCTCTGGGTCTTGAACTCCGTCGACCCGTCGTTGGGGCAGGGCGCTCCGTTCGCGGGCTTACCCGCACCGCACTTCACGCACACCATCCACGGGGTCGATGTCGGAGTGACGCTCGTAGAATTCCCCATCGAACTTCGAGCCTACACGTCGGACACTCGAGCCGCGAGAGAAGGTCCCCGCCAACTTTTTGCGGCACGGCCGCGGTCGCTGCCGCGCTTCTGGACAGCGCGGTCACCCGGGGCGTGGAACGGCGGGTTGACACCCGCGCCTCGAAATCACTTCGCGCGGCGTCGTTGATCCGAGTCAACGCCAGTCGTGCCGTCGGGTGTGCCTCCTTCTGTCCTCACCGCGAACCGAGGCCACCATGCACCCCACACCACGTTCCGTTTCGCTGTTTCTCGCCGCCCTCGCCGCGCTCCAATTGGGCTGCGGTAATTCGAACAAGCCCACGCTGGTCTATGGGCGACTCATCGACTCCCGGGGCAGAACGCCCGGCGCCGCAGGCAAGGTCGTCGTCGGCACCAAGAGCGTGGACACCAATGAGAGCGGGTTCTTCACCATCGAGGTGGCCGCCAACACCCCGGTGAGCTTGCTGGCGCAGGTGAAGGGGTTCGCCCCGGCGGTGAAGACATTCACCGCGCCAGCGGACAGCAGCACCTTCGTCCAGGTATCGCTCCTGGCCTGGGAGAACAGCGCGCAGTTCGACGCGTCGGCCGGAGGCAGCGTCGCCACGGGCGCCACCAAGGTGACGTTCCCCGCCAACTCGCTCAACGCCACCGGCCAGGTGACCGCGCGCATCGCCCACCTCGACCCGTCTGACCCGGGGCAGCGGGCGGCGTTCCCCGGCGGCTTCGTGACCACCGACGGAAAGCTGCTGGAGAGCTTCGGCGCCATGGCCATCGTGGTGGAGGACTCCACCGGCAAGAACGTGCAGCTCAAGGCCGGTCAGACGGCCGACGCGAAGCTCGCCGTGGTGTCAGCGCCGGGAGACTCGGTGCCCATGTGGTACTTCGATGAAACGAGCAACGCGTGGAAGCAGGAAGGCTCGCTGTCGGGCTGCGCGTCGGGCACCTGCACGGCCACCCTGCCGCACCTGTCCTGGTGGAACTGCGATCAGGTCTACGAGACCGCGTGCCTGAAGGCGTGCGCCAAGAACAGCGCTGGCGGGCCGGCCGTGGGCGTGTCGCTGGAGGCGCGCGGGAAGAACTACAACGGCGTCAGCTACGGCACGACCGGCAGTGACGGGTGCGCCTGCCTCAACGTGCGGAAAGGGTCGCAGGTGGAAATCGTCGGCGTCACCTCGGGCGGTGTCATCGGCCCGGTGACGGAGAGCACCGCGAGCTCGGTGATGACCTGCAGCGGGGGCGGGTGCCCCTCGCTCTCCAGTCCGCTCACGGTGGAGACGCCGAAGTTCCAGGCCATTCTGACGTGGAAGGAGAACCCCACCGACCTCGACTCGCACTTCACCGGACCGTGCTCCATGGCCGCCACCGGGTGCAGCAATGGGAGGTTCCACATCAGCTTCGGCGACCGCGGAAGTCTCACCGATTCTCCGTACGCGTTCCTCGACACCGACGACACCAGCGGCTTCGGCCCCGAAATCACCACGCTCACTCGCTGCATGGCGGGGACGTATCGCTTCTCGGTCCACCTCTTCTCCGGCTCCCCGGGCCTGGAAGCCTCGGAGGCCAAAGTGACGCTCCTGCTCACCGACGGCATGTTGAGCGAGCGGGTGGTGCCCACCACCAACGCCAGCATGTCTCGCATCTGGGTGGTGGGAGACCTGACCTGCAACGCTTCGTGCGCGTGCACCTGGGCCAACGTGGACAAGTTCGTCGACGAAAGCGTAAGCAAGCCCTACGACCCGTGACGCGCCGCGAAGCCGCGTTCTGGTCTAGAGGGCCTTCATGGCTCGGGTGCCCGTTGAGTTCGCTGACCTGCTGACCCGCGCGGGCCGGCGTGTGCTGGAGGGCCGCGACGCCGGGCTCTCTGGCGTTCTCAAGACGGGAACACGGCTGGTGGCGGTGAAAGGGTTGCTCGACCCCGCGAAGAGTCGCGCCGTGCTGGCGGCGCTGGAGTCCGACGTCAGGCCGCACCTGACCTTGATGGAAGACGCCATTCCCCCGGGCACCATCTGGGGCATGCGGCACAACTACGCCGAGGTGCTGCCCAAGACGGTTCGGGTGCGCACCGTCACCATGGCGTCGCGGCGCTCCGCGGGCGCTCGCGCGGTTGAGAAGAGCGGCCTCAAGCGGATGCTCACCTCCGTGACCTTCGGGCGCTTCGCCGAGGTCCTCTCGGGTCGATGCGTTCAAGCCAGCTGGGGCACGCAGATTCTCGCCTACGGGCCGGGGGACTACGCGGGGCCGCACAACGACCATCACCCCGAGGACGCGGACGCGCGCGACGGGTACACCGACGTGCACCTGACGTTCTGCACGGACGGGGTGCTTCGCCAGTCGCTCGTCTACGCACCGCGTGGCCACTTCTCCGAAGAGCAGAGCGTTCGCACCCTGGGCGGGGTGACGGCGTACCGCCTGCCATTCTGGCACTACACCACGCCCCTCATCGCGCGCCCGAATCGGTCCGCCGTCGCTCGGCGTTGGGTCCTGCTGGGCACGTTCCTCGACCGCTGATCCCTGCCGCTCGCTTGCCGCGATTGAACCCGCTGCGGTACGGTGTCGGAAATGTCTGTTTTGACTGAAAAGTCCAAAAAGCGGAGCCGAACCGACAGCGGCCCATTCATGACCACGGGAGACGTGGCCCGCCTCTGTGCTGTCGATGCGCGCACCATTGCCCGATGGGTCGATGCGGGGGTGCTGCCCAGCCATCGCACCGTGGGGGGGCGCCGCCGGGTCCTGCGTACGGACGTGCGTCAGTTCATGCGGCGACAGGGCTTGCCGCAAGTCACCGCGGAGCGCGGAGCGCGGCCGGCGCGCATCGCGATTGTCGATGATGACCCGCACATGGTTCGTGCCTTGACACGGCTGTTGCGGAGGATCGCACCTCGTGCGGTGTGCCAAAGCGCTCGAGACGGGTTCTCCGCCGGAGCGCTTCTGGCGTCGTTTCAACCAGACCTCGTGTTTCTTGATGTGGTGATGCCGGGGCTGTCGGGCGCTGAGGTGTGCGCGCACGTACGATCCAATCCGGTCTTCAATCGCACAGCGATCGTGATCGTCAGCGGCGCGCTCTCGCCCGGTGCCCAGGCTCGCCTCGTGGCGGGAGGTGCCGACCGCGTGCTGGAAAAACCTTTCGGCTCTCGCGACATTGAACGAGCCGTGCGAGACTACGTGCCGGCCGAAGCGGCCGCGCTGGTCGGGGGACGTTCCGCAGCAACTCGGGGAGTCTGATGGGTTCGCCACTGGCGGACATCGATGGGGCTGGTGGTGTGCGCGCCGACGCGCCGTCTTTGGACGGTAGTGAACTCGCTCGGCTGATCCATGCCACCGACTGGTCGCGTACCTCACTCGGGTCGCCCGAGAAGTGGTCTCGCGGCCTCCACACCATGCTGGGGGTCATGCTGCGCAGTCGGTTCCCCATGTTGCTGTGGTGGGGCCCGGAGATGCTGCAGCTCTACAACGACGCATTTCGCCCGATTCTGCGCGACAAGCACCCCGCGTCGCTGGGAATGCCGGCGGCCGAATCCTGGGCCGAAGTGTGGGACGTGGCGGGCCCGATGGCCCGCGGCGTTCTCGCGGGCGGTCCGGCCACCTGGACGGAAGACCTCCAACTGTTCATCAACAGCGGTGCGATGGCAGAAGAGACGTACTTCACATTTTCGTACAGCGGTGTACCCGACGGCGACGGGCGCATCGGGGGCGTGCTCAACACGGTGCAAGAGACGACCGTCAAGGTGCAAAGTGAGCGCCAGATTCGCATGCGCAGCGAACTGTCGGCGTGCGCGACCAAGACCAGCTCCGAGTCTGAGTTCCTCTTACGCGCGTTCGCGGTGCTGGCGGCGAACGAACTCGACCTGCCGTTCGCGATGCTCTACGTGCTCGACGAGAGGCGCGAAGTCGCGACGCTCGCGGCGCACCATGGCCTCGGCACGCATGGGTGGGCGGGACGTCCGGACCGCGTGCCAGTGTCCCCGGAGGCCGGAGCTGCCACCTGGCCGCTGGCAGAGTGCTTGCGCGCAGGGCGCGACGTTACGGTCGAAGATCTCCACGGTCGGTTCGGCGCGCTCCCACCGGGTCGATGGGGGCGGGCCACCGAGCAAGCGGTGGTGTTGCCGTTGTCGTGCTCGACTCCCGGCGTGACCGACGCGTTCCTCATCGTGGGTGTCAGCCCGCATCGCGTGCTGGAGGAACGCTACCGCCGCTTCTTTCACGCCACCGCAGAGTCGCTCACGACGTTGCTCGCGGCTGCCCGAGCCAACGAAGCGGAAAAGAAACGGGCGGCGGCGCTGGCTGAAATCGACAGGGCGAAGACTGCGTTCTTTTCCAACGTCAGTCACGAATTCAGAACGCCACTGACGTTGCTTCTCGGCCCCACACGAGACGCGTTGAATTCGCCCGAGCGGGTGCTGCGTGGCGATGCGCTTGAATCGGTGCATCGAAACGCCGTGCGCTTGATGGGCCTCGTCAACGCACTGCTCGACTTCTCGAGAATCGAAGCTGGGCGCATGGTGGCCAGATTCGCGCCGCATGACTTCGGGGCTGTCACCAAACAATTCGCTGCCGCGTTCCAATCTGCGGTGGAACAGGCGGGGCTGAGCTTCCGGCTGGAGTGTCCTCCGTCGCCCGAGCCGGTGTGGCTCGACGTCGACCTGTGGGAAAAGGTGGTGCTCAACCTTCTCTCCAATGCGTTGAAGTACACGTTCGAAGGCTCCATCACCATCCGGGTACGTTGGGTCGAAAGCCGAGTTGCGTTGGAGGTTGAGGACACCGGCACTGGGATTCCACCAGACGAACTGCCACACATCTTTGAGCGGTTTCATCGGGTCGAGAACGCGCGGGGGAGAACCCACGAAGGCTCCGGAATTGGCCTCGCCCTGGTACGCGACCTCACCGCCCTGCACGGGGGAACGGTGGCCGTTCGAAGTGAGTTGGGCCGTGGTTCTACGTTCACTGTCTCGATTCCGCGGGGCCAGGGCCACTTGCCGGCCGAGCGGCTCTCGGCCCCCCAAGTGGCGAGTGTTCAGGGAGCACGAATTCAGTCGCACGCCAACGAGGTGCGTCGGTGGATCGTGGGGTCGAGCGCCGGCGGTGATGGGCGTTCACCGCCCACCCCGCGGCCGGTTCATCCACCGGGGACGCCCAGCGTCCTCGTGGTCGATGACAACCGGGATCTTCGTGAATACCTCGCGGGGCTGCTGCAGGAACACTATGCGGTGGAGACGGCCGCCGATGGGCGAGAGGCGCTCGACGCGATTCGTCGTCGGAAGCCGGCCGTGGTGATCAGCGATGTCATGATGCCGAACCTCGACGGGCTGGGCCTGATTCGAGAACTCCGCGCCGACCCGGCCCTGGCCGGCGTGCGAATCATCTTGTTGTCGGCCCGCGCGGGTGAGGAGGCGACGGTCGGAGGTCTGGAAGCGGGCGCTGATGAATACCTGGTCAAACCGTTCTCCGCGAGGGAACTCCAGGCTCGCGTTCGTACCAACATTCAACTCACGCAGCAGCGTCAGATCTTCGACCGATTCTTCGCGCTCTCCCCGGACATGCTGGCCATTGCCAACCCCGACGGACAGTTCACCTACGTCAGTTCGTCCTTCGAATCTCTCGGGTACAGCCGGCAGGAACTGACGTCACGCCCGTTTCTCGACTTCGTGCACCCTGAAGACAAAGAGGAGACCGCCCGTGAAGCGGGGCGATTGGCGCGTGGCGACAAGACGACCGACTTTGAGAATCGGTATGTCTGTAAGGACGGGAGCTATCGCTGGCTTTCGTGGCGGGTCGTGCCTGATGAGGGCGGCATGCTCTACGCAACGGCGCGTGACGTGACCGAAGTGAAGCGTGCCTACGAACTGCTCGCCCGAGCGCAAGAGGAGACCACCGCGGTCAATCAGGAGTTGGAGGCATTCAGCTACTCCGTAGCCCACGACCTGCGCGCTCCGCTCCGCGCGATCGACGGGTTCAGTCAGGCGCTGCTGGAAGACTGTTCAGAGAAGCTCGACGACGAGGGAAGAAAGCATCTCCAACTCGTGCGTGAGTCGGCGCAGCACATGGCCCGATTGATCGACGACTTGCTGTCGCTCTCGCGCGTGAGCCGCATGGACTTGGAGCGAGACCGCGTCGACCTGAGCGCCATGGCCGGGTCGATCCTGTCTCGACTCCAGCAGGGAGACCCCGCCAGGCGCGTCGACCTGAACATTGAACCGGGGCTGATTGTGGACGGTGACCCAAGACTGCTGGCGGTGGCCATGGAGAATCTGCTGGGGAACGCTTGGAAGTTCACCTCCAAGACTCCTTGCGCCCGAATTGAGTTTGGCGCCCACGAACGTGACGGTCGACGGGTGTACTTCGTGCGTGACAACGGGGCCGGGTTCGACATGGCGTACCAGTCAAAACTGTTTGGCGTGTTTCAGCGACTCCATTCCTCGTCTGAGTTTGAGGGCACGGGCGTCGGTCTGGCCACCGTGCGACGGGTACTGGCCCGTCACGGCGGGGGGGTGTGGGCGCACGGAGTGGTGAACGGTGGTGGAGTCTTTTCGTTCACGTTGGACGACAACGGGGGAAGAACTCATGAGCTGGGAACGGACGATCCTGCTGGTTGAAGACGATCCAAAGGACGAAGCCCTCACCTTGCGGGCGCTGAAGAAGGCGAACGTGCTGAATCAGGTGGTAGTCGCCCACGACGGTGTCGAGGCGCTCGACTACCTGTTCTCACGAAACGCGTCTTCTGGCCGAAACCCGGCCCATCAGCCACAGGTCGTGCTGCTCGATTTGAAACTTCCCAAGGTGGATGGGCTGGAGGTGCTGCGAGCGCTGCGAAGCGACGAACGAACCCGACTACTCCCGGTGGTGGTGCTGACGTCCTCGGTCGAGGAGCAGGATGTGGTTCAGAGCTACAGCCTGGGTGCCAACAGCTATGTTCGGAAGCCGGTCGACTTTGTGGAGTTCATCGAGGCAGCGCGTCAACTGGGCTTGTACTGGCTGGTGATCAACCAGGGTCCGCCAACTGGAGTGCGGTAGCCGTGGGCAAGCCGTTGAAAGTCCTGTTCGTTGAGGACAACCCTCACGACGTGGCGCTTTTGGAACGTGAACTGCGACAAGGGGACTACGACGTTGAATTCGAACGTGTCGAGACGCGGGAAAGCATGAGCGCGGCCCTGGCCCTCCAGCCGTGGGACGTCATTCTCTCGGACCTTTCATTGCCGAGCTTCGGTGGAATGCAGGCCCTGGCCATCCTGAAAGAAAGCCACCGCGACATTCCCTTCATCATGGTGTCGGGCACCCTCAACGACGACATCGCCGTGGCGGCGATTCATGCCGGCGCGAACGACTTCATACCCAAGAACAATCTGGCGCGGCTGGTTCCCGCGATTGAACGTGAACTTCACGCGTTCGAATTGCGCAAGGAACAGAAGAAGATGGAGGAACAGTTGATGGTCTCCGACCGCATGGCGTCGATGGGAACGCTGGCGGCGGGCGTGGCACACGAAATCAACAACCCGCTCGCCTGTGTCATGACCAACCTGGAGCTGGCGACACGCGACCTGGCTGAACTTGCCGACGTTCATGGACTGGGCGGGCAGCTCGGCGACCTTCGTGACGAACTCCGGGACGCCCGCGAAGCCACGGAACGCATTCGGAATATCGTGCGCGACCTGAAGATATTCTCTCGTTCTCACGAGGAACAGACTGGCGCGGTCGACGTTCAGCACGTGATGGAGTCGACCCTGCGTATGGCGTGGAACGAAATCCGACATCGGGCGCGACTGGTGAAGAACTACGCCCGGACGCCTCCCGTCGAGGCGAGCGAGTCGCGCCTGGGCCAGGTGTTCTTGAACCTGGTGATGAATGCTGCGCAGGCGATTCCCGAAGGCCGGGCCGAGGCGAACGAGATTCGCATCACCACCTCCAACGGGCGCAACGGCCATGTGGCGGTGGAAGTCTCGGACACCGGGGTCGGCATGTCGCGGGAAGTTCTGTCGCGTTTGTTTTCCCCGTTCTTCACCACCAAGCCGGTGGGCAAGGGCACCGGGCTCGGCCTGTCAATCTGCCACCGAATCGTGACGGGGTTCGGGGGCACGATCGAAGTCCACAGCCAGCCAGGGCAGGGCACCACGTTTCGAATTTCACTTCCGCCGGCTCAAGGCGAGGTGTCAGCCGTGACGCCGGCGGCGCAATCGCGGAGTGTCGCTCGGCGCCGTGGCCGGATTCTCGTCGTCGACGACGAGCCGCTCATCAGCAAGGCGATTCAGCGTTGCCTCGTCAATGATCACGATGTCGTCGCGCTCACTCGCGGCGTGGAAGCGCTCGAGAAAATCCGTGCTGGAGCAGAATTCGACGTCATCCTGTGCGACCTCATGATGCCGGAGATGACCGGAATGGAGTTGCATGCCGAACTCTCCCGACTTCC
>CAZFXD010000101.1:0-16417 GCA_964522795.1 uncultured Myxococcaceae bacterium
CGCGCCTGCGTGTCAGTGTCGAGGCTGGTCATCTCCAGCGAACGCAGTCGCTGCAGCAGGCTCTTTGGGGCGCGCTCCGGCACGAGCTTGCCGTCTTCCTGCAACGTCTCCAGCCGACCCAGCGCTTTCCCCACGATGCGGTCTTTGGGGTGATCAAGCAGCGAGTCGAGGAAGAAGGGGTCGTCCGGCAGCTCGGGGTACGTCTCCAGGTAGGAGACCACGCCGTCGACCCACGCCTTGCGGTCGGCCACTTCGCGCAGCTTCATCATCGCTTCCTTCTGCGCGGAGCGTTTTCCTTCCGGGTCGAACTTCTGCTGCAGTTCTTTGGGCAGCTCGCCGCCGGTGAAGAGCGAATCAGCGGCCTGCTTGTAGCGGGTGTAGGTGGCGCTGTTGGCGATCTTCTGCTGCGCGGGGTCGTCTTCGCGAGAGTGGTACTTGCTCTTGCCCTTCTGCGCGTCGATCTCTCGCCAGGACTTGTTGCGTTTTCCGCTGAAGCCCCCGGCGCTCTCTTCCCGCTCCCTCTTCGGCATCGGCCGCTCCTCTAAAGTGTCCGGCGCGTGCGAAAGATTGCGCGTGCGCCAGTCTGGACGAGCGCTTCTACCTTGGACGCGTCACTGCCTGACAAGTCGGGGGCCACCACCCCTGTCACGCGGGTGATCAGTTCCGGAATGATGTTCGAAAAACCCCGAGAGATGTCAGCCACTTCGCTGTCCATCAGGTCCTCGACGCGGATCGACCGCACCGCGCCAGCGTCTCCAATAAAGATGAGGGCGTAGAGCTCGAACAGCACGCCTCGGGCGCAGGCGAACACCGCGTCGTTCGGGCTCTCTACGTCCAGCCAGGCCAGCAGGGCGTCGGCGCGGTTCTCGAAGCTGTCCAGCACGCGCTGATGTTCTTTCGGGACCGCTGCGAGGTACCCCAGAACACCGCTCGCCCACTCGCTCGTCGGCGGCTCACCCCCGAGCGCTTCCGGTGCCGGGGGAGGAGGCGCTTTCTTCGGTCGTGACGGCCGCGTGGGCGCTCCACGCTCAGGGGTGCCGCCTCGAGCGAGCAGGTCCCACAGGCCGAGCAGATTCCCAAACAGGGCGCGCGCGATGGCGGGCGACGAGAAGCGGGGCTCGCCGTCAAACAGCGCGGGAATGACGTCGCCCGGTTTCTGCCCGTCGGCCTGGGCTTTTCGAAACCCCGCCACCGCCCCTTCGGCGGTCACACGACTGCCGGCCAGCGAGAGCAGCTCATCCAGAGCGTCCAACCCCTGGAACTGCCGCTTCACCTCGTCGCGCTCGCGCTCGCGGCTCATGCCTGGCTCCGGCGCAGTCGGTACCAGCGGCGCTTGAAGAACTTGGTGGTGGCGAAGAACACCAACACCGCGGCCGCCAGCGCCAGGAGCACCTGCGCTTCCAGCGGCGAGAGCGCGCCTTCGGTGTGCCGGTTCCACGCATGCAGGGCGAGCGCCCCCAACGACCAGGCGGTGAAGGGGTTGTGCTCTTTTCGGAGCGCGCGCCAGGCGTCAAAGCCGCCTTCGCGCAGCCGCCCCAGCGCCTGCGCCGGAAAGCTGGGAACCCAACGAGACACGCGCGAGGCCCACGCCTCGAACGCCTCGCCGAACTTCTCGCGCAGAAACGTCTCCTCCGCGCGAATGATGAAGAAGTACTCGAAGAAGAAGAAGCCCAGCCCCACCGCCGCCGCGGCCACGCTCCCGGTCATGCACAACAGGCCGGAGACGATGCCGAGGTTGCCCAGGTAGAGCGGGTTGCGCACCACGGCGTAGGGGCCGCGGGTGTTGAGCGTGGAGGCCTCGAGCGCGAACCCCTGGCCGCTCGTGCCTTCTGGAACCCAGCCCAGGGTGAAGAACCGCAGCGCCTGGCCCAGCAGCGCGAGGCCGAGGCCGAGGAGCTCGAGCCCCCACATCGGGTGCACGACAGACACGGCGTCGTCGTGTCGGCGCCAGACCAACCACGCCACCAGGCCGACCACCGGAATCGGCGTGAGGCTGCGGAGGCGAAACAGCACCAGCCCTGCGCGCTCAATCGCCGAGGTCGCCATGCCGTTACAGCTCGATGTCAGGGCGGGAGGTGACGTACTGCCGCCACAGGTTCACCGCGGCCGCGCGCTCGTTGGGAGACCCGTCGACGAAGAAGCCGCGGTTGTCGTGAAACGCCCGGGTCAGCTCTTCAATCGACGCGAGGCGAATGTCGACGTCGTCAGATTCCAGCGCGTCGACCAGCCACTCCACCCGCCGACGGCCCTGTGCGTGGTTCCACCACGTCTGCCACCCGCGCGGCACCACGCCCAACGACACCCGCGTAATCTCGTAGAGCGCGTTGGCGGCCGAGGAAGCGCACAGCTCGTCTTCACTCTCGGTGAGGGCGATCAGCCGCTCGATGCTCGCTTTGTCGTGCAGGGCCCCCAGCGCTCGCGCGGCCAGTGAGCGACGGAGCGGGTCTCTGGACAACAGCTCTTCCCGAACCGTGGGGAGCGCCGCCTGGAAGTCCGGCGAGAACTTCAGCGCCACCGCTGCCGCGCGCGCGGCTGAAGAGATGTCCGGCTCGAGGTCAAACAGCCCGCGCAGAATTCCGGGCACCACGTCCGCGAAGGGCAGCGAGCCGGCGGTGAGGAGCGCAAAGTAGCGGGTGTCGGCGTCGTCCACGTCGAGCAGGGGGGCCAGCGCTGCGGCGCCGAACGGGCCCATGCGCGCGAGCGCCCCGGGGACAGGCCCCAGCTCCTCGGGCTCCGGCTTCTCCACCACCGGCCCCCGCGACCAGGTCGTCGGCCCCACGAAGGCCGATGCGAGGGCCGGCGCGGCAAGCTGCGGCATGGCCTCGAGCTGCGACAAGGCCAGCGCGCGCGCCGTGCCGTCGGCTCCGATGACGGCATCGAGGAGCTTGATCAGTCGCTCGGTCTCGGCCGGCGCGGGGTTCTCGCCGGTCGGAACTTCCTGGCCGGGCCCTTCGCTCCAGGTGCTGCTCGCGTTCTCGCGCCGATAGAGAATGAGGGTGGTGAAGGCGTCGGAGAGGTTCTGGCTGAAGAGGGCGAAGTCGGACAGGCGGCGCTGACTCATCGGCCGGCGCTCGCAGTCGCCGTACACGAACGCCACCGTGCGGCCCTGCACCTCGACGGGGAAGAGGAAGATGGTTCGCGGGTTGCGCCCCAGCTCCTTCAGGTAGTGCTGGGTGTAGAGGTCGGCTGGAACCGGCCCCACGTAGTTGGCCCTCGAATTGGCCACGGTGCGAAAGACGCTCGACGCGTCGAGGGGAATGGCCAGCTGCCGGAGCTGCCGCAGGTCGCCGTCGCCGCGGCCGTCCCACCCGTACGCCACGCCGCGGACCACGGCGAAGAGCGCCACGAAGTCGAAGGAGCGCTGGCCGAAGGTGAGCACGATGTCCACCACCGCATCGCGGTCGTACGCGTACGTCGAAAGGTGCGCACGCGCTTCTTCCAGCGTCCACTCTCCGGGCGCGGCGGGCCCGGTGACCTCGGGTGCGGGCAGGGCCGTGGGCACGGTCAGGTCCGGGTCGGGGACCACGGGGGCGGCGGGCGCGCTGGGGGCCGAGATGGGCGGCGCCACGTCGATGTCGAACGGCGGGCTCATCATCGGCGTCGGGGGTGGCTCGGGCGCTTTCTCGGGAGACCCGCGGAGCGTCTCGTCGCCCACCTTCTCCGGAGCGGCGGCGTCAGGCTTGAGCGGTTCCAGTCCAACCACGCGCTCGTTGCCGGGCAGGGCGCGAATTGTCTCGTCGGTCGGCCGCGGGGCCGGTGGCGCCGAGGGCAGCGGCAGCGGCGCCGCGAGCGCCACCGCCGCGTCTTTGGGCGCGAAGAACGGCACCATGGAGTCGGCCGATGGCTTGGGGGCGGGCGCCGGCGTCATCCACAAGTCGTTTCGCGCGCTCCTGGCTGCGGCGGAGGCCGGCGTCTCCGGTCGCGGGCGTGACGGCGGAGGCAAGACGCCCCCCGGGAACGCTACCCCCACCGTCGGTTCGATGGTCGCGGCTGAAATCGGAACGCGCCACTCTTCCGTGGTGGTCGACTCCGCCTCGCTGGCGCCTCGGGCCTGCGGGCCGTCGGGCCGGGTCGGCTTGGTGTGTTCGGCGGGCGAAGTCACCGAGCGGGCGAACTGCCCGTAGGCGCCCGCGTCGAGAATGCGCGTCTGTTCTTCGTTGGGGAGGCCCGGCTGTGAAGGGTTGGCGTACGAGGCATACGCCTTGGAATCGACCACCACCGTCTTCTCGCCAGCCTCCACCTGCTGCGCGAGGGCGACGATGCCCGGCATCTCCTGCGTCTTGGTCTTCTTCTTCGCCAGCACGATGACCTGCTCGCGGCGCGGCGTGATTCGACCGACGGTCGAGCCGCCATCGCTGGCGCCGGGCCGCGCCGCCTCTTTGGCCGCGGGCGAATTTCGGGTCGGCTCCAGCTTGGCCAGGAGCGAGAGGTGACGGCGGTCGATGGGGTCGCGGTAGAGAGAGTGCTGCCAGTCCCGCACCCGGCACTCGAGGGCGACCCACGGTTCAATCGTGTAGCCGAGCAGAAAGCCGACTTCCTTCAGTTGGTCTTTCTGCACGGGAAAGCAGGAGGCGATGTGAAGGCTGCGACCGTCGACGGAGAGCGGGACTGCGTTGAGCCGGTGAACGATTTTGAGGGGCACGAACTGCGCCGCATCCACGTTGGGTTCGAAGTCGCGCAGGTTGACCAGCTTGACGCCCGAGACATCCGCCAGCGCCTGCAAGACGCCCTGCTCTGAAATCTTCCCCGTCTCCAGCAGCACGGTGTCGAACGACACCATCGATCCGTCGAGTCGCTTGAGCGCCTCCACCACCACCGACTCCGGTAGCAACTTTCTGGTGATGAGATGTTGGGCGAGCCGCTCGTTCATCGAAGTCAGTCTCGCGCGCCAGCGCTGCGAAGGCGAACGACGAACGTCCGCGTCAATTTGTCGTGCAAGCTCTGGCTGCGCGCGTCCACCAGCGCCAGCCAGTAGCCCGCGAGGCACAACAGGAGCGACACGCCGGAGAGCAACCCGCGAATCACCGCGCGGCTGACGGAGGGCGCGCGGCCCGAGAGGTCGACCAGGCGCAGGCCCATCACGAAGCGTCCGGGGCTGCGGCCCTTGAACACGAAAGCGAAGGCGGTGGCCCAGGCGATGCTGATGACGAAGGTGAGCCCCACCACCGCGCTGACAAACCCCGTGCCCGAGGCCGGGGCCCCGCCCACGTAGCCGAAGGGGCGCGTGGCGACGGCCACCAGGGCGAGGACCGCCGCCACGTCGACCAGCCACGCCCCGAGCAGTCGCAGCGTCGAGGCGGGCGAGGCGACCACCGCGGGGACTGTCTCAAACAATGGCTGGCCGGGGTCGGTGGGCGGCGAAGGCGAGAGTGACGAGCCGCTCGGAATCGGCGTGTACCCGAGGTCGTGCAGCTCGGTGCTCGCCTCAGAGAGCGAATCGGCCGGGCCCGGCGCGGGTGCGCGGTACGCCCCCGGCGATGGCGGCGCGGTGCGCGGTCGCGGAATCAAGGGCGGTGGAGCCGCCGGCTTTTTCGGGTCAACCACGCGCGCAGGACCTACTTGAGTTCAAACGCTTCGACGGCGTGGCCCATGAACCGGGGCACCAGCACGCGCCCGCGCTTGCTGTCGAAGCCGATGTCCGCCGGCGCCTCCAGGTCTTTGAGCTCGAAGTTGCGCGGGTCCTGCACGACGAAGAACGGACCCTGCGGGGGCCCGCGGAAGACGGCCTTCGCATCCCAGCTGGAAATGAGCAGGTCCCCACCGAGCGAGACGATGCCGTCCAGCGAACCTTTGGGCAAGGTGCCGGCCGCCGTGAATTCTCCCTTGGCGTCCACGCGGAGCAGCTGGCCCTCCGGGGCGAACGGCCCCACGTAGAGCACGTCGCCCACCACCACCACGCCGTTGGGGTGATTCAACTTGTCGCTCTTCACCAGCGCGCGGGCCTTGCCGCCTTCGATGACCCAGATGGCGTCGGTGCCGCTCGGCTCGAAGCCTTTGGCGCCCCCTTTGAAGCCCGAGTCGGTGACGTAGATTTTCCCGTCGGGGCCCGCCGCCACGTCGTTGGCAAAGGTCGCGCCGGGCAGCTTCACTTCGCCTTTGGGCGCGCCCGTCTTCGCGTCGAACTTGCGGACCGTGTCGAGGTCGGCCACGTACAGAATGCCTTTGGCGATGGCTGAGCCCTTGGGGGCGTTGAGCGTCACGCCTTTCTTCCCCGCTTCAATCCACTTCAGGGCCACCACCGTGCCGTCGGGTTTCAGCTTCGAAATGAAGCCGTTGTTGTCCTTCTCGAGCGGCGAGCCGTTGATGTTGGAGACGAGGTACGTGTCCGTCGCGGCGTCGTAGAGAACGGATTCAGGGGTTTGCAGCCCTTCCGCCCACACGGTGACCGGCTTGGCCGTCGGCGCGGCGGCTGCTGCGGGTGGGGTCGGCGGGGTGGGCGCGCCGGCGTCAGCCGAGAGCAAAAGGACGGTGAGCGTTTGAAGAATCATGCCCTGCTCCTACCGCGCGCGGCGGGAGCCGGCAACGCCGTTCGCCTGCGGCCAGCCCCGCTCCGATAGCGGAACTCCCTGAAGGGAATAGGACTCCATCACTGATCCGCCGTCGAAGCCCCGCACGAGGAAGAGCGAGCCCCGGTACAGCAGTGACGCGAGCGGAGGCGTGGCCGTGGGAACTTCACAGCGAAACACCTCCTGGCCGTCGCCGTAGCCGAGCAGCCACACCGAGACACCGGCGTCGTTTGAGGCGTCGATGGCCGACAGCGCCGCCCCGGGCGCCAGCGGCGTCCGCACCAGGGTGAGCAGGCGCGACGGCGTTCCAGCGTCGAACAGCGCCACCTCCCACAGCGGGACCAGGCTGTTGGCCTGCCAGGCCGACATCACCACCTGTTGCTCGGTATCAGCACACGCGGTGCCGGCATCAAGACAGCGACGCTCGAGCACGGTCACCGCCTGGTCAGAAAGCAGGGCCGACTGCGCGTCGTAGGTCCGCGGGCCCCCATCAGGTCGCGTGGCCGGGAGCGACCACACCCCGCCGTCGAGCGCCTGAAACCCGGTGGAGTCCAGGGCGAGGAGGCCGAGCCCCGCGGCGAGATGGGTGGCGGCGCCCGCGGTGGTGCCGGTCTCCCGCTCGACGCCGCCGTCGACGAGCCAGGTCAGGCGCGTCAGTCGGCCGGCGTCGGCGCTGGCGACGAACACGCGCCCCTCCTCATCGGCCGCCAGGGCCGCGAGGGGTTCGTCGAACCAGACGTCGCGACCGGCGTCCTGGTTCCACAGCAGCCGGGTTCCGCCGTCGGCTCGCTGCAGCGAAAGGAGCTGAAAGTCGTCCAAGAGCACGAACTGTTCGCCCGCCGGGTCGTCGTCGGCCTCGCGGTTCTCACGCGCCAGCCCGGTCGAACTCGAGAGCAGCGAAATGCCCTGTGCGGCCCGGATGACCAGCGTCCGGCTGTTGGCGCTCAAGACTTCAGGTTCGCCGCCATCGGGTGAGGCGGCGGAGAAGCGCTCGAACCCCGTGCTGGTGAAGCTGGTCACTCCGCAGCCGGCGTCGAACACGCCGCCGCAGCCGCTGAAGTAGAGCGCGTTGTCGGCGCCGATGAGGCGACTTCTGGCGCTCCAGGGCGCGGGGAGCTTCTGCCGAAAATTCGACTGCAGCGGCACCGCGGCCGGCTGAACGCACTTGTGCGAGAAGCACTGCGACACGCCATTGCAGGGCGTGGGTGGCGCGCAGATGAAGCCGTCCGGAGTGGGGCGGGTGCTGCAGGTGCCGCCGAGACAGACGCGCTGGGTGACGCAGTCGAAGTTGCCGCAGGGGGTGAGGTCGGCGGCCAGCCCTTCGCCGCACCCGGTGATGGGGTCGCAGGTGGCGACGTGACAGGGGTTCGACGGGGTGGGGCAGACGCGGCGGGGGTGAGCGCACCCGGTGGTGGCGCTGCAGGCGTCGACCGTGCAGGCGTCGTGGTCGTCACAGGTCCTGGGTTGACCAACGCACGCCCCGCTCTGACACGTGGGGGCTTCGAGGCACTGGTTGTTCGGGTCGCAGGCCGCGCCATCGGTGGCGACGCGCTCGATGCACAGGCCCGTGTCCAGGTCCCAGGTGGAGACGCGGCACGTCGCGCTCGGGGTGCACGTGAGGGGGTGCACGCCCGTGCCCGAGAGCGCCACCAGGGTCAGGCCCCGCTCGCTGGTGATGGAGAGCTGCCCGCTCGCAGGGCTGTCGCCGGCGGTGAAGGAGATGCTGAGCGGAGCCGTCTCGGTGGGGCCGATGTCCAGCGTGGAGGCGGCGTTGAACGGTGCGTCCACCTTGAAGGTGAGGTGCACTTTGACCTTGGAGATGTTGGTGATCTCCAGGTTGCGGGCCGACGTCGTGCCCTCGCGCACGCGACCAAACTCAATCGACTCAGGCGAGAGCGACAGCCCCAGCTCCACGGGTTGGACCGGGCGCGCGCGACACCCGGCCAGCGCCACCGCCGCCACCAGCAGGGCCCCCGTGGCGCTCTGAGCGACGCGAGTCATGCGGAAGGCGCGCGCCGCCACAAGAGCCTCGCCCCCACCGCCAGCGCCAGGGCGCCGACCGCCAGGAACGCCCACAGTTTGTACTCGCGGAGAAACTGCTCAACCGACTCGGCGTTGCCGCCCACCGTGATGCCCACCGCCAGCAGCGTGCAGTTCCACAAGATGGTGCTCACCGTCCCCAGCGCCAGCACCCGCCGGTAGGACATGTGGGCGGCGCCGGCGGCGATGAAGAGCACCGAGCGGAAGGTGGGGAGAAACCGATTGATGATCAGCAGCCAGGTGCCGTTGCTGCGCATCTTCTCCTGGGCCTCTCTGATCTTCTCGGTGGTGACACCGAAGAGCATGCGCCCGTGGGGCACGGCGAGAATCTTCCGGCCAACCCAGTGTCCCACCAGATAGTTGGCGGTGATGCCGACCATTCCGCCCACCGTGGTGGCCAGCAGCACGAGCGCCACCGAGCGTTGGCCGCGGGCGGCCCAGGCGCCTCCCAGCAGAATGATGGTGTCGCCCGGAAACGGCGGCGCCAGAAATTCAATTAGCGAAGCCAGCCCGAGCAACAGGTAGCCCCAGTCGCCCACCTCTCGCACCAGTGCGTCGAACCACTCGACCATCAGGGCCCCAGCTCGCTCTCGTCCGTCGGCATGTTGGGCAGGCGAGTTCGGGAGATGATCACCCCCACGCTGGCCAGCGCTGCCAGCAGCAGCGCCGCGTACAAGACCGGGCGCCAGGGCTGAACGCGCCAGGCCCACGCGCGCTCACGCCGCCGCTGAAACCCCGGGGCGGTGACGTATTCGTTCCACGCGGCGTCTCGCATCAAGGCCGCCGCGCCGTCGTCACCGAGCCCGTTGATGGCCCGGGCCAGCAGCACCCGACCTTCGATGGTGCCCTTGCGCATGGAGACGAACGTCTCGAGCGACGTTCTGGCGCTGGCGAAGTCTCCGCGTCTGAGGGCGGCTCGGCCCAGCTCCAGGTGCACCTCGCCCAGGCGAAAACCCGGGCTGACTTCTTCCACGTGCCCAAGCAGCTTCTCGCCCTGCGCCTCGTGCCCGCCCTTGAGGCACGCCAGCCCCATGGCGAAGACGGTGCCCGGTTCGTCGTCGCCGGCCTCCAACACCGGGCGAAGGGTCCCCACGGCCTCCGCGTATCTTCCGCGGGCGACTTGAATCTCACCCAGCTCGCGACGCGCGCGCCGGTCCGACGGGTTGTTGAGCAGGTCGGTCTCGAGGCGTCGCTGGCGCAGCCACCGCATCACCAGCCGGTAGGGGCTGGGCAGAATTCCGAGCGTGAAATGATCAAGGACGAACGTGCCGACGATGAGAATCACCGCGGCCGATATCGGGCTGCCGGTGATGGACCAGAGAATCAGAAACTTCAGGTACCCGGACACGCCCTCTGTTTAGCGCACCCGCCCGGCGGCTCGAACTCATCCCGCCTTTGATTTGTACGCAGCGCGAAACGGGCGAGCCCGGCCGCTGGCTACATCAGCCTCAACGCCACCTCGCTGTGCAGGTCAAACCCCCGCGGCGTGAGGGCCCAGCGGCCGTCGCGCGAGGTGAGCAACCCGTGCTTCTCGAGAAAGCGCACCTGGTCTGCTCTCGAGCTGGACTCCTGTCCGAACGCGGTGGCGCAGGCCAAAAGGTCGATTCCGCCCACCAGCCGCAGGCCCATCGCGACCCGCTCGCGAAACAACGTGGTGGCGTCGAGGTCCTCGCGCCCGGCTTCGGGCCACTGTTGCGCGGCCACAGCCCGGAGGTACTTCTCGGGGCTTCGCTGGTTCTGGTAGCGAAGGCCCTCGTGCGCGGCGTGCCGCAGCGAGCCGGTGGCGCCCACGCCGACCGCCAACCATTCGCCTCCGGTCCAGTAGGCGAGGTTGTGGAGCGACTCCCGCCCGGACCTCGCGTAGTTGGACACCTCGTACCGCTGGAGCCCGGCGCGTTCATAGGCCTCCGCCACCAGCCGCTGGGCGCGCGTCACCTCCTCGTCTGGCGGCAGGGCCAGCTCGCCTCGGGCCAGCTGGCGCGCCAGGGGAACCTCTTCGGCCAGGGCCTCTTTGGAGAGCGTGAGCGCGTAGGCCGAGAGGTGATCAGGCCCCAGCGCGGCGGCTTCGCGGGCGTCCTGCGCGGCTTCCTCGGCGGTCTGGCCGTGCACGCCGTAGATGAAGTCGAGCGAGACGTTGTCGAACCCGGCCTCGCGGGCACCCCGGAACGCGGCCCGCGCGTCGTCGGGGGAGTGGGCCCGACCGAGCGCCGCCAGGGTCCGGGGGTTGAAAGACTGCACGCCGATGGACAAGCGGTTGATGCCGAGCGCGCGAAACTTCGAGAAGCGCTCCACGTCGGCCGCCCCGGGGTTGGCTTCCAGGGTGAGCTCGGCCTGCGCGTCGAGCGTGAAGAGCGAGGCCAGCTCCTTCAACACGCGACCGACGTGCTCGGGGCCCCAGAGCGACGGGGTGCCTCCCCCGAAGTACACGCTGTGCACCACGCGACCGCGGTGCCCTTCGGCGCGCTGGCGCAGCTCTGTCACGATGGCGTCGGCGTAGCTCGCCTGGGGAATCTGCGGTGAGACCACCGAGGCGAAGTCGCAGTAGGGGCACTTGGACAGACACCAGGGAAAGTGGACGTAGATGGCGAAGCGGGCCGCCCTCACGCCGGTGAGCGGGTCGAGCTCGCCGCCTGTGATCACTTCTTCGCCGGAATCTTGAGCTGCGCTTCGAGCCTGGCCACTTTGGCTTTCATGGCCGAGAAGGCCTCGGCCATCGCCTCCGCGTTCTTCAGCTTCTTCTTCAGGGTGGCCGCCTCTTCACGCAAAGACTCCAGCTCCACCGCGGCGGGGACCGACGCCACGTCGGTGTTCGTGTCCTCCATGCCCAGCGTGTTGGACGGGTCGCCCTGCGATTTTCTGGCCAGCTCCGCCTCGGAGTGCGCCAGGGCCTCGGACAACTTCTTCTTCTCGCGCTGCACCTGCTCCAGGGCCTTCTTCGCCTTGTCCAGGTCGCCGCGGAGCGTGGCGAGTTGCGTCTGCACGCCCGAGCTCGACGACTTGAGCGAGTCGGCCTGGGCGCCCGCGGCGGCCAGCTCTGAGGCCAGCTGCGACTGCTGCGCCTTGAGGCCATCAATCTCCAGCTCGAGCGCCTGCGCCCGCGCTTCGGCGGTTTCGAGGTCGCCGCTGGCCTTCTGCGCTGTCTCCTCGGCGGTCTCCACGCGCGACGAGAGCTGCGCCACGGTCTCTTCGAGTGTGGCGCAGGTGTCGCTCTTCTCTTCGGCCAGGGCGTTGGCGGCCGCCAGGGCGGCTTCGAGCGCGGCGATCTTCTCGGTGGTGAGCTGCTTCTGAGCCCGCACGTCGTCGGCGGCCCGCCCGGCCGAGCGCTCGGCGGTGGCGAGCCTGGCCTCCAGTGACGCTTGCTCCTTGAGCAGCCCATCGAGCGCGGTCTCCGCGGCGATCTTGGCGTGCTCCAGCTCGACGTTGCGCGCCCGCAGTTCGTGGCTGACGCTGGTGGCTTCGCCCGCCGTCTGCTCGTGCTGGGCCACGGCGGCGCGGAGTGCGTTGACCTCGGCCTCCAGCGCGAGCTTCTCCTCGCCCGCGGCGGTCAGCTGTGTCTTCAACCCCGCGACCTCTTCCTCGGAGTGAACGAGGGCCCCTTCCGCGTCGGCGGCTCTCGTCTCCAGGTCCGCCACGCGCGTGTGCAGCTCGGCCTTGGCCCGCTCTTCGTCGCCCACCAGCACGGTCAGGCGCGCGACCTCTCGCTCGAGGTTTTCAACCTTCTTGGAGCGCGACTCGAGCTTCTTCTGCAGCGACTCGACCCGCGCCTTGGCCCCGTCGAGCTCGGCTCCCTGCTCGTTGATGGTCTGGGTCAGGTTGGCGTGATCAATCGCCGCGGTGGCGTCTTTGATGCGCAGCTCCTCCAGCTGCTTCTCGATGCTCTCGGCGCGAACCGTGTCCTTCTCCAGCATCTCCTTGAGGGCGAGGACCTTGGCTTCCAGGTCCGGGACCGAGACCGCTTTGGCCGTGGCGGCGTCGAGCTGATCTTTCAGGCTCTGGACGATGGCGCGGAGCGACTGCGCCTCTTGATCAACCGCCTGGTAGAGCGACCGACCGCGGGTGAGCGCTTCGTCTTTCTGGCGGACGATGGTGCGAAACAACTGGAGCTTCAGCTCGGGGTCCCCGGCGGGGAGTCGGGGCTCGGGCGCCTCCTGAAAGGGGTCGCCCGGCGGCGGTCGAACGACCTCGGGCGGCAGCGCCACCGGCGACGACGGGCGCACCAGGGGGTTGGAGATCATCGCCGTGATTTTGGGCAGACCCGGGCCCGGAGCCTTCTCCATGGATTCGCTCTTCCGCTTCGGCAGCGGCGGCGGGGCACTGGGTCGTTCGTCTCGCTCGCGATCCATTGGGAAGGGAGGCACTCAACAGGCGTTAAAAGTGAAAGCCTAGCGTTTCGCCCACGAGGGTGCGAGCGTCCACATATGGTGGTGCGTTTTCGTCTCGAGAATGGGCTGACCGTGGTGCACGAGCCCGTCCACGCGGCCAACGTGGTTGCTTTTCAGGTCTGGGTCAAAACCGGGAGCGCCGAGGAGACCCCCTCCGAGGTGGGATTGGCGCACCTTCATGAACACATGCTCTTCAAGGGCACCACGCGCCGGGGGCCGGGCGAGGTGGCGCGGGCGGTCGAGTCGCGGGGCGGGGAGATCAACGCCTGGACGTCGTTTGATCAGACCGTCTACCACACCGTCTCCAGCAGCGAGTTTGCCTTCGACGCCATCGAGGTGCTGGCCGACGCGGTGAGAAACGCCACCTTCGACCCTGACGAGCTGCAGCGTGAGATTGAAGTGGTGTGCGAGGAGATCAAGCGCAGCCTCGACATGCCGTCGCGGCGCGCCTCGAGACTGCTGTTCGAGAACGCCTTTCCCACGCACCCCTTCGGGCGCCCGGTGATTGGCGACGAAGCCAGCGTCCGTGCGCACACCCGCGCGGGGGTCATGGCCTTCTTCCGCCGGCACTACGCCCCCGACAACATGGTGGTCGCGGTGGCCGGCGATGCCACCGAAGCCCAGGTCCGCGACTGGGTCGACCGGCTCTTCAAGGACGCCGTGCCCACCGGCGTGGTGCGGCCGCCCCGCCCCCCGGTCGCCCGCTGGGCCCAGCAGCGCACCGTGCTCGAACACGCCGACGTGGCCGAGGCCAACGTGCACATCGCGCTCCAGATTCCCGGGGCCACGCACCCCGACGCCCCCGCGCTGGACGTGCTGGCCAGCATCGCCGGCTTCGGTGAGACCTCGCGCCTGGCGATGGAGTTGAAGCGCAAGAAGGGGCTGGTGAACGACGTGACCGCCTCGGCGTGGACGCCGCCACTCGACGAAGGGCTGTTCACCTGCTCGCTCTCGCTTGCTTCGGGGGACCTGCGCGGCGCGGTGGCTGGGGCGTTCGAGGTGCTCTTCGGGCTGGTCTCGAACCCCATCGGGCAGGCTGAGCTCGACGTGGTGAAGTCCATGGTCGAAGCGCAGGCGGTGTACCAGCGCGAGGTCGCGCAGAGCCTGGCGCGAAAACTCGGGCACCACGAAGCCATGCTGGGCGGGCTGGAGTTCGAGGCGCGGTACCTGGAAGCCATCGCCCAGCTGACGTGTGCCGACGTGGAGCGGGTGGCGAAGAAGTACCTCACGCTCGAACGGTGTCTGGTGACCGGGCTGATTCCGAGGTCGATGCCGCTCGGAGCGGAGGACGTGACGGCGGCCCTGGCGGCGGCGCGCTCGCGCCCCACCACCGCCACCCCGCGCGTGCGCCGCGTTCCTCCTCCACCGGAGCGCAGCGCCCGGCGCGCGGCCGCCGAGAGGTTGATCACCCTGCCGTCGGGCGCCCGCTTGATCCTCAAAGAGGAGCGCCACGTTCCTCTGGTGGCCATGCGCGCGGTCGCGCTGGGCGGCCTTCGGGCGGAGACCCCGGCGAACAACGGACTGTCGGCCCTGTGGTCTCGCACCGCCACGCGCGGGGTCGGCGAGCTCGACGCTGAAGCGGTGACCCAGGTGATGGAGGAGATGTCCGGCAGCCTGTCGTCGATGGCCGGCCGCAACTCCATGACGCTGCGCATGGACGTGCTCTCGAGGCACCTGGGGCGCGCGCTGCCGCTCTTCCTCGACGCCGTGCAGCGCCCGAGCTTCCTCGAGGGAGAAGTGGAGCGGGAGCGCAAGCGACTGTTGCAGGACCAACTGGCCCGCCAGGACAACTCGGCCAGCGTGGCGTTCGACGCGTGCTTCGGGGCGATGTGGAGCGCCCACCCCTATCGCCTGCCGCCGATGGGCACGCGCGAGACCGTGGAGCGGCTGACGCGGGCCGACTTGAGCGCGTTTCACCAGTGCGCCCTGGCCCCCCAGAACCTCGTCTTCTCCTGCGTGGGGGACTTTGACCTCGATGAAGCGGTGGCCCTGTTCAGCGCCCGGTTGGCCAGCCCCTCAGGCGTGGCGAAGCTCCCGGCGGTAGGGGAAGACCCGGCTCGCACAGAACCCGCGCACCTCCACCTCAAGCGGGAGAAGGCGCAGACGCACCTGGTGCTGGGGTTCCGGGGAGCCAGGGTGAGCGACGACTGGCGCCGCGCGCTGGAGGTGGCCACCACCGTGCTCTCGGGGCAGAGCGGCCGCCTGTTCATGGAACTCCGGGACAAAGCCTCGCTGGCGTACTCGGTCAGCTGCAGCGCGGTGGACGCCATCGAGCGCGGGTACGCGCTCGCCTACATCGCCACCAGCCCCGAGAAGGTGGAGGCCGCGCTGGCCGGCATGACGCGCGAGCTTCGGCGGCTGTGCGAGGAGCCCATCACCGAAGCCGAGCGGGCGCGGGCGATTGAGAACCTGTGCGGGGGGCACGCCATCTCCCTCCAACGTACCGGGGCCCGGGCCGCCACCTTCGCGATTGACGAGTGTCTGGGAGTTGGGGCGTATCGCTCGCGCGACTACACTGCCGAAATTCGCGCCGTCACCGTCCAGATGGTGCAAGAGGCCGCTGCCAAGGTGTTTGATTTTTCCAAAGTCGTGACGGTTCAGGTGGGCCGATGAAGTGGCTCCTCGGCGCCGTTGCGTTGTGTTTTCTGGGGTGTTCGCTGCTGCTCTCGTTGAACCCAGAGGGACAGGCCTGTCGTCTGGACGCGGGCGACGCTGACGGCTGTCTGCCCGACGCCGGGTTTCGCTGCGAGGCGGGGCGTTGTGTGCGCAGTGCTGGTTCTCAAAGTTCCGTCGACGGCGGAACTTCTTGAATGGGGCGTTGATGAGTTCGTTTTCAGTCAGTCTGGAAGTGAAGGCCGAGTTGGTGGACGCCGCCGAGTCGGTGTTGTCCGACGCGGGTGCGCTGGGGCTCGAGGTTCGAGACGCCGAGACGCTGCCCATGCCCGGCCAGAAGGCGCCGAAGAAAGATCACGCCATTCTGATTGCGTACTTTGAGACGGAGAAAGACGCCGGAGCGGCCGCCAAGCTGGTGGCGGCGCAGGGCTTCGCCAGGAAGGCGGCGATCAAGAAGGTCGCCAAGCGGGACTGGTCAGAAGAATGGAAGAAGCGGATTCAACCGGTGACGGTGGGCCGCATCTGGGTGGGGCCGCCCTGGGCGCGCGACGACGCGCCGCAGTTGCCGGTGCACCTGGTGATTGAGCCCAAGATGGCCTTCGGCACCGGCGATCACCCCACCACCAAACTCTGCCTGCTGGCGATCGACGAATTCATGCGCGCGCACCCGCGCTCATCGGTGCTCGACGTCGGCACCGGCACCGGGGTGCTGGCGTTCGCGGCCAAGCAGCTCTCCGCCGCGCGCGTGGTGGCGACCGACAACGACCCCATGGCGATTGAGATGGCCCGCGAGAACGCCCGGGTGAATCGCATCTTCGACGTGGCGCTCTCCACGACGCCGCTGGATCAAGTGAAGGGCAAGTTCGACCTGGTGGT
>CAZFXD010000102.1:0-16249 GCA_964522795.1 uncultured Myxococcaceae bacterium
CGGGTTGTTCCTCCACTTGTTCACGCCTGAGGGCGGGTCCACCCCCGGGCGCTGAAGGGCGGGGCTCGCGGCGTGCGGTCGGGCTGGTCTCGGCGCTCAAAACTGCCTAGACGTGTCCCATGCGCGTGATCAACTTCAACGCGGGGCCCGCGGGGCTGCCGCTCCCGGCGCTGGAAGAAGCGCAGCGCGAGCTGTTGGACTTTGAAGGCTCGGGCATGTCCATCATCGAGCACTCCCACCGCGGCAAGGAGTACGACCGCGTGCACCAGGAGGCCAAATCGCTCCTGAAGGACCTGCTCGGCGTGCCGTCGTCACACGAGGTGTTCTTCATGCAGGGTGGGGCGTCGATGCAGTTCGCCACCGTGCCCATGAATTTTCTTCGGCCAGGCAAGAGCGCCGACTACGTCATCACCGGCACCTGGGCGGAGAAGGCGCTCGACGAGGCGCGGATCGTCGGCACGCCCCGCGTCGCGGCGACCACCATCAACGAGCAGAAGCGGTACGTGCGCGTGCCGCTTCAGGCTGAGGTGAAGTTCGACCCGGCGGCCCAGTACGCCCACACGACTTCGAACAACACCATCTTTGGCACCCAGTTCCACCCGCCGCTCGACACGGGCGCCGTGCCGCATATCTGCGACATGAGCTCGGACTTCTTGTGGAAGCCGTTCGACGTGTCGAAGTTCGCCATGGTCTATGCCGGCGCTCAGAAGAACATCGGGCCGTCGGGCATCGTGGCGATCGTAGCCGACACCGCCTTCGTCAAGACCGGGCGCACGGATATTCCGAAGATCTTCCGGTACTCGACGCACCTGGACAACGACTCGCTCTACAACACGCCGCCCACCTTCTCGATCTACCTGATTCGCAACGTGCTCCGCTGGCTCGAGGGCATCGGTGGCCTTAGCGAAATCGAGAAGCGGAACCGCGAGAAGGCCTCGATTCTCTATGGCGCCCTCGACCGATTGAAGGATTTCTACGTCTCGCCCGTCGAGGTGAAGAGCCGGAGTGTGATGAACATCGTCTTCCGCTGTGCGTCGGAGGCGCTGGATGACGCGCTGGTGGCCGAGGCGAAGAAGGCGGGCATGGTCGGACTGAAGGGTCACCGAAGTGCGGGTGGCATTCGCGTCAGCACGTACAACGCGGTGAGTGTCAGCGACGTGAAGACATTGGCGGGATTTCTGGACAGTTTTTCGAAGGCTCACGGGTAAGGAGAACGCACAATGAAACGCTTCTTGTTGACGGCAATGCTGGTGGTCGGGTCGGGCGCGATGGCCAAGGAAGTTGTGGGCGTGAAGATGCCGGACACGCTCTCGGTGGAAGGGAAGGACCTGAAGCTGAACGGCATGGGCGTTCGGGTGAAGATCGTCTTCAAGGTCTACGTGGCCGGGCTGTACCTCGAGTCGACCAGCAATGATCCGGCCAAGATTCTGGCGGCCGATCAGACGCGGCGGGTCGACATGCACATGCTGCGCGACCTCGAGAAGGGCAAGATCGTCGAAGCGATCAAGACCGGCTTCGAGAAGAACTCCAAAGACGCGATGCCGAAGTTGCAGGAGCGCCTGGAGAAGTTCGTGGCGGTCATTCCCGACCTGAAGGAAGGCCAGGTGCTGTCGCTGGCGTACGTGCCGGGCAAGGGCACCACGGTGAACGGCCCGAACAAGGAGACGTTCACGGCCGAGGGCAAAGACTTCGCCGATGCGCTCTTCTCGGTCTGGCTCGGTCAGAACCCGGTCGACAGCGGGCTGAAGGACGGCATGCTGGGCAAGTAGTTCCGCCGTCCTACGGTAGACTGGCGGGGCATGACCCGCTTCCCATTTCAGCTCGGTCGCTACACCGTGCTCGAGCGCCTGGGAGGCGGGGGCATGGGCGACGTGTATCGCGCCGAGTTGCCGGGCGCGGAGGGTTTTCGCCGCGCCTGCGCGCTGAAGGTGATGCGCAGCGGCTCCGGGAGCGACCCGAAGCTCCTCAAAATGTTCCTCCGCGAGGCGAAGGCCATGGCGGCCTTTCGTCACCGCGGCGTGGTGCAGGTCATGGAGCTGGAGTCCGTCGACGGTCAGATCGTGCTGGCGATGGAGTTGCTCCACGGCGTGGACCTGGCCGTGTACACGACGGAGCGGAAACTGCCCTGGCCGGCGCTCGCCTACGTGGCCGCCGAAGCGTTCGATGCCCTCGCCGCCGTGCACTCCCTGCGGACCTCCGAGATTCCCGCGGGCCTGATTCACGGCGATCTCACGCCGTCGAACATCATGCTGTGCGCCGACGGTGCGGTGAAGCTGCTCGATTTCGGGTTGGCGCGCGCGCAGGGCTCCGAGAGCACGACGGGAACCCGGGGCGGGAAGATCTCCTACCTGGCTCCCGAATCGTTGGGCGGCCTGCCGCTCGACGCTCGAATCGACACCTATTCCCTGGGCGTGTCGCTGTACGAGGCCGGCTCCGGAGTGAGGCTGTTTCGCGGGGCGAATGACCTCGGCACCATCAACATGATTCTGCGAGGGCCCGAGCAACCCCTGACCGCGCTGCTCCCCGACGCTCCGCCGGCGCTGACCGCCGCCATCGATCGTGCCATGGCCAGAGATCGAGACCGACGGCCATCGGACACCCGCGAATTGGCCGACCTCCTGGCCAGAATTCCGCGAGAGGGCTTCGGCCCTTCCGATCTGGCGCGCCTGTTGGCAGAGCGGGGCGCTCCGGTGAGCGTCGACGCCGCCGATCGCGAGGGGCAGGCCCCGACCCGTAGCGAATCGACTGGGCGACGCACCGAGCCGGACCCGACAGCGACGGCGTCGAGCCCGCATGAGGGCCCGCACGCGCGGCAGGACCGACGGCGGCGCCTCAATACCTGGGTGGCGGTTGCGGCCGCCGGAGTGGGGGCCGGCGTGGTGGCGGTGTTGAGCGGCCCAGCCCCGCCGGCGAGCACGCTGCAGCCTTCGCCGCCGACCTACGTCGTGGAGGTGCGCGCGCGCATGGTCGAGGCGACGCCGGCGCCAGCTCCCGAGGTCGTGCGCCCCACGCCCGGGGCCGACGCATCGCCGTCGCCTGCACGACGCCCGCAGCGGCCGCCGACGAAGAAGACGGTGTCGCGCGTCGATCCGAGATTGCCCGCGAAGTCGGCCGTCCCGGCCAACAACGGGACGCCAGAGCGGCTCGCTCCGGGGTACATTGCGGATCCGTTCAAACCGCATTGATGCCCAGACCCTTCGTTCTCTCCTTGGTGGTTGTTGCCCTCGGGTGTGGCGGCTCGTCCACCACCGCCGGGCTGTTTCTCGAGGTCTCCAGCCGCGTGTCGGGAGTTGACGCGCTGCGCGTCACCGCGCTCGGACCGGCGGGAGCCATCGTGGTGGATGCGGACGTCCTCGACGGAGGCACTCCGACGCTGCCCGGGAGAGTTCGGGTCGAGGCGCCGATGCGCTCCGGCGACATCACCGTGTTGGCGTGGGGGCTGCGCGCCGGTGTCCCCGTTGCCTTCGGCGCGGCCACGCTTCGCTTGGGCGACGGTCAGCAGGGGACGACTCCGGTCGTTCTCGACACGCCTCCGGCCGATGCGGACGGAGATCGCATTCCCAACGCGTGGGACAACTGCCGGTACGTGCCCAACCCCACGCAGGCCAACGGCGATCGCGATGGCGGTGGTGACGCGTGCGGTTGCGTCGAGGGGTTGTTCGGCCCCGGCGGGTTCGAAGATTCGGCGGGCGCCTGGACGGCCAGCAGCGCCACCTTCGAGCGGAGAACCCCGGGCGCCGACGGGTCGAACGGACTGTTGCGGGTGTGCAGAAACGGCGGCGGTGCCGACTACAACGTGAGCGGCCTCGTCCCCGGCACATTCAAGGCGGGCGGGGCGGTGCGCTTCGAGGCCCTGATGCGTTCGACCGGGGCAGCGCAGTCGCTCTTCCCCATTCTGTGGAAGGACGCCGCGATGACGCCCGGGTGCTCCAGCTCTGATGCCGCGTGCAACCAGGAAGGGACTGATCAGGCGGTGAGCGTGGGGAGCGGGTGGCAGTTGGTTCGAACGAGGTTCATTCCGAACGCCGACACCAGCTCAATGACGCTTGAGCTCCAGTCCGAATCGACCACCGCTGGCGCGTGCTTCGAAGTGGACGCCATCTGCATTCGGAGAGAGCCATGAAGGCGCTCGTGCTCTGGCTCGCGCTGGGCGCGTGGTCGGCCGCCGCGGAGACCGCGCCCACGGCTGAAGCCATCTACCGGAAGGCCAAGGCGGCGTTCGATGCGGGGCGCCTCGAAGAGGCCCTCACCCAATTCGAGAGCGCGTATCAGAAACAGCCTGCGCCGGAGTTGGTGCTCAACATCGCCCAGTGCCAGCGCGGGCTCGGCCGGCGGCGCGCGGCGATTGCGTCGCTGGAGAAGTTCATCTCGCTCGCCCCGCAACACGCGCTGCGGCCGGCTGCTGAGCGCACCCTGGCGGAGCTGCGGCTGGAGGAGTCGCGCGCCGCACCTCTGCCGGCGGATGCCCCGGTGGCGAAGAACCTCCAGCCCGGCGACGGGGCGCAGGGGCCTCCCGCGGTCGAGACGAGCTCGTCCCCCGTGTGGCCGTGGCTGGTCGGCGGCGCGGGGGTCGCGGTGGTCGCTGGAGTGGTGATCGCTGTCGTGGTGGCGAACGCGAGCGCGAAAGGGGCCGCACCCCCCGAAATTGGCGTGCTACGCCTCCCCGCCCCATGACTGACCCCTCCGTGGCTCCGGTGGCTCCGGCGCCCAAACCCCCTCGCCGGTGGCGCCGTCGCGCGGCCACCTCCCTCGGGGTGATGGCGCTGGTGACCGGCGTGCTGACATTCTTCACCACCTCGGGCTGTGCCTCGTTCGGCGCCAGCGCGACCGGCGCGCGCCTGGACCGAATGCGGGCGTCACCGCAGTGGGCGCGTGATCACTTCGACAATGAGGTGGCCACCGAGGTCATGGGCTCGGACGGGGCCTGGAAGGCTTCGCTGGAGTTCTTCGTGGGCGGGAACGCGTTTCGGACCCCGACGTGCGAGCTGGCCGCGCGGCCGTCAGCCGCCACGTACAAATCACCGCCGAGTTCCGGGCTGCGCATCACCTGGTTCGGACACTCGAGCTCGCTCATCGAACTGGATGGAAAGCGAATCCTCACCGACCCGATGTGGAGCGAGCGTGCCTCTCCGTCCACCATCGTGGGGCCCAAGCGCTTTCACCCGCCGCCGCTCGCGCTCGCGGACCTGCCCGCGATCGACGCGGTGGTCATCTCGCACGATCACTACGATCACCTCGACATGGAGACGGTCAAGGCCCTCGCGCTGCGCGGGGTGACGTTTCATGTCGCGCTGGGCGTGGGCGCGCACCTCGAACTGTGGGGCGTGGACCCGAAGAAGATCGTCGAGCACACCTGGTGGCAGGAAGATTCGCTGGGCGACAGCGTCACCGTGGTTTCCACGCCGGCGCGGCACTTCTCCGGTCGCACGGCGGCCCGTAACAAGACGCTCTGGACGTCCTGGGCGATCGTGGGGCCGCATCACCGCGTGTACTTCAGCGGCGATACCGGCCTGGGACCGCACTTCAAGGCCATCGGAGACAAGCTGGGGCCGTTCGACGTGGCCATGCTCGAGGTGGGGCAGTGGCACCCGGCGTGGGGTTCGATTCACCTCGGGCCGCACGGGGCGCTCAAGGCGTTCGTCGATCTCGGCGCTCGACAGCTGCTCCCGATTCACTGGAGCACGTTCGAGCTGGGGCTCCACGCCTGGAACGAACCTCCCGACACGCTGGTCAAACTGGCCGAGCCGGTGGGCGCCGAGGTGATCACCCCGATGCTGGGCGAGCCGATGGAGCCAGCACCCGGGCTGAAGACCGCCCGGTGGTGGCGAGAGTACCCACCCATCGCCGATCGATGTCCGACGCCGGCGCAGACTGCCCGCCGCGATTGACGCGCCCCCAGGTTCGCTAGAGCAGCCCGCGCTTTCGCAGCAGACGCTTGAGCTGCGTGCGCTCGATGCCGGAGATGCGGGAGGCCACCTTGATCTGCCCCTCTGATCGGGCCAGCAGCTCGGCGAGGAACTCGCGCTCGAACGTCTCGACCACGTGCGCTTTGCGTTCTTGAAACGAGTCCCCCGGCGGTCCCTTCGCCTTTGCTCTCGCGCTCAGCTCGAGGGTCAGTTCGCGAAATGGGCGCGGCCCGCCACCCAGGGTCAAGGCGCGGGCGAGGGTGTTCTCCAGCTCGCGAACGTTGCCCGGCCAGCCGTGCGCCCGGAGGCGCTCCAGGTTGGGGCCGTCCACCGGGCCGACCGAGCCCACGCCCAGCCGCTTCATCAGCCCGGTGACGAGCACGGGGAGGTCTTCCAGGCGCTCCCGGAGCGGTGGGAGCGAGATGGAGATCACGTTCAACCGGTAGAACAGGTCTTCGCGGAACTTCTTTGCCACCACGCGCTGCGCGAGGTCTTCGCGTGTCCCCACCACCACGCGGGTCGACACCTGGACCGGGTGCCCGCGCCCCAGCGGCTGCACCTCACCGCGGTCCAGAAAACGCAGCAGAATCGGCTGCAGCTCCATCGGGAGCGCGTCGACCTCGTCGATGAAGAGCGTGCCGTCGCGGGCCAATTCAATCGCCCCTGCACGCGCGCCGATGGCGCCGGTAAACGCCCCCTCGTCGTGCCCGAAGAGCGCAGAGTGAATGAGGCTGGGGTTGACCGCGCCGCAGTCGAAGACGACGAACGGGCGTTCGGCGCCGCCCGCGAGTTGATGGAGCGCGCGCGCCGCCAGCTCCTTGCCGGTGCCGGTCTCCCCCTCGAGCAGGACGGTGGCGTCGGACTTCGCGGCGCGCTCGATGGCCGCGGTGACCCGGCGAATCTCGCGGCTCTGTCCCCAGAGGCCGGGGAGGGTGGCGCTTGATTCCGACTGTTCTCCTGACGTCATCACCAGGTGCGTCGCTCCCACGCGGATGATGGCGCCCACCGGCACGATCGCATCCTGCACGCGAGAGCCCTCGAAGAAGGTGCCGTTGCGGCTCCCCCCGTCGCGCACGCGAAACCCGACCCGCGCCACTGACACCTCGCAGTGGGCGCGCGAAACCTTGGGGTCCTCCAGTCGGAGCCCCGCGTTCTCGGCCGCGCCAATCAAGAGCGGGGGGTCACCCAGCTCAACGGTCGTCCCCGCCCGCGGACCGTCGAGCACGCGGAGCCGACCGTGGGTCAGCGTCGGGACGCGATGAGAGACGGCGCTGGTCTTGGTCTTCCGGTCCAAACGATCGGCGCTCACGGGCTTCACTCTATCGCGCGAAAACGCAATCGGGCGGGTATGGTGCGCCGCCTTTCAATCTCAGGAGACCACATGCGCTACGCCCTGCTGCTGCTGACCTTTGCTGCCTGCGCGACCCCCCAACCGGTCGCCACCACCGACGGCGCGCCCCCGGCGGCCGCGACCGCGGCTGCGCCGGTGACGCCCGGGCTCGACGAGCAGAGCCTGGACGTCAAAGCCGACCCGTGCACCGACTTCTTCCAGTACGCCTGCGGGGGCTGGCTGGCGTCGAACGAAATTCCCGCGGACAAGGCGCTCTATTCGCGCGGGTTCATGGCCATCAACGATCGCAACGAGGCGTTGATGCGCACCATTCTGGAAGAGGCGCAGGCGGGAAAGCTCCCTGACGGCGCCGCGTTCAAAGACAAGCTGGCCGACTTCTACGGAAGCTGCATGAACGAGGCCGTGTTCGAAGGCGGCCTGAAGGACCTTCGTGCGTGGCTGACGGCCAACGTGCAGCTGAAGACGCCGAAGGACGTCGCCCGGACCATCGGTCGGTTCCACAAGGCGGGCCTCGCGCCCATCTTCGACATCGGGTCGACGCAGGACTTCAAGAACTCGAACGAGATGATCGGCGCTCTGGACCAGGCGGGCCTCGGGCTGCCCGACCGCGACTACTACACGAAGGACGACGAGAAGATGAAACACGTGCGTGAGCTCTACGCCGCCTACGTGAAGGACATGATGGTGCTGGCGGGGGCGAAAGAGGCCGATGCGGTGAAAGACTCGCAGGCGGTCATCGCGCTGGAGACGCGGCTCGCCAAAGCGCAGCAGACCAAGGTGGAGCGGCGCGACCCGGTGAATGTGTACCACCGGGTGGAGCGTGCGGGCTTGAAGAAGGACGCCGGCAGCTTCGACTGGGACGCGTACCTCGACGCCGCTGGGGCCGGGAGTGTGAACGCCATCTCGGTGAACAGCGTCGAGTACTTCAAGGAAGTGGCGAAGGTGCTCAAAGAGACGAAGGCGCCCGTGTTGGCGAAGTACCTGGAATGGGTGCTGATGCGTTCGGCGGTGCAGGCGCTGCCCAGGAAAGTTCAGGAGCGCGCGTTCGCGTTCGCTTCGGCGGCCTTCACCGGCGCCAAGGAAGATCTCCCCCGCTGGAAGAAGTGCGTGGAGTACACCAACCGAGGCCTGGGCGAAGCGTTGGGCCAGGAGTTCGTGCGCCGCGCATTCGGCGAAGACGGCAAGAAGCGCACGAAAGACATGGTGGACAGGGTGCTCGCGTCGTTCGAGGCCAACCTGGAAACCCTGGCCTGGATGGACGCCCCCACCAAAGACGCGGCGCGCCTCAAGGCCCGCAAGATGGTCGGCAACAACAAGATCGGCTACCCCGACGTCTGGCGCGACTACACGTCGCTGGTCACGACCAAAGACTCCTTCTTCAAGAACAAGCTGGAGGCCGGTCGCTACGCCACCGAGCGGGAGATCAAGAAGGTGGGCAAGCCGGTCGACCGCACGGAGTGGCAGATGACGCCGCCGACGGTGAACGCGTACAACGACGGTCAGAAGAATGAGATCGTCTTCCCCGCCGGCATTCTCCAGCCGCCGTTCTTCAACCGCGAGGCGGCCGAGCCGGTGAACTTCGGCGCCATGGGCATGGTGGTGGGGCACGAAATTACGCACGGCTTCGACGACGAAGGTCGCAAGTTCGATCTCGACGGCAACCTGAAGGACTGGTGGAGCGAAGCGTCGGGGAAGGACTTCGAGAAGCGGGCGGCCTGCGTGAAGAAGCAGTTCGACGACTACATCGCCATTGACGATATCCACGTGAAGGGCGACCTCACCCTGGGCGAAAACGTGGCCGACCTCGGCGGGCTCAAGCTGTCGTTCGCGGCCATGAAGGCCTGGCTGGCACAGCACCCCGAGGCCAGGACCGGCTCGCGCTTCACGCCGGAGCAGCAGTTCTTCCTCGGCTTCGCTCAGTCGTGGTGCACCAAGGTTCGCCCGGAGCAGGCACGCATGCGCGCCGCCACTGATCCGCACTCGCCGCCGTTTCTTCGCGTCATTGGCCCGCTCGGGAACCTGAAGTCCTTCGCCGAGGCGTTCTCCTGCAAGGAGACGGCGAAGATGGTGCGGCCGGCCGCCGACCGCTGCGAAGTCTGGTAGCCGACTAGAACAGCGTCAGCTGGGGCTGGACCGGCTCGGGGCGCACGAAGGTCTTCGGCGCGGCTGGCGGCTCGCCCGTCACGAGCCCCAGGCGGGCGGCGGTGGTCTTGAACACCGAGGCGATGGCGTCTGCGTACGCGCCTTCGCCTCGACCGCGAACCCCAAACCTCGATTGGTACAAGGCGCCCCCGCGCGTCTGCCGGATGCGGTGGAGGATCTTCTCGTCGCGTTGCGGGAGCGCCTCTCGAATCCGCCGCTCGAAGACCTCCTGAAGTGAGCCCGGGAGCCGAAGGAGCACGTAGCCGGCGGCAACGGCCCCAGCGGCGCGCGCTTCTTCGAGCACCGTGGCCAGGCCCTCGTCGGACACCGCGGGAATGATGGGCGCCACCATCACCGCCACGCGCAGCCCGGCATCGGAGAGCCGTCGAATCGTCTCCAGGCGCCGCCGCGGGGTGGCGACGCCGGGTTCGATCGCTCGCGCGAGTTTCTCGTCCCAGATGGGCACGCTGATCGCCACGCTCACGGCGGCGTCCCGGTGGAGCCGGAGCAACACGTCGAGGTCGCGCTCCACGAGCGGCGACTTGGTGATCAGCGCGACCGGGTTTCTGAACTCCGCGCAGACCTCGAGGCACTGCCGTGTCAGTCGCAGCGAGGCTTCGGCCGGCTGGTAGCAATCGGTGACGCCCGAGAACATCACGAGGTCCCCCCGCCACGACTTGCGATTGAACTCCTGACGCAGCAACTCCGGCGCCCGCGTTTTGGTGACAATCTTGGTGTCGAAGTCCGAACCCGCACCGAAGCCCAGGTACTCGTGCGTCGGGCGCGCGTAGCAGTACGCGCAGGCGTGGCCGCAGCCGCGATACGGGTTCACGCTGAACTCGAACGACAGATCGGGGCTGTCGTTCTTCGAGATGATGCTCTTCGAGCCGTCCTCAAGGAACTGGGGGCGGGCGACCGGAACGTCTTCGAGGTACTCGAGCGAATTCGACGCCCAGGGGTTCTTCGGGTTTTCGATGGGGCGCGGCTTCACCGGGGAGAATTGTAGCTGAAAGGACGTTCAGTGTCGTGCCGCGAGGCCCGAAAAAACAAAACGCGGAGGAGGGCGCGAACCCTCGCTCCGCGTGGTGACGCGGGATGACCCGGCGACGTTACTTCTTGGCCGGGGCTGCGGCCGGAGCCGCCGCCGGGGCGGGAGCAGGCGCTGGCGCGGGCGGGGGCGCCGGCATTTCGGCGAACGACCCGTGCCAGTGATCCCAGACCCAGGTCTTGCCGGCCTTGTGGGCCACCAGGGTGCCGCGGAACTTCTGCGTGCCCACCGACTTGCCGTTCGACGACACCTCCTGGGCGAACTCGAACGCGCAGAAGCCCATCTGCGCATTGGCGTGGCAGTTCATCTTTCCGGGCGAGCTCTTCATCGTCATCGGGCTCTTCTTCATCTCTTCCGCGATGCTGGCGAAATACGCCTTGAGCGCGTCGGCCCCGACGAGGGCGGTCGGCTTGTTGTCCGGCCCGATGTCGTACGTGACCGAGTCAGGTGCCACTTTCGAGGTGATGGCCTCGAACTTCCCTTCGTCGATCGACTTCATCATGCCCGTCACCTCAGCTTCGAGTGAGGCCGTGGCCTTCGCGTCCCAACCCGTGGGGGCAGCGAACGCTGCGCCCGCACAACCCACCACCGCCGCAAGAAACAAGTTTCGCATCTGTGTCGTCTCCGTGTTCATGAGTGAAAGTCCCCCTCCCGGCTCCAGTTTCACCGGCAGCGGCGTGAAGTCTGGCGGCGTGCGCGGCAAGGTCAAGGTGTTTGAGAGAGCCGCGGTGCGTTAGCGGTGGCCCGACCGGCACGAACCAACGGGTGACAGCGGGGAATACGACCGCTAAATCAGCGTTGGTGAACTCCGAGGGGCGTCGCCCACATCGGAGGGGTCGTCTGGCCAACACGTTCCCGGAGGAATCAATGAACCGTCTGTTCGTCGCAGCGAGTGTGGTGTTGTTGGCGGTGGGATGTGTGCACGCGAAGCCCGAAGCGCCGAAGGTCGCTGAAGCGCCGCCGGCGACCGTGGCCGCGCCCGCTCCAGCGGGGCCTCAGACGTGCACCGCGGACCGGGAGTGCGCCGACGGCCAGCTCTGCATTCGCAACACCTGCGTGGACATCTCGCTCGGGTTGGCCGAATGCCAGATGTTCCGGGTTCAGTTCGGGTTCAACGCCACCGACTTCGACGCGGCGGCCAAGACTGATCTCGAGCGCATGGCCCGCTGCCTGCGCGCCTCGCAGTCGTTGCACCTGATGATCGAGGGGAACGCCGACGAGCGCGGCACCGAGGAGTACAACATGCAGCTGGGCTCGAAGCGCGCCTCGGCGGTGGAGAAGTACCTGATCGCCCTCGGCGTCTCCGACTCGCAGGTGAAGACGGTCAGCTACGGCGAGAACAAGCCGGTGTGCACCGAGCAAGACGAAGCGTGCTGGGCGAAGAATCGCCGGGCCGCGGTGAACCCGACTGTGGACCCCAAAGCGAAGCCCAAGCCGAAGAAGTAGTTCGCGAGCGGGGCGGGGCGGGGTGGGCGGGGCGGCCAACGCGCCGCTCGGCAACCTGCGGGAGCTGGGGAACTAGGATTCGAACCTAGATAGCCAGAGTCAGAGTCTGGAGTCCTGCCGTTGGACGATTCCCCAAGTACGGTCAGCGCGACTTATTGAGTTTCTCGCGTTTCTTCAACTTCGCATCTGAAGGAACGACAAAAAGTCGGGTTTCTTCAGAAGTTTCGTAGATATTGATGCCTTCCCAGTCGCCCTTCCCGCTGGGGTTGACGATGTGGACCGCCTTTACTCCGGGCTGGTTGGCGATCGACTTCCGAGGGTACTCCCTGGGCGGGTAGACCGATTTGTAGAATTTGAGGGCATCTTCGATGTTGCCCTTGATGCGGTAGCGGTACTCCCCGACCTTGGAGGCGGAGTCGGGCAGGACGGCGCCCAGCTCGGTGTCTCCGGCGAACGCGGTCAGGCTGAGCGTGAGGGCCAGGGCGAAGAGACCTTTCATGGCGTGGCTCCCAGCGAGCGGTTGATTCGGAAGAGCGTCTCGTCCCGACCGATGATTTCCAGCGTGTCTCCGATGCCCGGGCTGACGGCCCCACCGGTCACCGCGACGCGGAGCGGCTGCGCCACTTTGCCCATGCCGAGGCCTTCGGTCTCGGCCACCGCCTTGACCACGGCGTCGATCGGCGCGGCCGACCACGCGGTGAGCGCACCCAACTGCGCGCAGGTGGCGGCGAGCGCCTTCTTGCCTTCGGGGGTGAAGTGCTTCGTCACCGCAGCCGGGTCCAACGTCACGCCGTGGCCGTAGAAATACTTCGCGCTGGCGGCCATCTCGGTGAGCGTCTTGGCGCGATCGCGCAGGACGGTGACGATCTTCTCCAGCTTGGCGTCGGCGACCGCTTCCGTCGCGCCCGCCGCCACCACGTAGGGCGCCAGCTCGGCCGCGACCTTCGAGGGGGGCAGGGTCTTGAAGTACTGCTGGTTCAGCCACTGGAGCTTCTCGGGGTTCCACACGCCTGAGGTTCGACCAACGTGGGAGAAGTCGAACCACTCAATCATCTGCTGTTTGGAGATCACCTCGTCGTCGCCGTGCGACCAGCCGAGGCGCACCACGAAGTTCAAAAGCGCCTCGGGGAGAATGCCGACCTGCTTGTGCAGCATCACGTCGGCTTCGGGGTGTTTTCGCTTCGAGAGCTTCTCTTTGCTCGACGCGAGAATCAGCGGGAAGTGTGCGAACTGCGGCGGCGTCCACCCGAACGCCTCGTAGAGCAGCAGCTGGGGAAAGGTCGAGTTGACGTGCTCCTGCCCGCGCCCCACGACTGAGATCTCCATGTCGTGATCGTCGAGCACACACCCGAAGTTGTAGAGCGGAATGCCGTCGGTGCGCAGCAGCACCACGTCGTCGAGGTCGGAGAGCGGCTTGGAAATCTCGCCCAGCACCAGGTCCGTGAAGCCCACCTGGCGCTCGCCATCGGGTTTTCGCAGGCGCACCACGTGCGGGCCCGAGGGAGCGTCGGTGCGATTGCGGCAGGTGCCCGGGTAGAGGAAGGTTCGCTTCTCTTTCTCGGCCTGCTTGCGCAAGACGTCGAGCTCTTCCTTCTTGCAGTAGCAGCGAAACGCCTTCCCCGCCGCGATCAGCTGCTCGCTCGCCTCGTGGTAGCGCTTCATGCGCTGCATCTGGAAGTAGGGGCCGAACTTTCCGCCCTTGTCGGGACCTTCGTCCCAGTCGAGGCCTACCCAGCGCAGCCCGTCCAGAATGGCCTTGAGCGACTCGGGCGTGGAGCGGCCCTGGTCAGTGTCCTCAATGCGCAGCACGAAGGTGCCGCCGAGGTGCCGGGCGTACAGCCAGTTGAAGAGTGCGGTGCGCACCCCGCCGATGTGGAGGTAGCCGGTGGGGGAGGGAGCAAAGCGGACGCGAGGAGGGCTCATCTGTTCGCCGTGGGGTTACCAACTGTGTACACTTCGTTCAACGCCGAACAACGGGAGAGAGCTTCATGCGTCAGGCAGTCGCGTTGGGACTTGGGTGGCTTATTGCCTCGCCCGCTTTGGCCACCACGTTGATTTCGATGTCGATCGAGGAGCTCGCCCAGAGCGCCGACACCATCGTGATTGGCACCGTGAAAGGCAGCCAGACGCGCATGTCGGGCGATGGCGCGCGGGTGATCACCGACACCGAGATCAGGGTCCGGGAGACGCTCAAGGGGGCCCCGGGCACGGTCATCACCGCCATGCAGTTCGGGGGCGAGTTCGGGACCATCGGCCAGCGCGTGGCGGGGACGGCGCGCTTCCTCTCCGGCGAAGAGGTGCTGGTGTTTCTGGAGAAGCGCGGCGACCGATTTCGCCTCGTGGGCATGGCGCAGGGAAAGTTCAACCTCGAGAAGAGTTCAGACGGGACTTCGGTGTTCGTGGTGCCCGTGGGCGACGGTGAGGCGCTCCTGGTAGACAAGGTGACTCACACCGCGGTGACCGCCAGGCAGGGCCCCCTGCCGCTCGACGTGTTCAAGGCCCGCGTAGCCAGCGCGCTCACGCCGGCCGCCAAACCGCCGGCGGTGCCGGTGGTGCCGGTGGTGCCGACCGCGCCCGGTAAAGGCACCAGATGATTTCGCTTCTGGTGGCGCTGGCGCTCGCGCAGCCGAGCTCCGCGTTCGTGCGCAGCCGGGTGAAGCAGTCCGAGCAGTGCCTGTGGTGGCCTGCCGGCACCAATATCACCTGGCACCCCAACTCCACGGGCAACCCGGTGACGACGGGGAACACCGAGATCGACGCTCTCACCAAAGCGTTTGCGAGCTGGCGGCGGGTGACCGACGGGTGCTCGTCGCTCACCCTGACCGACGGCGCGCCGACCTCTTCGCGGAAGATCGGGTGGATTCCATCGTCGCTCTCCAACGAGAACGTCTTGCTGTTTCGGCTCAAGAGCTGCTCCACCACGGTCGGGGCGAGCGACGGGTGCTGGAAAGAGGGCACCTGCGCCAACCTCTACGACTGCTGGGATCAACAGGCCGCCGCGCTCGCCATCACCACCACGTCCTACGACGGCGAGTCTGGCCAGATTCACGACAGTGACGTCGAGTTCAACGCCCAGTCGTTCTATTTCACCGCCAACGACGGTTCCGCGTGCACGCAGAGCACGCTCTCGCAGAACTGCGTTGCCTTCGACGTGCAGAACACGGCCACGCACGAAATCGGGCACATGCTGGGGCTCGATCACACCAGCGCGCCGAACTCCACCATGAACCCCACGGCGCCTCTGGGCGAGACCGCCAAGCGGGTGGTGGACACAGGAACCCAGTCGTTCGTGTGCGACGTGTACGCGAAGGGGAAGCCGGCCAAGACGTGCGTGGTGTACGCGGCGACGCCGGTCGCCGGCTATGAGGCGCAGGGCTGCAGCAGCGCCCCGGGGCTGTCGCCTCTTCTTGGGTTGCTGCTGGCGGCGAGGGGGCTCCGACGCTCGTGATTCGGCGCCTGCTCACTCTGGCCATCGTGGCCGCCAGCGCGCCCGGGTGGGCGCAGGGCTACGTGCGGACGATCGTGCCGGGGAGCCCCAAGGTCTGCCTGGCGTGGAATCGCCGCTCCATCAGCTACGTGATCGACGCTGCGGGGAGCGCGCGGACCCCCGGGGACACCGAAGCGGCGGCCATCGATAAGGCGTACGCCTCGTGGCAGAAAGTCGCCGCCACCTGCTCGGACTTCACCTTCAAGTCCGGCGGTCGCCAGGCGGGCGTGCAGGTGGGGCAGGGCACCGAGACCGCCAACGTGCTCGTGTTTCGCGAAAAGAACTGCCGCGACGGTGGCGTGGTGCCCGCGGGCGACCCCTGCGTGGCGAGCGACTCCTGCTCCAACAAGTACCGTTGCTGGGATCACGGCGACCGGACGATCGCGCTCACCACCACGTCATATTCTCGTTCCACCGGGGTGATCGTCGACGCTGACATCGAGTTCAACGCCTCGCCCCAGTCCGATGGCTCGCCCGCCTTTCTGTTCACCACGGTCGATTCTCCCCCCTGTGGACCAGGCGGCGAAGCGACCACCTGCGTGGTGTACGACGTGCAGAACACGGCGACCCACGAGATCGGCCATTCGATCGGCCTCGATCACTGGCTCGAAGGTGGCTTCTCCACCATGGCGGCCACCGCGAACCCTGGCGACATCGACAAGCGGGTGATCGACCCGGGCAGCGCCCAGGGCCTGTGCGACATCTACCCCCGGGGCGCGCCCCCGCCCTCGTGCGATCCCACGGGGGTGGTGGTGCAGAAGATCGTGGCGCGGTCGAATGGAACCGCCACCCCATCGTGTGGCGGTGGCTTCCCGGCCGCGGCCGGGGTGGGCCTGGCGGCCGCCGCTGCGTCGCTGCGGCGCCGCCGC
>CAZFXD010000103.1:0-15889 GCA_964522795.1 uncultured Myxococcaceae bacterium
GTGCTGTAACACCAGCGCGGGAAGTTGCCGGTCTTGGGCGTGGGTTCCGAGAACAACCCGCCGGCGCTCGGGACGTTGCCCGCCGAGTAGGTCCGGTTGTTGTAGTAGTTGTAGACCCGGTAATAGTACCGCGTGTTGTTCGTCAGCCCCGTATCGGTGAACGAGGTGGCGGTCGAACCCGTCGGCCCGTCGACATAGGCGACCGTTCCCGAGCCGATCGCGCTCCCGGCGGTATACGTCGTGCCGTTGGTGGGTGCTCTGGTGGGTGGCGAGCCGGCGCGCCGAATAATCAACGTGCCTTCATGCGGGTTGCTGTTGGTCCAGAAGAGGGTGTTCTGGGTGGTGCCGGAGGTCGCCGTGAACCGGCGGTGGTCGGGCGTTGGCTCGTACGCCCCGGTGTTGCCGTTGCCGAGGCTGTTGTAGCAGGTGGTGAACCCGGAGCTGATCTGCGTGGCATCGGGCGTCGCCGGGCAGACATTGGTGCAGGAAGCGGCGTTGCCATCTGTGGCGCTGACCGAGTTGGGGTCGTAGCCGCCGATGCCCATAGAGACGAACGCCAGGGGGTTCCCGCTCCCGTCGAACAACGGCACCGCCAGGTCCAGGGGATTGCCAGGCGCGTAGGCATAAATGGCGTCGTCCGCCGTCGTGAGGACGTACGCGGCGAAATACATCTTCTGAGGGTTGGTGGCGTTGATGGTCACAGTGGTGCTCGTTCCCGCTGTCAGCGCCGGGACCACCCAGGCGTTAGTCCCAATGGTGTAGCCCCAGCGCCGGGCCAGCAGCGCGGCGTCGCCCGTGTCGTTGCAGCCGCCGTCGCAGTACGCGTCGTTCAGCTGACAATTCGGGTGCAGGAACGTGTAGGTCGCGAACTTCGGGCCCGCGTCGGGCGACGGACCGAGGTCGATGAGCGGCGCGAGCGCGATCAGGCCCGTGCTCCAATTCCAGGTCGTGGTGTTGGAGATGGTGACGTCGATGCTGGCCGCGGCGCTGGCCGTCGAGAGCACGAGAGCTGTGGCGGCGACGAGGGCACGGGGCTTCATGGCTGCACCTCGAATTGCGCATTGGCGGCTTCTTTTCCGTCGACGTAGCAATGCGCGGTCCAGATTCCGCTCCGGGCTTCATCGGCGATGGCGGTCCCCGCGATGAGCAACGACTCGGCGTGCGTCATCACGAACGCGCTGCTCCGCTGCCAGCCGAAGGTGCGTCGCTCAAATGGGTAGCCCTTGGGGTCGATGAACTCCACCGACAACTCCCCAGACTTCGGCTCGCCATTGACAGTCACGTTGGCACGGAGCTCGGCGAGGTCGGTGAGGGTCGCGGCGCCGACCGGGAGCGGGGTCAACGTGACGGTGCAGGAAGGGGGCGGGCCTTTGGGGGCGTCCTCGGAGTTGAGCGGAGGATTGGGGCCACGCTGAATCAGGCCGGGACCTTTGAGCGTGTGGTCGAATTGTCCCGAGTTCACGTCGGCCGGTGGCGTGCCCGGAGGCGACTCGATCTCCTGCAGCGGCTCGATGGAAGGCGCCGGCTTCGACACACACCCGGCGGTGGCCACCAACAGCGCGATCAACAGCGGTCTCATTGTGACTCCCCGAAATTCAGCAACAACCGAGCCAGTGTAGCGCAATCCCTCGGCGCGGTACGTTTCACACCGGCGCGAAGTTTGCGCAACGGGTCGACGGGGAGATTCGTCTACAGTGTGTGACGCATGAGCCGAGCTGAATTCGAATTGGTGGTCGGGCTGGAGGTTCACGCCCAGCTCTTGACCCACAGCAAGCTCTTCGCCGCCGCTCCAACCGCGTTCGGCGGAGTTCCGAACGCCCACACCACGCCGGTGTGTCTCGGAATGCCGGGCGCCCTGCCGGTGGTCAACTCCAAGGCGGTGGAGTTCGCGGTGACGGCCGGCCTTGCACTCGGCTGCCAGATCAACGAGCGCAGCGTCTGGGCCCGGAAGCACTACTTCTACCCAGATCTGCCGAAGGGCTATCAGATCTCACAGTACGAGCAGCCGCTCTGCGAGCACGGCCACCTGGAGTTCGACGGACCCGCCGGGCCAGAGCGGGTTCGAATTCGTCGCATCCATATGGAAGAGGATGCGGGCAAGAGCACCCACGACGCGGTCGACGGCGCATCGCTGGTCGACCTGAACCGAGCAGGGACACCGCTGGTCGAAATCGTCAGTGAACCGGATCTCCGGCGCGCGGCGTCTGCGGCGGAGTACCTCCGGGTGCTGCGCGACGTGCTGGTGTTTCTGGGCGTGAACGACGGCAACCTTGAGGAAGGTTCGTTTCGCTGCGACGCGAACGTGTCGATTCGTCGGGTGGGGGCGACCGAGTTCGGGACCCGAACCGAGCTGAAGAACATCAACTCGTTCCGATTTGTCGAAAAAGCGATTGAGCGCGAGTTCGAACGGCAGGTGGAACTGGTGGAAGCCGGCCAGACGGTGGTGCAGGAGACGCGCCTGTACGATCCTGACCGCGACGAGACGCGGTCCATGCGCACGAAGGAAGACGCGCAGGACTACCGCTATTTCCCCGACCCGGACCTGCCGGTGCTGGAGGTCCCGGCGGCGAAGATCGCCGCGCTGCGCGCCGCGCTCCCTGAACTCCCTCGCGCGAGGGCCAAACGGTTCGTGGAGGCCTTTGAGCTGTCGGCGGCCGACGCGGCTATCCTCTGCGCCGATCGCGCCTTGGCGGCGCTGTTCGAAGGGGCGTGCGGGGCGGGCGCCACGCCCAAGCGCGCGGCTGGGCTCATCATCTCGGTGCTGTTGCGACTGCTCAATGAGGCCCAGGGCGGCGGAGCCGGGCTCAAGTTCTCGGCGGCCCAGTTCGGTGACCTGGTGAAAGCGGTCGACGGGAACGTCATTTCCTCGACGGCGGCGAAGGATGTGCTGGCGGACATGTTCGCCACCGGCGACTCGCCCACGAAGATTATCGAAGCTCGCGGGCTGGCCCAGGTCTCGGACACGGCCGAAATCGAGGCCGCCGTTCGCGCGGTGATGGCGGCCAACGCCTCGCAGGTCGACGCGTATCGCGCCGGCAAGACGCAGGTGCTCGGCTTCTTCGTCGGGCAAGTCATGAAGTCGATGAAGGGCAAGGCCAACCCGAAGGTGGTCAACGAGCTGGTGACCCGGGCGTTGGGCGGGAGCCCGTCGTGAAGGGCTTTGAGGTCGACAGCAACGACCTCGTTCAGCTCGACCAGGACCACCCGGGGTTTCGCGACCCGAACTACCGGGCTCGCCGAAATCACATCGCGGCGTTGGCGCTGGCCCATGTCCCAGGCGCGCCGCCGCCGCAGATTGAGTACCTCCCCGCCGAACACGCCGTCTGGCGAACCATCTGGCAGAACCTCGAGCCGCTTCTTCAGGAGCGCGCGCATCGCCGGGTGCTGACGGCCATGCGGCTCCTCGATGCGCACCGCGACGAGATTCCGCAATTCACGGAGCTGGCGCCCACGCTGCGCAGCACGACCGGGTTTCGGCTGGACCCCGTCGCGGGGCTCGTCTCGCCCGCAAAGTTCATGCGAACGCTGCGCGATGGGGCGTTCCTCGCCACGCAGTACATTCGACACACCAGTCGGCCCCTCTACACGCCGGAGCCCGACGTGGTGCACGAGCTGGTCGGGCATGCCACGACCCTGACCGACCCCCGCATCGCGCGGCTCAACCAGCGGTTCGGGCACGCCGCGCATGCTGCGACCGACGCCCAGATGGACGGGTTGATCCGCGCCTACTGGTACACGCTGGAGTTCGGCCTGGTGATTGATGGGGGCAAACCGAGGGCCTTTGGCGCCGGGTTGCTCTCGAGTTTCGGGGAGTTGGGCGAGTTCGAGACCCGGGCGCAGCTGCTGCCGCTCGACCTTGCCCGGGTGGCCCAGACGCCGTTTGATCCGACCGACTACCAGCGGACCCTCTTCGTCGCCGACTCCCTGGAAGACCTCGAAAATCGCCTGGAGGCGTTCTTTTCGGGGCAAGGGCTGTAAGGGGCCTCGCCTGATCAGTCAGCCGACTTGACGGGGGGGCCCTCCGTCTCGTACACGGACCCTCCTTTTCAATCGGGCTGTTGTGTGAGCCCACCTAAGCCGCGAGGGTGTCCCGTGTACGCAGTCATTCGATCCGGTGGAAAGCAGTACAAAGTCGCGCAGGGCGAGGTGTTTCGCGTCGAGCTTCTTCCCGGCGCCGTCGGCAGCGAGATCAAGTTTGAGGACGTGCTGATGCTTGGCGGCCCGACGCCCAAAGTGGGTCGGCCGACCGTGGCGGGTGCGAAGGTGACGGCGAAGATCGTTCGTCAGACCAAAGCGCCGCGCGTGCTGCACTTCCGCAAAGAAAAAGAAGGCTGGACGCGCGCTCGCGGCCACCGTCAACCGTTCACCGAGGTGCAGGTCACCTCGATCTCGGGCTAACCGGGAACTTTCGAGGAGAATTCCATGGCGCACAAAAAAGGGCAGGGCTCGTCGCGAAACGGCCGAGATTCGAATTCCCAACGCCGAGGCGTCAAAGCCTTCGGTGGCCAGGAAGTGACCGCGGGCAGCATCATCGTTCGCCAGGTCGGCACCAAGATTCACCCGGGCACCAACGTGGGGCTGGGTCGCGACTACTCGCTGTTCGCGCTGAAGGACGGCGTGGTGACGTTTGAACGGTTCGGCAAGGACCGGAAGAAAGTGTCCATCTACGAACCGAAGGCCAAGTAGGTCGGCTGCGGCAGTGTTCGGGCGACCGATGCCGCTCGCCTTGCCAGGGTGAGCGATGAAATTCGTCGACGAAGTTCGAATTGAAATCAAAGCGGGCGACGGCGGCGACGGCTGCGTCGCCTTCCGACGTGAGAAGTACGTCGAAAAAGGCGGCCCCTCGGGCGGCGATGGCGGCAACGGAGGCGACGTGGTGTTCGTTGCTGACGAACAACTGACCACGCTCCTCGACTATCGCTACCAACAGCACCACACCGCGGCGAGCGGTGGTCACGGCCTTGGCTCCGACATGAACGGGCGCGGCGCGGAAGACCTGGTGCTCAAGGTTCCGGTGGGGACGCTGATTAAAGACGCCGACACCGACGAATTGCTGTGCGACCTCAGCGTGCCTGGCGAGCGGTTCATCGTGGCCAAGGGTGGCCGCGGCGGGTTGGGAAACATCAACTTCGCCAACTCTCGTCGACAGACGCCGCGCTTCGCGCAGGACGGCACCAAGGGCGAAGCGAAGATGATTCGCCTCGAGTTGAAGCTCCTCGCCGATGTCGGGTTGCTGGGGTTCCCCAACGCCGGCAAGAGCACGCTCGTCTCGCGCATTTCGCGGGCCCGGCCGAAAGTGGCGGACTACCCGTTCACCACCCTCGTCCCGAATCTGGGCGTGGTTCAGTACAAAGATCGCCGCTCGTTCGTGGTGGCGGACATTCCGGGGCTGATTGAAGGCGCGAGCGAGGGGGCCGGTCTCGGCCTGCAGTTCCTTCGCCACGTCGAGCGCTGTCGGGTGTTGGTGCACCTGGTGGACCTCTCGGCGGTCGTCGAAGGCCGAGACCCGGTGCACGACTTCGACGTGCTCAACAAAGAGCTGAAGAAGTACAGCCTGGAGCTGTCCAAGCGTCCGCAGATCGTGGTCGCCAACAAGCTCGACCTGCCCGACGCGCAGGCCGCGCTCCCCGCGTTCGAAGCGGCGCTGAAGAAGCGCGGTATTCCGGTGCTGCCGTTGTCCGGGGCCACCGGACAAGGGCTGGAGAAGGTCCTCGACGCCGTGGCGCGGGTTCTCTTTTCCAAGGCCAAGACTCCGGTGGAGCGGCTCGAGGCGTTCAAAGCGAAGCGCGTGCCCAGGCGAAAACCCGCCGCGCCCAAGCGCGTGGCCAGAGAGAGTTCGCGGCGATGAGCGGCGGGGGTCCCAACTACGAGCCGCACGAGGGGGCCGAAGTCGACCTCACGGCGCTGGTGCTCGAACCGCGCCAGCAGCGGATCGAAGAAGTGGTCGCCGGCCGAACGCGCAGCTTCACGGTCGTGCTCGATCGACTGGAAGATGCCTTCAACATGGCGGCCGTTCTTCGCACCTGCGAGGGCATGGGCGTTCAGGACGTGCACGTGGTGCGCAACCCTGAAACGTCGTTCTCGCCCAATCGGCGTGTGACGCAGGGGTGCGATCGCTGGCTCGATATTCACCGCTACGACGACTTCGCCTCGTGCGCCCGGACCCTCAAGGCGGCCGGGTTCCGCGTGCTGGTGTCTCACGCCGGGCCCGCGGCGCAGAGCCTGTTCGATCTCGAGTTCTCTGCGCGCACCGCGCTGGTCTTTGGCAATGAACGGTTCGGGGTGTCGGACGAAGTCTTGAGCGCGTGCGACGGAACGTTCTGGATTCCGATGCGGGGCTTCACCCAGAGCTTCAACGTCTCCGCGGCGGTGAGCGCTTCGGTCACGGCGGCGATGGGGTGGCGCGCGCGCCACGGGATTCCAGGCGGCGACCTGTCCGAGGTGGAGCGGGCCACGCTCCGGGAGACGTTCCTCAAGCGGTCGGTCAAGCAGCACCGCAAGCTGTTTCCAGAGCCCTGAACAAACCCGACGCTCGACCGTCCAAGGGAGGGAGAGGTGGCCATGAAGCTGTACGCGCTCGCGCTGTTGGCTCTCCACGGGGTGGCTCCGGTCCGCGCCGACCTGAAGAAGGTGCCGGCCAAGCCGGCAGTGCTGAAGGGCGCTTCCGCTCCGGCGGCGGCCGCGCTCGCTCCCGAGGTGAAGTCGGTCGTGGAGAAGCTGCAGAAGTACTACGAGGCGACCAACGACTTCACCGCCAGCTTCGAGCAGTCGTACACGTACAAGACCTTTCACCGCACCCAGGAGTCGGCCGGCACGGTGAAGTTCAAGAAGCCGGCACAGATGCGCTGGGACTACCTCACGCCTTCTCCCAGGAGCTTCGTGCTCGCCAACGACACGGCCTACATGTTGGACCCCGAAGCGTTGACGCTGACGAAGTCGCCGCTGGCGCAGGACAAGCTGTCGGCGGCCGTGACCTTTCTGTGGGGGCGGGGAAAGCTCGCGGAAGAGTTCGCCATTCAGAAGGAGAGCACCGACGCGGGGACGGCCGTGCTGCTGGCCCTGACGCCGAGAGTGCCCGACGCCCGGTATCAGCGCATCAAGCTCCTGGTCGACCCCGGCACCGGGCAGGTCACCCGGAGTACGGTGATCGACCCAGACGGCAGCGAGAACGTCATCACCTTCAAGAACCTGCAGGCCGACGCCGGCGTCAGCGATGAGATGTTCAAGCTGAAGGCGCCCCCCGGCACCAAGGTGGTCGACCTCTCGACCCCCTCACGCTGAGCGCGTCGGCTGAACTCGCGCTAGCCGCGCGTTCCGCTGACGGCGCTGAGCTCGTGTTTGGCGGTCGCCTGGAGCGTCTCCAACACCGCGTTGGCGGCGCGCGAGAGGTACTTCCCTTTGCGAACGAGAATCCCGATCGGTCGGGCGAAAGTGCCCTCCGCGAAGGGACGCGCCACGAGCGTTCCCGCGGCCGTCTCGTGTCGCACGGAAGGGAGCGGGAGCACGGAGACGCCGAGGCCAAGCTCGACAGCGCGCTTCATCGTCTCCACGTTGTCCATTTCCACCGACACGTTGGGCTCCAGGCCCCGCTCCTTGAACAAGCGATCGACGGCGCCCCGGGTGGGGGCTTCGCGGGTGAAGGCCACCAGCGGCTCCTTCGCCACGGCGGCCAGGGGTACCTTCGATTTTCCAGCCAGTGCGTGGTTGGGGGCGCACACGAAGGCCAGGCGATCTTCGCGGAAGTCGTGCACGTCGATGCCCGAGCGCGCGGCGGGGTATGCGACCAGTCCCATGTCGGCGGACCCGAGGAACACGTCGTCGTACACCTGCTCGTTGGTACGGTACGACAGGCGCAGGTTGACCTTGGGGTATGCCTTCAAGAGCGCCTTCTGGAGCGCGCTCAGCTCGTGCAAGCCGACGGAGTAGATGGTGGCGACGGTGGCGGTGCCGCTGACTTCCTGCGCTTGCTCTCGCAGTTCGGCTTCCAGCTCTGAGAAGCGCGCCAGAATCTCTTTCGCGCCGTGGAACAGGCGCTCGCCCGCCGCCGTGGGGGAGACGCTGCGCGCGGTGCGGGAGAGCAACCGCTGTTGGTAGCGCTCCTCGAGCGCGCGAATCTGCTGGCTGATGGCGGACTGGGTGACGTGATTGAGCTGCGCGGCGCGTGAGAATGAGGCGGCTTCGACCACGTCGCAGAACATTTTCAGTGATTCGACATGCATCCCTCCTTCATAAAGGCAGGCTTCTGGGATGTCTCGCGAATATTAGCGCCCGGGCCGCCCTGACGCGGCCTCGCGACAGTCCGTGCGGCGCACTTCGACGCGGCGATTTCTGGCCCGGCCGGCGGCGCTCTCGTTGTCCGCCACTGGTTGGTTCTTTCCAAATCCCCGAGCGCTCAGTCGCTTGCCGTGACGTGGTGCGCGGCGAGCCAGGCCCGAACGGTTTGCGCACGGGCGAGAGCGAAATTCATGCGCGCTTAGATAGCAGCGCGCGCGGGGGTCACCAAACGAAGGCGGCCGAGGTGATGAACCCGAAGTAGTCGTCGAGCGCACCGCCTGCCACCAGGTTCATTCCGGCCGCGTACTCCGCGGGGTCTGGGTGGAGCGAGCCGTAGAAGCGCAGGTATTCGATACCGGCTCTCAGCTCGAGGTGATTCAGCACCGTGTATTGAAGCCCGCCGCCCGTCTCCAGGCCGCCGAAGGTGGCGTGGGGAAAGAACGGGCTCTTGCCGATTTCCCCGATGTCGAGCACGAAGTTGTTTTCAAAGTGCGCGTAGATGCGGAACGCGTCGATGACTTCAATCGAGCCGCCGAGACCCACCTGCAGGCTGCGGAATGCCACGTTGGGAATTCTCGGGCGCGCGATGCCTGACGGCGTGGAGACGTTGGCGATGCCGAAGCTATCGGTGGCGTAGCCGACCAGGAGCCGTGCCTCGAAGGGCCCGAAGCTGTGCCGCCCCAGGGCGCGAATGCGCATGCGGAACGAGCTGGTGGCGAAGCGCTCTTCGGTGGTGGCGGTTCGCAGCACCGACGCCACGCCCACCATGGTCTCGAACCGGAATTGCGCGCCGAAGTCCGACGCGATGCCGGGGCTGAAATACGCGCCCGGGAACAGCTCGGTGTCGAACCCGAGGGAGGGCCCGAACTTGAGCTCGTAGCCGTTCAAGGCGCGGAAGATGTCGTCGACGTAATAGAGGCGGCGGTGAAACCCTCGGAACCAACCGCCGGCTTTCACAAAGTACGGGCGGTGGGCCTTCGAGCTGCTGGTCGTCGTCTCCGGCGCGGGTTCCGGCGCCGGCTCTGCTTCTTTTTCCCACGAGTCATTCGACTTCTGGGGCTTCGCCGTCGGGGCGTCCTCGGGTGGTGGGGGCGGCGGTGGGGGAGGAACCTTGTCGGGAGGCCGCAGGGTGGGCGTGGCCGGTTCGGGAGGCGCGAGGGGGGGCTTCTCGCTCGGCGGCGCCAGCTGCCTCCCGGCGGCGGCAGCTTTGGCCAGCCCCTGGGAAATTCGCTCAACCGTCTTGGCCGGCAGGGCCCGAATGGGCTTGGCCCCCGGGGCCATGAACGAGTGCATGGCGAGCACGGAGCCATCGGTCCCGCTGTGGACGCGCACAGTGACCTGGCCCTTGACGATGCGCGCCAGCACCACGGCGTTGGCGTTGCCGGAGACGCGGGCGACCTTGGCGACCTCTTCGCTGTCCGGGTCAGCCGAGAGGCGGCCTTTGGTGGGAACGGGCGCGTACTTCTTCTTCACCAGGGCGTCGATGGCGCCCTTGATGCGCGGCGGCGCGTCGACCATCACCGTGGTCTTGGCCGCGAACGAGGCGCTGGCGACGAGCGCGAAGAGCAGCGGCAGGCGCGTCTTCATGGAACGCCTCCGTCCGTGATCTCCCGGAGCCAGGCGTGCACGCACGCCTGATCGGCATTGTTAAACGTGGTGGCGAACGCGCGCATGGTGGTGCCGCAGCTGCTGGTGCTCTTGATCTTGGAATCAAACACCGTGGGCAGGCTCTGGCCCACGCAGGGGCCGGCAGGGTCTGTCGTCTTGCCGACCACGCGGGCCGCGATGCCCATCGTCTCCAGATCGAGTCCCGACTGTTTGGTCATCGCCGCGTGACACCCGGCGATGCCGCACTTGGGCTTCAAGATATCGGCTTCCACGTCACCGCAGCTCGACCCGCCATCGCCGCCTCCACCGCCCCCGCCACCGTCGAGAAAGCGCTCCGGGTTTTCGAGCGAGCCTGGGCAGGCCAGCAGCAGGGCTGAGAGACACAAGAGGATGGGGGGAAGTCGCCGCATGGGGGCATTGTGCCCCGAAGCGTGCGCAGGGGGCGAGAAAACGCGCCCTCAGATTTCCGGGTTGGCGATTTCCGAAAACGCGTGCTGAACCAGCAACGCCAGCAGGCGTTCGCCCTCGGCGACCGTGGCGTTCGCCGGGTCTCCAAAATACGCCTCCGGTCCGCCGCACTCGTGAAAGTTGGTGGCGCCGGCCTTGATGCGTGCCGGGAGGTCGACGGGGTTGGGCTTGAGGGCCAGCCGCTGCCGTTCGTCGACGAGGGAAGGGGCGACCGCCAGCATGAGCGCCGTCTCATACGTTCCCGCGTGGCTTCCGCCATGCATGAACTCGTGACCGAGGCTGGGGCCGGTGGGGGCCTTGCGGTGGTCCACCACCACGACGCGGCATGAGGGCCGGGCCGCGGCTCGCCCCGCCTCTTTCATGACGCGGAAATGCTCGGGCTCCAGGTGGTGGTTGATGACGCCGATGCGCGAAAAGCCGTGCTCGGCGATTCCGCCCAGGACCTCGGTGGTCATGGCGAGCGCCGTCGCTCGGGAGAGCGAGACGGTGCCGGCGAAGGGGCGCGCGAACTCTGTGAGGGCGTATGCCAGGGGCGGGAACACCACCACGTCCGAGGTGGCCTCGTTGAGCTTGCGGGCGACCCGTTCGCAGACGGCCTGGGCGATCTTCACGTCGACCGAGAGCGGCAGGTGCGGGCCATGCGCCTCGGTCGAGCCGACGGGGAGGAGCGCCACCGCTCCGCCCCGCGCGAGCGCCGCCACCCGGGGAAATGGAAGGGCTTCAGCGAGGAACGTGTTCATTCTTTGAGTTGGTTCTTCAGAATCTTGCCGCGGTCGCTCCGCGGGAGCGCGTCGACGAAGGCCACGGCGCGTGGGGCTTTGAACGGGGCCAGCGCTTTGCGGACGTGGGCCTTCAGCTCTTCGGCCAGCTCCGGGCCCGGGGTGTGCGTGGGCTGGAGCGCCACGAACGCCTTCGGCTTGTCGAGGCCGTCGGCGTCTTTGAAGGCCACCACCGCCGCTTCTTTCACCGCGGCGTGTTTGAGCAGCTCGTTCTCCACTTCGACCGGCGACAGCCACTTCCCGCCCACCTTGAGCATGTCGTCGCCGCGACCGCAGAAATAGAAGTAGCCGTCTTCGTCGCGCTGGAACTTGTCGGCCGAGACGCACCAGTCGCCGCGAAACGTCGCCTTCGACTTGTCGTGCTGCTGCCAGTACTCCAGCGCCATGGAGTCGCCGGAGATCCACAGCGTGCCGACTTCGAACGGGGCCAGCTCGCGCCCCTCGTCGTCGCAAATCTTCGCGCGGTAGCCTGGCACCACCTTCCCGAGCGAGCCCAGCTTCACGTCATCCAGGCGGTTGGAGATGAAGATGTGAAACATCTCGGCCGAGCCGATGCCGTCGAGAATCTCGACCCCCGTACGCTGCTTCCAGCGCTGGTACAGCTCGGCCGGCAGCGCTTCGCCGGCAGAGATGGTGAGCCGGAGCGACGAGAAATCGACGGCTGCGACCTCGGGCGCGTTGACGATGTGGTTGAGCGCGGTCGGGACGGCGGTGAAGACCGTGGGGCGGTGGGCCCGGAGAAGCTCGAAGATCTTCTGGGGCGTGCCCTTCTCTTTGAAGAGCAGCGCCGAAGCGCCGAACAGGAGCGGGAAGAGCAGGTTGGTCCCCAGCGCGTAGCCGAACGCGAGGCGCGGCACCGAGATGCACACGTCGTCAGGCCGGTACTGGAGAACGTCCCTGGCGTAGAGCAGCGCGTTGAAGACGAAGTCGTGCTGCTTGTGGACAGCGGCCTTGGGGAACCCGGTGGATCCCGAGGTGTAGAGCCACACAGCGGGATCATCGCGGTGCGTGTCTTCGACGTTCGGCTCCGGGCTGGCGTGGGCCAGGGCGGCGTCGAACGACGCGTGGTGCCCGGTGGCGCCGACGACGAAGGTCTTCTTGATCCACGGGCACCGCGGCAGCAGGGCCTCCACCGTGGGCCAGATGGCGAGATCCACCACCACGACCCGGGCGCGGGTGTAGCCGAGGTAGTACTCCACCTCTTCCGGCTTCATTTCCGGATTCACGGCGCTGACCACGCCCCCGGCTTCGACCGCGCCAAACCAGGCGCTGGCAAACTCGGGTACGTCCGGGAGCATCAAGAGCACGCGCTGTTCGCGCTCGAGGCCCGCGGCCCGAAAGGCGTTGGCAGCCCGGTGGGCGCGTTGGGAAAGCTCGGCGTAGGAGACCGTCTGACCTTCGAACCGAAGCGCCACCCGGTCGGGCCAGCGGGCCGCGCTGTCGTGGAGGAAGACCTGCGCCACGTTCAACCGCTCGGGCAGCGCGTGCGGGTTGAGCTCAGCCGCCACGGGCGGCCTCGGTCTTGAGGTAGCGCAGGAAGAGCGCGGTCATGATGCCCGCCATGCCGAAGCCGACCATGGCGGTGATGGTGACTCGGCGGTTCTCGTCGTTCACCAGTCTGACCTGGCGGCACTCTTCTTCGCCGCCGTCGCACGGGTAGGGCTCGAGCGTGGAGAGCCGAAACGCGAACGTGCAACAACCGATGCAGGCGAGGAGCATCACCGCCTGCACGATCAGCTGCAGGGCTCTCATCTTCGTGGTGGCCGTTTCCATCCCCGGCGATTCGTACCACAGGACGGGGCCCGCGCAGGCCGGAGTTGTTTGCTGCTGCCGTTGCACGCGCGCCCGGCGAAGATGTGCCCATGAAGATTCTCTACGGCGTGGTGGGGGAAGGCATGGGGCACGCGACGCGGTCGCGGGTGTTGCTCGACCACCTGACGAAGTCTCACGACGTGCACATCGTCGTGTCCGGCCGGGCGCGTGACTACCTGGCGAAGCACTTCGAGAACGTGCACAACATCTGGGGCTTCACCATGCAGTACGAGGGGAACTCGGTCACCAAGTTCGGCACGCTGCTCCAGAACCTCGAGGGCGCTGTGAAGGGGTGGCCGCAGAACATTCGCGCCTACTTCGAGCTGGTGGAGAAGTTCGAGCCTGACGTGGTGGTGAGCGACTTCGAGTCGTTCAGCTATCTGTTCGGGCGGAACCATTTTCTGCCGGTGATCAGCGTGGACAACATGCAGATCATCAACCGCTGTCGGCACGACGAGGCGCTCCTGGCCGGTTGGGAACCGCAGTTCGAACTCTCCAAAGGCATCGTGAAGTCGAAGCTCCCGGGGTGCTTTCACTACCTGGTGACCACGTTCTTCTACCCGGAGGTGCGGAAGAAGCGGACCACGCTGCTCCCACCCATCCTTCGGCCGGAGATTCTGGCGGCGAAGCGGGAGCGCGGGGAACACCTGCTCGTGTACCAGACTCAGACCACCAACACCGACCTGGTCCCCGCGCTGAAGAAGACCGGGCTCGACTGCCGGGTGTATGGGCTCCGCCGCGACCTCAAGGAGGACCTCCGGGACGGCAACGTGTTGTTCCGGCCCTTCAGCGAGCAGGGGTTCATTGACGACCTGAGAACCGCGCGCGCGGTGGTGGCCGGCGGCGGGTTCACCCTGATGAGCGAGGCGGTGTACCTGCACAAGCCGATGCTGTGCCTGCCGCTCGAAGGGCAGTTCGAGCAGGTGTTGAACGCGCTGTACCTGGAGAAGCTCGGGTACGGGATGCGCGCCGAAGCGCTCGATGCGGCGACGGTGGCCAGGTTCCTGGAGCGCATCGCCGACTGCGAGAAGGCGCTGGCGTCGTACACCCAGGACGGCAATCGCCTGGTGATTGAGGCGCTGGACGAACAGCTGCGTGCCGCGGCGTTGAAGAAGGGGACCTGGCAGGAAACTTCGGAGGGCTAGCCGGCGCCGGGCGACCGGGCTCAGCGGGGCGGGAAGGCGCGTCGAATGCGGCGGGCCAGCTCGGCGCGGGTCTCCCGAAACGCCTGGAGTCTGGCGGCCTCGTCTCCGGGCGCGATGGCCGGGTCTCGAAGCGGCCAGTGGAACCTTCGCGCGTGGCCGAGGAAGACCGGGCACACCTCTTCCGCACAGAGGGTGATGACGACGTCCACGTCGGCGGGCGGAATGTCGTTCACGCTCTTCGAGACCTGCGCCGAGATGTCGATGCCGACCTCGGACAAGGCGGCGACCGCCAGCGGGTTGAGCTTTGACGGCGCCGAGCCGGCGGACGAAACCTTGAGTCGGTTGGAGCTCAGCGCCCGGGCGAGTCCTTCGGCCATCTGACTTCGCGCGGAGTTCGCCACGCAGAGGAACAACACGTGCGCTGGCTTCAGCGCGGCGATCTCGTCGGCTTCCTGCTCCCAGCGTTCAGGCATGGCCTGGTCGTTCGCCGTGCTGGAGTTTCTGTCGCGCGATGACAAGGCGCTGCACCTCGGACGCGCCCTCGTAGATGCGAAGCGCGCGCACGTCGCGATACAGGCGTTCGACCACCGCGCCCTTCACCACGCCGTTTCCTCCGTGAATCTGGAGCGAGCGGTCGATGACGCGGGAGGCGGCCTCGGTGGCGAAGAGCTTGCCCACGGCGGCCTCGTACGTCACCCGGGCCTGGCCACTGTCTTTGGCGGCCGCGGCTCGAAGCACGAGGAGGGTTCCGGCGTCGAGGTCCACGGCGGAGTCGGCGATGAGCGTCTGCACGGCCTCCAGCTCGGCCAGCGGTTTTCCGAACTGCACCCGCGAGCTGGCGTAGGCCATCGCCTCGTCGAGCGCCCGCCGCGCCATGCCCAGCGCCGCAGCGCCCACGGTGGCGCGAAACACGTCCAGCGTGGAGAGCGCCAGCTTCATGCCTTCGCCGGGCTGGCCCAGCAGCGCCGACTTCGGAATTCGGCAGCTGTTGAACTCGAGCTCGCCAATCGGGTGGGCTGACATCAGCTCAAGCTTCTTGGAGACCGAGAAGCCCGGCGCGTCGTGCGGCACGACGAACGCGGACAGGCCTCTGGGGCCCGGCCCGGTGCGGGCGAAGACCGTGTAGTGCGTGGCGACGCCGGCGTTGGAGATGAACCGCTTGGCCCCGTTCAGCACGAACGCGTCGGCGGTCTCGGTGGCCTGGGTGGCGATGGCGGCCACGTCGCTGCCGGCGTCCTTCTCCGTCAGGGCGAAGGCGAAGAGCGCGCGACCCGAGGCGGCGAGCGGGAGCAGCGCTTGCTTCTGGGCCGCGTTCCCTCCCAGGAGGACCGGGTGGCTCCCCAGGCCCTGCACGGCGAAGACCGAGTCGGCGGCCGGGTTTCGGTAGGCGAGCGCGTCGCGCAGCACGCAGATGCTTCGAACGTCGACGTGGGGCAGGGCGCCGCCGAACTCCTTCGGGAAGAGGTACGGGTAGAACCCCAGCGCGGCGACCTCGGCGGCGAGGCTGGCGTCGTCGCCCTGACCCTCCCTGGCCTCCATGGGCTCGAAGCGGGTGGTGGCCGCGTCGAAGAGCGCGCGGTGGGCCGTCTCAAGCAGTGGAGAATTTCTCACGGGTCACGCTCCCTTGAACTTCGGCGGGCGCTTGGCGACGAAGGCGTCGTAGGCCTCGCGGAAGTCGAAGGTCTGCATGCACACCGCCTGGGCGCGCGCTTCGTTGTCGAGGGCACCGCGGAGGTCCTGGCTCATCTCCTCGTTGAGCAGCTCCTTGGTCATGCCGAGCGCGAACGTCGGACCGGCGGCCAG
>CAZFXD010000104.1:0-15860 GCA_964522795.1 uncultured Myxococcaceae bacterium
AAGGTCTCCGTCGACGCGGTGGAGACCGGCAGCGTGTACGTGCACACCGACGTCACCGCCGTCTTCCCCTGGCTGACCCACGCGCTGCTCTCCATGAAGAAGACGCGCCGCAAGCCCTTCCACCTGATGGACCGCCTGGCCGACGCGGTGAAGTTCCTCGATCGCGATGTGAAGAAGCGCGAAAAGGAATTGATGGGCACCATCGATTGGAGCGTCGACGAAGCCCGGTAGGCGGCCGCGCGGCACCGGCGCGTGACGTCAACTCCCAGTGAACTTGAGCCCGGGCGCGCGGACTGTCACACACCGCGAGTCGTTCAATCTCTGGGAGGGGAACACATGAAAAAGCTGTTCGTTGGCGCACTGGCGTGCGCGTCGTTGTTGAGTTGTGCCACGTTTGATTCGCTCTCGCCCAATGGGGCGTACTCGGATCTCACCAAGGGCATCTGGGTCGCCAAGTCGTCCAGCTTCATGGGCATTCGCACGGCGAGTCAGAGCGTCCTCTACTGCCGCGCGATCGACCCGCAGAAGCCCGTGTGCGTTGCCGCCACGGGCGACGTCGGCGCCGAAAAGATGGGCGGCGAGGTCAGGTAGTCGCCGAGCCGGGCTCGATGGACGCGCTGCGCCCGCCCCGAGAACGCCTTCCCCGGGGCGCGGCCTAGTTGCAGACGCCCACGCCGCTGGTGCCCGCCAACTGAAGGCAGGTGCCCGCGTCGCATGGCTTCACTCCCGGCGCGGGAATGCTGCACAGCGCCCGGCAGGAGAGCCCTCCGCTCCCGACCGATGAGCACATGGCGCCCCGGACGCAATCGTTGGCTGCGGCGCAGGTGGCGCCCACGGCCACGTTGCCCGCGTTGAAGCACCGCGGCCCCTGCGACTGCGGGTAGCAGGCGTCGGTCGACTGGGGGCACCCCGGCTGGAAGTAGTCGCAGGTCGGAGGCGCCGGCGCGCAGATGACCGGCCGTTCGTCGGAGCCCGCGGGCGTCAACGTGGTCAGGCCGCAGATCTGCGGCGAGGTGCAGTTGCCGTTCTGTCGGCAGAACTTCGTGCAGACCGCCGCCACGCCGCCGTCCGACTGCGAGGCCAACAGGCACGTCATGCCCTTCTTGCAGTCGCCCAACGTGGAGCCGCACAGCTGGCCTTCATCGAGCGTTCCGTCGGCGATGCAGGTTCGACCGCCATCCCGGTACTCGCAGCGCTGACCGCCACCGCAGTCCTGGACTTGCACGTCGCACGCCCCCGCTCGGCACTTGCCGAGCAGCCCTGCGTCCGTCGAGGCCAACAGGCACATCTGCCCCGCGTCACACCCCGCCGTGCCGGTTGGATCGCAGTCGAAGCCTGGCGGGAGCCCTGCGTCCACGCCACCATCTGGGGCCACGCCGGAATCAGGGCCGGCGTCGGACCCAGCGTCGTCTGGAATTCCGGCCGGGGGAGGGTTGGCGCATGCGAGCAGCGCCGTCGCGAACGCCACAGCCACCATTCGAACCACGGAAGTCGCCATGAACCCGAATCTACAGCAACCGCACGGAAGCACATCGGTTTTGCGGACCTTGCGCGTCGTCCCCGCGTGGTGACGGCATGCCGCCCGGCCCCTTGAGTTGACGCCGCGGCCGACCGTAGGTGTGATCTGGCTGCGTGGCGAGGGTGCGGCCGGAGCATCGCGCAGGAGTCCCTGCACACGAGGTCAGTCGCGTGTTGAAGAAGGTTGGCCCAGCCCCGTGGTTCGTGTGCCTCGCGCTGGCGTGCGCGCGCACGGCTGCGCCGTTGTGCGAGGGCGTGGTGTGCGATCTCGGCTTCGAGTGCGCGCCCAACACCGGGCTGTGCGCGCGCAGCCCTCAAGATGCCGGCAGCGCGTGCCAGAGCGATGACGAGTGTGGAGGAACGACCCCGCACTGCGTGGTGGGCTACTGCGTGCAGTGCGGCGCCGACGAAGACTGCCAGACCGGCCGATGCGACCGGACCACCGGCCATTGCCTCGCGCTGCCCGACTCCTGTCTGACGGTGGGAACGCCGCTGTCGATTCCGGCGGACGGCCTCACAGTGTCGGGTGACACCTCCAAAGGTCGCGACGACACGCGTCTGTCCTGCGCCCTGCCGACCTCGGTGGGCAAAGATCTCGTCTACAACATCCTGGTGCCCGAACCGCGGCGCTTCTCCGCCGTGGTTCGCGGCGTGGCGCCCGGCGCCCTCTGGCCCGTGCTCGAGCTGCGCAGAGCCTGCGAAGCGACCGGCCCGGCGTCGACCATCTCCTGTAGTGCGGGGAGCGCGATCTCAAGCTCAGCCGCCCTGGTGATCGACTCGCTCGAGGCGGGCACCTATTCGCTGTGGGTCGATGGGGAGTCGGACACGGAAGGGGAGTTCTCACTCGAGCTTCACCTCGACCCGTCCACCACGTCGGGCACATGTCGCCAGCCGACCCCCCTCAACATCGAAGCCGCTCCCGCCGTGACTGCGTGGAACCCCGTCGGCCATGGCGACGAGCAGAAGAGCAGCTGCGGCGGCGCGGGCGGTCCCGACGCCGTCTACGCCTTCACCTTGACCCAGCCACGCCGCGTGAAGGCCGAGCTGACCCCCGCCGGGACGGCCTTCGCCCCGGTGGCGTATCTGCGCAAGGCGGCCTGCGATGGCTCCACCGCGGCGCAGGTCGCCTGTTCGAAGGGGAGCGCGTACGGCCCGGCCGAGCTCGACGTCCCTCGCCTGGAGCCGGGCACGTACTACCTGGTGATCGACTCCGTTCCGCTCACCGCGCCCAGCCTGTCGGTGGCGATGTCGCTCGACGTCCGCGCGTTGCCGCCGGTGCCCGAGCCGACCAACGACACCTGCGCCAACGCTCAGGTGTTGGCCTTGCCCGACGCCGGCGTGGGCACGCTGACCGTCACCGGCGACACGACCCTGGCGCACGCCGACGCCACGTCGTGCAAGGGCACAGGCAACGATCTGGTCTACACGTTCGACCTGCCGGGCGATCGCGCCGTGTCCGCCACGGTCACCCCGCTGGCCGGGTCAACGCTGCGCCCCGCCGTGTACGTGCGGCCGAAGTCGGGTTGCTCGAGCGAAATGCCGCCCGATCAGCTCGCGTGCGTCAACGCGGGCGAGCCGGGCAAGCCGGCCGCGCTGGTGGTCCCCAGCCTGCGGGCGGGCAGCTGGGCGCTCTGGGTCGACGGCGTGGCCGGGAGCGTGGGGCCGTTCGAGCTCGCACTCAACGTCGCCGCCTCGCCCGCACCGCCTGTCAATGACGCCTGTGCGTCGGCCACTCCGATCTCGCTCGCGGCCGGAGCGGTTACCGTCTCCGGCACCACCACGGCCGCCCGGGATGACGCTTCGAGCTGCCAGTTGCCCACCGGCGCGTATTCACCCGACGTGGTGTACTCGTTCGACGTGGCCTCGCCGATCTCCCTGGCGATCGACGCCAAGACCCTCCCGGGGTCTCAGCTCCGCCCGGTGATCACGGTGCGGAAACCCGGGGCGTGCTCGTCCGGTGCGATGGCCGACGAGATCACCTGCGCCTTCACCGACAACCAGTATCTCGATCGCGTCGTGCGCATCATTCCCCGGCTCGCGGTGGGCACCCACTTTCTCTGGGTCGACGGCGACCTCTCCACCCAGGGCGCCTTCTCGCTTCGACTCACGCCGGGGCCGGCGATCGCCGCGCCCACCAACGACGCGTGCGGCGATCTCGGCGTGCCCACGCTGACGCTGGGGGCTGCGGTGCCGGGCGATACCCGAGGTGCGGCCAACGACCTCACGGCGCAGTGCAACCTGGCCTCGACCTTGATGGGAGAGGCGGCCCCCGACGTGGTCTACCGCGTCACGCTCGCCACGACCCGGACGCTCACCGTCACCGTGACGCCTGACGCCGCGGACGGCACGCTCTTTCGCCCGGTCGTCGTCGTGCGGGAAAAGGGCGCCTCCGGTTGCCTGCTCGCCGCGTCCAACAAGGGCTGTCAGGTGGCCCCGGCGTACGGCGCGCCGGTGACCCTCACGCTGCCGTCGCTCCCCGCGGGGTCGTATTCCATCATCGTCGACGGAGCGGCGGTCTCCTCGGGGCGCTTCACCGTGCTGGCGCAGTAACTCGGACATTCGACGCTTCCGCTGGCTGGCGTAGACTGAGGAACGCCATGGACAACAGCGACGACGCACCAGACGACCGGCGATCGAGTGCCCGGACGGCCGCCCGGGTGGAAGTGCACTTCGGAGAAGGTCTCGAGGCCGCGCGGGCGTTCAAGGCCTTCTCGATCAACGTCTCCGCCGGGGGCCTGTGCCTGAAGACGTCGCGGCCACGTCAACCCGGTGATCGCATGAGCCTGGCGCTGCGCATCGGCGAGGAGCCCTTCGAACTCAAGGGTGAGGTCGCCTGGGCCAAGGACGGGTGCGTCGGTGTTCGCTTCGTCGAGGTCAGTCGCGATGATCAGGAGCGGCTGGCCAAGGTGGTGGCGCTGCTCGCGCGCCCCGCTACTTCAGCGAAAAAACGATCGTCGGACCCTCTGTAAAACCGCAGGCGGCGTAGAAGCCCAGCGCAATGTCTTTGGTTCCGGACATGTTCTGAAGTTCGACGCGCTTGACGCCCAGCACCCGCGCGCGCTCCACCGCCCGTTTGACCAGTTCGCGCCCCACGCCCTTTCGGCGCCAGGCGTTGAGCACCACCAGCTCATCGATGGTGGCGATTCGCCCCGCCAGGCGCATCTTCGGGCGGTGCGACATGGCCAACACGCCGACCGCCTTGTCGAGTGAATCGGCCGCCACGAACACTTCCATCTCGGGGTGACTCAAGATCCAGTTCACCGTCTGGGAGTCGGTGGGGGAGCTCACCTCGGCGAACATCTGCCGAATCGTCTCGGCGTCGCCGCGTCTGGCTGGCCGAATCTTGAAGGTCCCGGTGGACACGATGGGTGAATTGTAGGGCGCGGTCGCCCGGGGGCCAGAAATCTGTGCGCTACAGCTGCACCAGGAAGACCTGGCAGGCCTGATCAAGCAGCTCTTTGGAGAGCGAAGCTCCTACCCGGCGGTAACGCGCGGAGTCTTTCACCAGCTGCACCAGGTCTCGGGGGTGGCAGGCCCGCATCTCCAGGCGCCGCTGCTTGTACACGTGATCGATGAGGTAGGTGACGGCCTGATCGACGTACGGAATGTTGGCGGCCTCGCACACCCGGCGGAAAATTTCGCGAAACGACTTCTCGTCCGGGTTGCCCACTTCGATCTTGTATTTGATGCGGCGCAGGAACGCCTCGTCCACCAGCTCCTTGGGGTCGAGGTTGGTGGAGAACACCACCAGCTGATCGAACGGAATCTCGAACTTCTTCCCGGTGTGCAGGGTGAGGAAGTCGACCCGCTTCTCCAGGGGCACAATCCACCGATTGAGCAGGTCGGTCGGGTGCACCTTCTGGCGACCGAAGTCGTCGATGAGCAGCATGCCCCCGTTGGACTTCACCTGGAACGGCGCTTCGTAGAACCGCGCCGACTCGGAGTAGGTGAGGTCCAATTGATCGAGGGTCAGCTCTCCGCCGACGATCACCGTCGGTCGCCGGCAGAGCAGCCACCGGTGATCCATGCCGAACACCTGACGCCGGCCACTGTCGTCGCGCCCCAGCTCGAGTGGAACGTCGCTGTGAATCAGCGGGTCGAAGACTTTGATCAGATGCCCATCGATCTCGATCGCGTGGGGAACGTACGCCTCGCCGCCGAACATGGAGGACACGGCCTCGGCGAGCGAGGTCTTGCCGTTGCCCGGAGGCCCATAGAGGAACAGTGAGCGACCGGAGTTCACCGCCGGACCCAGCTTGTCGAAGATGGAGGGGGGCACGGTCAGGTGCGACAGCCCGCGGTCGAGGTCGCCCCGGGTGACCGTGGGTACTTCCTGCGTCTGCTGGGCAATCAGCGCGTTGTACTGATCGATCGGGACCGGGGCGGGCCCCACGTAGGTGGTGCGGTTCAGCGCGTCGCGTGCGTACTCGCGACCCTTCTCGCTCAAGATGAAGTCGACCGAGACGCGGCCAAACCCCTTGCCACCGCGAAAATCGACCAGCTTCTCCTGCGCGAGAAAGTCGACCACCCGCTCCATCACCCCAGCCCAGGGCAGGCGAATCTCCTGCGCCAGGCCGGCGCCCGACGCAGTCCCCGCGTAATAGAGGTAGCGAAGCGCGATGTCGGCGAGGAGCCCGATCTTCAGCCCCGTGTCTTCAAGCGACGTCGGCTCGGGCGGCGCGATGTCCAGAATCGCGGGGTGCTCGAGGTTGAACGGGTTCCGATTCGACGCCGAAGATTTCGCCATAGCGCTTCGTCAGACGTACGTGAGCCACTCGGCGTACTTGGGGTCGCCCCCGCGAACGACGTTGAAGTAGCGCTCCTGAATGTCTTTGGTCACATCGCCGGGGCTGCCATTGCCGACCTGCCGATTGTCGACCTCGCGCACGGGGGTGACCTCCGCCGCGGTGCCGGTCAGGAACACCTCGCCCGCGATGTAAAGGGCGTCACGGGTGAAGCTGACCTCCTGCACTTCGCGACCCGCGTCGCGCAGCAGCTTGATCGCCGTGTCGCGGGTAATCCCGGCAAGAATCGGCGACGAGAGTGACGGGGTCCGCACGACGCCGTGACGGCCCACGGCGAAGATGTTCTCGCCTGAGGCCTCAGCCACGAAGCCTGAGATGTCGAGGAGGATCGCCTCGTCGTACCCGGCCAGCACCGCCTCGCGCTTGGCCAGAATCGAGTTCACGTATTGCCCGGTGATCTTGCCGCGCACCATGTTCACGTTGACGTGCATGCGGGTGAACGAGCTCACCTTGGCCCGAATGCCGTCCTTCAGGCCCTTGGCGCCGAGGTACGCGCCCCAATCCCACGCCGTGATCGCCACTCGGGTCGGGTTGACCGCGCCCAGACCCATCGCCCCGTCGCCCATGAACGCGATCGGCCGGAGGTACGCGCCTTCGGCGAAGGTCGACTTCTGCTGGCGAAGCAATTCCACGCACGCCGTCACCAGCTCGTCTTCGGTGTACGGCATCTTCAGCATGATGATGTGCGCTGAATCGAGGAAGCGACGAATGTGCTCGCGCAGCCGGAAGATGGCGAGCCGCCCGTCCTTGGTCTTGTAGGCGCGAATGCCCTCGAACACGCCGAGCCCGTAGTGGAGCGCGTGCGTCATCAGGTGGATCTGCCCTTCGTCCCACTTGATGAGACGGCCATCGAGCCAGACGCGGTCGGCTTTCAGAACTTTGCTGGACGTGGAACTCACGGGCGGCCCCTTGGTTGGTGCGTCGTACGAGCCCGTGCATAGGGCCCATCTCGATTCGAAGTAAAGCGCGCTTTCGGTCAGTTGAGCGGTGGGAGCGGCGCCAGCATGCGGGTCAGAAACGGCACGTCGGGAACGAGCGCCGCCCGGCCCAGTTCAATCGCCTTGTGAAAGCGCTCCACGTTCGGCACCACCTCGAAAGGTGAGAGCGTGCGGTTGAAGTCGTGCACCAGGTGGGCGTACGGCCGGTTGGTGGCCACGTTGCGTTCGGCCAGCGTCTCCAGGGCCAACCAGAACGGGGTGGTGAGCTTGGCCGAGAACGCGTTCAACCCCAGGATGAACGCGTTGCGGGTGCCGAGGTGGCCCTTGTGCACCGCCCGCCAGGCGGCACGGCAGGCCAGGTTGTCCACCAGGCCCCCGTCGACCAACCGCGCGATGCGGTGTTGCTCGAACAAGGCGCCCAGCAGGTCGTGCATCTTGGGGTCGGCGCGGAGCACGTCGTAGTGAATCACGCCGGGCAGCGCGCTGGAGAACCCGGCGGCGTCCAGCGCGTCGAAGTGCGACGTCATTTCGTCGGACCCGAGGTGCAGTCGCACCATGATCTCCGGGTGGGTGAAGAACTCGATGAGCGACGTCATGCTCACGTGCACGTTCTTCACCATCGACAGGGGGTTCAAGAGTGACCCCGTGGTGAGCTTGAGCAGCCGTTCGTAGAACTCGAGCGGGTGGGGCAACTTGTCGCGGCGAATTCCCGACACCGTGATCATGGTCTTGATGGGGAGATCGCGCAGGGTCATGCCGCCGGGACCGGTCGGGTCGTCGATGCCGAACCACTTTCCGATGCCGCCGCGAAGAAAGAGGCGGAGCGCCGCGGGCACGCCGTACCGATTCTCGGTCGAGATCACCTTGAAGATCTTCTTGAAGGTCAGCTCCCGTACGATGGCGGTCAGCTCGTGCTTGTCGAAGGCGTTGGCCCGCGAGCGGAAGAGCGAGAGGATCGCGCCCATCGACGTGCCCACGAGCAGCCGGGGGGTGAGCCCGAACTCCTCCAACAGGCCCATCACGCCGGCGTAGACGTAGCCGGTGCCGCCACCGCCCCCCAGTACCAGCACCAGCGCCTTGTGGCGGATCTCACGATCGATGGCGTCGGGCGAGAGTCGTGAACCGTAGCGCCGCTCGAGCGCCTGCCGGGTTTCGATGGTGCGGGCCTTCAGCTCCTTCAGGTGCGGCATCAACAGCGCGCGAGAGACGGGGTCGGTCCCCTCCGACAGGAGCGGGCGGAGCCGCCGGGTAACCTCTTCCCGGAAGGGCCGGAGGAACGCACCCACGCCGACCTCCCGGCCGTCCTGTCGAACCTTGTAGAGCCGCGCGAGCGAGAGCGCGGTCCGGACAATCGTCTCTTCGTGGGGGTTGAACAGCGCCGTGTCCGCCAGGGTGGCGCGAACGATCCGCAGCTCCATCTCTTCGAGCGGGCGGTGAATCTCGAACCGCTGGTGCAGTCGCACGGGCTACCGCTTGGCTTTGCTCCCGAACAGGCGAAGCTCTCGCAGCGCTTCGGTGCAGTCGGGGTTGCACTGAATCGCTTTTTCGAACTGCTTCTCGGCCCTGTCCGGGCGCCCCGTGGCTTTGAAGATGTACCCCTGAAACAGGTAGCTGCGGTCCAGCTTGGGGTTCAGCGACACGGCGTGCTCGAGATCCTTGAGCGCCAGGTCCGCGGTCTCCTCGTCCTTCGGGTTCTTCTGGAAGCGGCTCCAGCCCAGCCAGGCGTGGAATTCGCCTTCCTCTGCGTAGAGCTCAATCGCTTCGCGAAACGCCTGAAAGGCCATGGCGTACTCACGCTCGCGCATCAAGGCCTCGCCGCGCTGAAACTTGCCTTCGGCGGCCAGAATCTTCCCCACGTCGTCGCCCGATTGCTGCACCGGGCGCTTGAGGCGTTCCTTCAAGTAGCGCTCGCGCTCCATGGGGTCGGCCAGCGTGTCGTGCGCCTGGGAGATGATGTCGTACGCCTGCTGCGCCAGCTGCCGCACCTCGGCCGACGAGGAGCCGAAGTGGCGATCGGGGTGGTACTCCTTGGCCAGGGCGAAGTAGGCGCGCTTGACGTCCTCGCGCGCGGCGTTGGTGGGGAGCCCGAGCACGCCGAAGAAGTCCTTCTTGCGCAGCTCGCCGACCAGCGCGGCCAGGCGCTCGCGCTCTTTGCGATCTTCGTCCGAGACGTTCTTCAGGCTCACCACGTGGGACAACTCGGGGAGCAGCGAGGCCTCTGACCGCGCCGCGACCGGGCTCTTGTTCTGCTTGTTGATAGGTGGCGGCCGTGGCCCCCATTGCTCTGGCGCGGTGGTCTGGACGCGCACCGGGGGCGCCTCGGACGAGGCCGCCTTGGGCGGCAGCGGGGGCGGCCTGAACGACGGCAGCGAGGTGAGTCGCGACCCGCGGTGTTCTGACGGGCGATCTTTGAGCTCGATCACCTGCGCGCAGCGCATCGCGAACAAGAGCCGGTCGGTCTCGAAGCGCGGCAAGATCGCCAGCGCGCGGAGCGTGGACACCGTGCGGTGCCCATCGACGGCCTCCAGCAGCTGGCGTTCGTCCTCGTCGAGCCCCGCGTCCTGAAACGCGAAGAGGGGGTTGGGCGAGAGGTGGACGAACTTGCTCGACACGTTGTGAAACGCGCGCTCCAGGCGGGCCTCGTCGTAGGCCGACTTGATGCCGCTGTAGATCGCCTCGGCGGTGGTCATGCCCAGCGCGACCGTCTCGGCCGGCGCGGCGACTTTGGGGGTGAAGTGGTAGTCGCCGTCGTCCCACGCGAACATCTCGTACAGCTTGGTTCGGAGCTGCAGCTCCAGCCCGTGCTTCAGGTTGTGGGGGCTCAAGCACCCCATCTCGATCAGCACCGTGCCCTGCTGGCGCTTGGAGGCCTTCATGCGCTTGAGCGACTCTTCGCACTCGGCCTCGGAGATCATCTTCTCTTTGACCAGCAACCGACCCAGACATTCGGACAGCAGGTTGCTCTTCACCGAGAGCGGCGCGCCGTTTCGGAAGTAGACGATCTTCTTCGTCTGCTTTCGCCGCAGCAGCAGCGCGCCCGTGCCTTTCCAGCGGTGCACCTCGGCCAACACCTCGGCGAAGGAGGTGTGCGAGAAATCCCCGCGCATCATCTGGACGTGCCCGGCGTCGTTCCGCACCGAGTGGGCCTCGACGGCAGACGCCTCGGCTCTGGCCGATGGGTCGGCGAGCGTCTCACCGGTGTTGGTGTCGTCGTCGTCATCCACCGGGGGCGGCGGCGGACGAATGGCGTCGGGCGTGGGGAACCCGTCCCCCAGTGCTTCTCGGAGCGTCGCGGTCAGCTTGGCGAGCGTGATTGGCTTCTCGAGAAAGGCGAACGCCCCATACCCTTCGACCGCTTCGGTCTGCTGCACCGGCGTCTTGTAGATGCCGGACATCATGATGATGGGGACGCGACGACCGCGCGGGGTGGACTTGAGCTTCTTCGCCACTTCGTACCCGGACATCGCGGGCAGCAGGAGATCGAGCAACACCACGTCGAACTGGCGCTTCTGAAACGCGCGCACCCCCCACTCGCCGTCGCGCTCCACCGTCACCGAGAACCCCTGGCGTGAAAGCGCTTCAGACAGCATGCGCGAGGTCTGGCGGTCGTCTTCGATGATCAGAATGTGCGTCGCAGCTTTGGGGCTCACGGGTCGGGGAGCATAGTCCTCTGGCGTCGTGCGACAAGCGGAGCGTGCGTTGGTCGCCTCCGTGTCTCCATCGGTGCCGACGACCGCAAATTCTGCGTCGGGCATCGGGCGGGCCGTGCTTGGCCGCCGCCGGGTTTCTGCGTAGAAATTCGCTCATGCGCACTCTGATTCTGGCTTCGGTTCTCGTTTCGCTTCCCGGGCTCGCCGAAGAGCCGGCGGCGCCGGCGGCCCCCGCTGCCGAGGTGGCCCCGGCGGTCGAGGTGGTGAAGAAGTACCTCGGGTTCGTGAAGGCCAAGAAGTGGGCCGAGGCGAAGCGGTTGACCCATCCGAAGACGATCGCGCGCATCGCCGAGATCAAGAAGCGTGTGGGCAAAGAGCAGCACGCCATGGCGCCGTGGACCACCGAGAAGACCGAGTCGTACCTGGTGAACTTCAAGATCGGCTCGTCGCGCGCCGCCCCTGAAGGCGCGTTCGTGATTGAGACGAGCGAGGACAACTTTCAGGTGCAGGAGAAAGGCGTGGCGGAGGGCGACCCCGCCTCGTACCTGGTGTGCAAGCTGAAGAACGCGTGGGTGGTGGTGGACAAGCGCCGAAACGAGACGTTCAGCGATGACTCGGTGAAGCTCGCCTACAAAGGGTACTGCGACCCTCCGGCCGCCGCGGCGCCGTAGCCGTCGGGCCCCGGGGCGCCTAGGTCGACAACGAGGCCAGGTGGGGCGACGCCTTCTCGATGTCGCTCTGGTGCTTGAGCACGAGGCTCAAGGTCTGCTGCACCAACTGCGGCGTCAACGAAGGGGCGTTGAGCAGCACCAGGGCCCGCGTCCAGTCGAGGGTCTCGCTGATCGACGGCGCCTTCTTCAGATCGAGCGTGCGCAGCTTCTCCACCGCCGCCACCACCGCTTCGGTGAGAGCCCGCGCCGTGCCGGGCAGCTTGCGCTCGACGATACGCATCTCGCGTTCTCGGGTCGGAAAGTCGAGATGCAGGTGCAGGCAACGCCGCCGGAGCGCGTCGGACAGCTCGCGCGCGTTGTTTGACGTCAGCACGATGCGCGGCGTGTGTCTGGCCTTCAGCGTGCCCAACTCCGGCACGGTGACCGTGTTCTCCGCCAGCACCTCGAGCAGAAACGCCTCGAACTCGGGGTCCGCCTTGTCGATCTCGTCCACCAGCAGCAGGGCCGGCGTGGGCGACAAGATGGCCTGCAGCACCGGCCGGGGGAGCAGGAACCGCTCAGAGAAAAAGACGGCGTCGGAGGCTGCCAGCTTGTTCGCCGCCTCGGCGATGGACGATGTTCCCGCGGTCAGCTCGCCAATCTTGTCACGCAGTAACTGGGTGTAGAGGAGCTGCTTGGCGTACTCCCACTCGTACAGGGCCTTCGCCTCGTCCAACCCTTCGTAACACTGGAGGCGGAGAAAGGTGCGCCCGGTGGCGGCGGCCAGCGCGTGCGCGAACTCCGTCTTGCCCACCCCCGCGGGGCCCTCCACCAGGACCGGTTTCTCCAGGGTGTCGGCGAGGTAGGCCACCGTCTCGATGTCAGACGACGTGAGATAGCCGACGCCTTCGAGCCGAGTCTTCGCGTCTGCAACGCTCGAGAGTGCTGTGGCCATTGAGACACGCATTATCCACGGAAAAGTCTGCGAGCCGGGGCGAAAACGCCATGCGCGCCCGCGCGCACTCCAAGGGCGCGATGCCGGGCCCGTCACACCGCCCGCGGGAGCGCGGCGCCGGGCCGCGAGGCACAGCCCGTGCATTGGACGATGGCGAGGCGCTCGATGAGTTCGGCTTTGAGATACGTGGCGTGGGGGCTGGTGGCCGTCGTTCCTGGCGGCGCCCTGGTGATCCTCCTCGCCGTGACGGCCTGGATTCTTTGGGAGTACCTCCGCGGCGAGCGGGGCCCGCTGGGCCAACGTGTCCATCGGGCCTTCGCTCGCGTCGGCGTCGCGGCGGGGTTTCGGAAGCCCTGAGGCGGGCTGGGCGCGTCTGGCGGTTTCGGCCAGACACCGTCACGAGGGCACATGAAAATTTCCACGGCGGGGTGGGCCATTGTGTTGTTCGCGCTGTCGGCGTGCGGCCCGCGAGGCGGGGCGGCTGACGGAGGCGACGGCGGGCTCGGCGACTCCGGGGTCGACGCCGGCCCGGTCGACGCGGGACCTCAGGCCTCGCGCGACGGCGGAGGCGCGGTGGAGCTCTTCGTCGCTGCCAATGGCGAAGGCGCGGCCTTCGCCTGGGTGCCCAGGCAGGGGGGCGAGGTGGCGTCGTGGGAGCTCTACGAGCAGCCGAGCGGCTCTGGGCCGGCCTGGCGCATCGGTCAGACCACGTCTGCGCTGACCTTCCGCGACGAGGCTTTGGCCTACGACGGCGGCGCGGTGCGCTCCTTCTTCATCGTCGGGCGAACCGCCGCCGGCGAGATCGCGGCGGGGTCTCCGCTGATGCCGATGGAGAGCGACGCCGGCACCCGGGCCTGCATCCAGCACGCGGACTGCGCCCAGACGCAGGTGTGCGACCTGTTCAAGTGCGTGACCCAGACCTGCGTGGCGGGCAGCGCCACCTGCCCAGTCGACTACGCCTGCATCGGCGCCACCTCCACCTGCTTTCGCACGGGCGGAGGAGGCGGTGGGTTCGACGCGGGCGGCGGTAGCAGCGACGCCGGGTTCGTCAGCCGGCCCTTCATCTCCGAGCTGGCGTCGATGCAACCGCGACCCGCCACCCCGGGGGAGGGCGCGACGGTAGGCGGCGGGGCCGGGCGCCGGGCCGACGTGGTGGCGTTCGACACCGCCCGCAGCTGCGTGGTGGTCGAGCAACAGGGCCAGCTCTATTCACATCGAAGCGCGCAGCGAGGGGCCGACCTCGAAGATCCGTCGCGCACGCAGGTCTTCGACACCCTGGGCAGCCGCGTGCGTCTGGCCGCCACCGGCTCTGGCGCGGTGTTCGCCTGCTACAACGCAGGCACCGGCGTGCGGGTCCAGGTCAGCCAGGATGCGTGCGCCCACTGGCCACTGGCCGCCACCATCGAGGCGGACGCCGACGCGGGCACCACGCGGGTGTTCGACTGCGCCATCGCCCCCTGGACGAACGGCGGGGCCCTGCTGGCGTACGTGGTGGACGACCGCATCATCTCGCGCACGGTGTCGTCCGGGCTTGTGCTGGGGCCGCCGGAGACCGCGTTCGTCTCCAGCGATCGCGACGGCGGCGGTATCAACACCTACGCACCGCAACGGCTGGCGCTCGCCACGCTCCCGGCCAAACAGCACGCGTGGCTCGGCTTCACCGGCAGCCGCACGCTCTCGGGCGGTGGGTCCGATCTCGACGTGTATGGCGTGTCGAAGCTGAGCGGGGCGGCCTTCACGCCGGCCACGCTGATCAACGCGACGGGGTTGGCCGTGCCCTCCGGCTTTCCGCAGGACTACGTGGCGATGGCGCTGGACCCGGTGAGCGAACGACCGATCGCGGCGTTCAGCTCGCTGGAGAACTCGGGCAGCGGCCTCTACAGCACGGTCTATCTGTCCCTGTACTCGACCAACACCAACACCTGGGGGACCGCCGGCGACCTCACCGTGCAGGCGAAGCTTCAGGCCACGCAGACCTTCCCGCTCTTCCCGGGGCGCCCGGGCACCGAGATCTGGGACGCGTTCTCGCCGTCCATCGCCGTGACGCCGCAGGGCCGAATCTGGGTCTCCTTCATCGCCGGGCCGCACGGCATTCCCGCCAACCTCTACAGCGCGTACGCGGTGGGCTTCGACTTCTCGGTCACCAGCCCCATCGGCGCCGGGGCCAAAGCGTGGTTCCTGCCTCCCGCGTTGAGGCTGTCTTCGGTGAGGGCGCTCGACCCGCGGCCAGGCACCAACGCTGTCCCGGCGACCATCAGCAGTTCGAGCGCCGACAGCCAGCTCTCGGTCTACACCGTGTTTACCGAAGGCACCGGGCCGCTGTTTGACACCATCGGGCGCGCGATCTTCGTGCCGCTGCCGTAGCCGCGTCGCGGCGATCAGGGGTCGTTGTCGATGATCGTGCCCACCGCGGTCGCGCGCTGCAGCGTGCAGTTGGTGGCGGAGGTGATGTTGAACAACACGGTCTCGTCGGGCTCATGCACCAGGTCCGGGAGCGTGCTCACGTTGATCACCGTGCCCTTCACGTTGGACCGGCCCGTGGCCGCGCCGATGACGAAGTTGTAGGTCCCGGTCTTGGGTGTGTAGTCCACCCCCGTCGTGGCCGTGCCTCCGTCGACCGTGGTGAACCCGATGCCCACGGACTTTCCGGTGAACTCGGACAGCTGAAAGGTGAAGCCCAGCACCGGCTTGTTGCCCGGGTTGGCAGGCGTGCCGCCTTCGGTGACCGAGTCGTCCACCACCGAGCACGTCGGCATCGGGTCGTCGTTGGTGATGGTCCCCACCGCCTGCGCGGTGGCCAGGTTGGCGCCAACAGCCGCGCTGAGGTTCACCAGAAACGTCTCGTTGTCCTCGTAGTACGGGTCGCCGTTGGCGTTGACCACGATGGGCCTGGTGACTTCCCCGGGCATGAAGGTGACCGTGCCTGCGTCGCCCGAGAAGTCGTAGCTCAAGAGCGCAGTGGCGGCGCTCGTGCTCCAGGAGACCGACGCCGGCAGGCCGCTCGCGGCGCTGAGGCTGACGGTGAACGTCAGCGGGCTCCCGCCGTCGTTGCCCTCAGGGGCTGAGGCCGCGGAGATGGAGATCGCCGGCGGCGTGTCGTCGTTCACAATCGCCACGGTCGCGGTGGACTTTCCGATCACCGCGTTGGTGGGGCTGGAGAGCGTCAGGTTGAAGGACTCATTGGCCTCGTACTTGGCGTCGGCCTTCACCGGCACATGAATCGTTCGGGTCGTCACCCCAGCGTCGAAGAAGAGCACGCCGCTCGTGCTGGAGAAGTCTTCCGGCGCCAGGGCGGGGTCCGTTCCCGTCCCGGCCGCGGTGGCGAACTGGACGGTCACCGGCAC
>CAZFXD010000105.1:0-15787 GCA_964522795.1 uncultured Myxococcaceae bacterium
ACGAAGGGCACCGACGCTTTGGGTGGATTGCCGAAGCGAACCTGAAGGCGCGAGCGTAGGAAAAAGGGGACAGGCTACTTTTCCAACGGAAAAGTAGCCTGTCCCCTTTTTCTCAACTCCAGCAATTACGGCATCGTGTAGCGAACGGTGGCTTCCACCGCATCGGTGGCGATGGTCGCCGGTTGCACCGGTTGGCCGGAGCCGCTCGACGGCAACACGTTCAAGCTGAGCGGAATCGCCTGGAAGGCGGCTTTGCCCTGCAGGCGCATGGCGTCGAGTCGCGCCGGGTCGGACACCACCACCGAGATGTCGGTCGGTGCACCAACAGTGCCCGTGCCGGCATCGGCGTCGCTCCAGTACCAGCCGTTCCAGCTCTGCACCATGACGCCGTTGGTGACGACGTTCTGGGCCCCGGTGCCGCCGGAGCGGAAGTCGCCCTGAATCGCGCTCAACTGGGCGCCTTCGGGGAGCGCCACGGCCTGGAGGTTGACGTCGAAGCGGTGCGCCGGTCGGTCGGCGGGCTGGATGCTCAGCTCCGAGATTCCGACGCGGTTCGACGTGCCACCGCCCTCAGTCGCCACCAGCAACACGCGCGACCCGAACGAGTCATAGAACGCGCCCTGGCTGAGCGGCGCGCGGCCGCGCAGCGGGTTCTCGGTCCACGTCTTGGTGCTCCCGTCCCAATCCCACAGCGACAGCACCGATTGTTGCCCGCTGAGCAGTGTTCCCGCGAGGACCGTTCGATTGCGGTTCGCGTCGTAGGTCATCGCCTGCTGGGCAAACGTGGGCGGGCCGCCGATGGCCGCCGAGGCGGGGTTGCTCCACACGCCGTTGGTCCAGACCCAGGTCTCGTTGCCCGACGCGCCTCCGAACAACACCACCTGCGAGAGCGTTGAGTCCCACGCTACGACCTGCCCCGGGCGGCCGGCCGGCCCTACGCCGGGTGTGAACGCGGTCCACGCCGGCGCAGAGAACGCATAGCGATTGTGTGGCGAGGGCGTGCCCGATGGCGCGAGCGAAATGGTCGTCGCGCTCGGCAGCGGCCCCGTCGGCGCCGTGACGTAGGCCAACGCGCCCTGAATGCCGCACGGGCTCGTGCCCGCCAACGTCTGCGTCCACACGGCGTTCCCGTTCTGGACCTGGTACTGCCACGTGCTGCCGACGCCGTTCCCGCCGCACGCGATGACCTGGCCCCAGATGCCGCCTGGGTCGTAGACCATGTTCAGCCCGTACTGCGCGGTGGGCCCCGGCCCGACGCTGACCTGCGTCCAGTTGCCACCCGTGGCGGCGTTCCACTCCCAGGTCTTGGTGGCGAGGTTGTTGTTGTAGAGCACCAGCGCCCGGCGCGTGCTGGAGTAGTCGAACGCGAGCGCGTTGTTCAGGCTGCCGGCGTCGACGCCGTACGGGTCAGGGAAGGCCGGGGTCTTGTTCGACCACGCGGGCGTGAGGCCGTTCCATTCCCAGGTCTCGAACGGGTTTGCGCCAGCGTAGACCACGCGGCTGTTGACCGAGTCCGACGCGAGGCCGAGCAGCGACCGCGGGCGCGCGTTGACTGGCTCAGACTGCGCCAGGGGGGCGGTCGCGCCGTTGTACGCGACGCTCCAGGTGTGGGCGACGCTGTCGTACCACCACGCGTCGCGCGCCGGGCCGGAGGCCGTGACGCCGCCGAAGAGCAGCAGCTTTCCGACCGCCTTGTCGAACGCCATCACCGCGCGCTCTCGCGGCGACGGCTTGGTGCCGGGGGTGAATTCGCTCCACGTTCCGTTGGCGTACTCCCACGTCGCGTTGTCAAACCCGTCGACGGTGTAGCCGCCGAAGAGAACGATTTTGGAGGTCACGGGGTCCATGGCCATCGCCGGAGAGCGGCGTGGCGTGGGGCGAGCGGGGGCCTTCGCCGTCCAGCCGAACCCGTCCCACTCGAACTGGTCGTCGGTCAGCGCGCCGTTCACGGTTCCGCCGAACATCAGGGTGCGCGACGCGCCAGGCACGGGGCTGAGCGCGGCGTCGATGCGGGTCAGGGGCGCACCGCCGTCGAGCGGCTGCGGGTTCTCCCACTGCCAGCCGTTCCATTCCCACACGGAGACGAGGCCCGCCTTGGGGCCCTTCACCAGCACCAGCCGCTGGCGAACGCTGTCGAAGGCGAGCTGGGTCAGGGTGTCGTCGCCCACGTTGGGGCCAAATCCCGGGGTGACATCGAAGAACACGCCGTTGCGACGCTCCCACACGGACACGCCGGCGTTCGGGGTGGAGCGGAGCATCAAGACCGAGCGACTGGCCGTGTCTTCGACCACCGCGACCGAGTTGCCGCCGTCTTCCACCATCGGGTACCCGTGCAACTGGCGCGTGGTGGGCGTGGCGGCGGTGGAGGACACGTTGCTGCTCCCGCGCGTCGCCACTTCGGCGGCGTATTCCCGGGCCGGGGTGATGGCGCGTTGGCGCGCTCTGGAGAAGGGCGCGGCTTCGAACACGTGCGGGTTGGGCGCCGTGTTGCCGACCACCTTGTTGTTGAGCGCCGCCACGTACTCGACGTTGCGAATCGCGCCGGCGTCGAAGCTGTCCACGTTGCCGGCGGTGTCGAAGCGGGCGACGTAGACGGCGGGGTAGTCGCTGGTTCCCAGCGTGGTGCGGGGGATGCCGCCGTCGCTCAGCACGTCGACCGACGCCAGGATCTTCGCGCTGGTGACGTCGGCGCGGTCCAGAAACGCCAGCTTGGTGCCCAGCGGCGCAATGGGGAACGGGCAGGCCGCCTGGGTGACGTAGCTCTCGGGCGTGCCGCCCAGGGTGGAGTCTCCCCACGGCAGTCGGCGGAGTCGGAGGCACGCGCGCTCGGCCGGCGTCGCGGGGGGCGGAGAATCGATGTCGGCGTTGTAGGCGATGGGGTCCAGAACTCGTTCGTTCCCCACCAGGTCCACGGCGGTGATGGTGATGTTGGCCGGCCCCGAGGCGCCGTTCCCGTTGACGAGGCCGCGGTACTGGAAGGAGGTGCCTTGCGTCCCCGGGAGCTGGGTGAAGGTCACGCCGGGTGACTCGACCCTCGGGCTCATGCCGGTCGCCTCGTCGAGGTTGAAGGAGACGTCGATGGTGGCTTTGTTCCCCGCGAGGTTCGGCGTCTCGAACGGACTGTAGGGGGCGTGGTTGATCTTCTTCAGCGTCGTCCCAATCTGACGCGGCGCCGTGAAGTCGAGGACCACCGGCACGGTGACGTCCGTCGCCTTGTTCCCGGAGCGGTCCAGCGCCTGAATGATGACGGTGTTCGGGCCTTCGCGGTCGCTCGAGGACACGTCGAGGTTCACCACCACGATGCCCGCGTCGGCTGGCGTGAAGCCCTGGTTGGCGATGACGATGCCCGCGTCCGGGCCGACGCACTGGCGGCTGCCCAGGCACAGCTTCACCCGGGCCTGCTCGTTGATGCTGACCGGGACTTGAATGGTGTTGAAGCCGGGGACCGCGCTGTACCGACCACCGTCGAAGTAGTTGGTGATCACGGGCTTCTGGGTATCAACCGGCACGGTTCCGAGGACGAGGTCGTTGTCTTTGCCGACGTTCCCCACCAGGTCCACCAGCCCGTCAAAGGCGACCGAGTACTCGCCTTCCGCCGCGTTGGCGCGGACGGTCCACTCGAAGCTTCGGTAGATGGTGGTGTTCGACTTGGCGTCGAGGGTGGCTTCGACGGTGCCGTTCGGCGCCTTGACGATCAGCTTGGGCGCGGTGGCGGGGTCGAGGTCCTCACTGAGCACCACGTCAAACGTCACCCGCCCGCCTGGCTTGGTGCCTTCCGGATCAATGCGGCTTGAAGGCGGCTTCTCCACGCGCGGGCGGGTGGTATCGACGACCCAGGTGGCCTCGGTCGGTGAGTCCTTCACCGCGTTGTCCCACTCGTCGACGCCGTCGATGAAGACGGTGCGTCGGCCGTCGTAGGTCGCCTCGCGCGCCGAGTCGGGCAGGGTCGACTCCACCACGTAGTCGTACAGGTAGACGCCGTCGCGTGGGCGGCTCTTGCTCTCGTTGAGCGGGAGCGGGTGCGCCGCGGGGCCTTCGTACACGCGCGCCACCGGCAGGGTGCCGGGCTTGAGTTTCTCGTTCCCCACCACGGTCACGGTCACGACGACCTGCTCGCCCATCTTCACGCGCGCTTTGTCGGCCGTGGCGGTGAACTTCGGAGGCAGGACGTCGGCGTCGACGGACACGCAGCTGTGCGTGTCCAGGCGGCAGACCGTGCGCGGGAGCGGGCAGTCGTCCTTCTTGTTGCAGACGATCTTCTTGAGCTGCGTCCCAGGCGTGTAGTCGAAGGCACACCCGGACGCGGTGAGGGCGAGCAGCAGCGCCGCGCCAGTGACTGAGAGCTGTTTCATGGCACCACCATGTGAACTTTCACTTCGGCAAAGTCAGTCGAGAGTTGCGCTGCGGTGCCCGGTGCGTTGGGGCCGCGCGGGGTGACGCGCCAGCGGGCCACGCCGGCGTCCATCATCACGTTGATGTCCAGCTGCTGGAGCGAGCCGCTGATGGGCAGCTCCGTTCCCGGAAGCCCGTTGGAGACTCCGGCGTCGAGCCAGTACGTCCCGTTCCACCGTTCGAGCTTCGCGCCGGCGGTGGTGGCCGAGTTGCCGCCCGAGATGAACTTCGCCACCACCCCGTCGACGCCCGCGCCGCCTGGCGGCTGAAGCGATGCGAGGTTCACTTCGAAGACGTGCGCCGGGACTGCGCCCAGCGCCGGTTCGTACTCCCAGGTCGTCCCCTCGGCGAGGAGCACGGACTTCTGGCGAAGTTCATCGAAGGTGAGGCGCGCTTTTTCTCGCGTGGTGGGCGGGCCGATGTACCAGTTCGAGTTGAGCGACCACCCGCCGTCGGCGAAGTCATAGCGTTGCGCGCCGTGGTCGAGGGTTCCCCGGGCCGCCGCGCAGAACAGGAACCCGCCGTCAGAACCGGTGCCCCCCGCGATAGGCTGGTTGACCAGCGCCGGAATGTTGAGCTTCTGCCACCCCGTGGTGCCGCCGGCGAACTGCCACGTGGTGGCGTCGAGCAGCAACGGAGCGCTGCGCGCGCGGCTGTAGACCATGGGGCTGGCGCTGGAGGGGTAGGGCGGCGGGCCGGCGTCGAGCTGCGTCCACGCGCTGCCGTTGAAGCTCCAGGTGTCGTAGAGCGCGTTACCGGCGGCGTTCACCCCGCCGTACAGGATGGTGTTGTGCGAGACCGGGTCGTACGAGATGGCGGCTGAACGCCGCGGCGAGGGCCGGGTGGCCGGGCTCATGGCGGCCTGGGCCCAGTTGAGACCCGTGTACTGCCAGGTTTCATCCGTCACGCCGCCATCGTCGAACCGACCGCCGAACGCCACCACGCGGGAGCGGAAATTGTCGAACCCGATGGCCCAGTCGCGGCGCGGGGTGGTGTAGGGGCTCGCTCCGCTGAAGTTCTGCGGAGTCGAGGCCCACACGCCGCCGTCCCACACCCACTGCGTGGGCGCCGTTTCGCTGAGGAAGAACGGGAAGCCGCTGGCCGGGCCCGAGGTGCTCGGGTTGTACATGATGGCGTTGGTGTCGAACGACGGGTTGGCGCTGTTGAAGACCTCAGAGGCGATCCACGGGGCGCCGAACAGCACCGCGCGGTCGCCCAGCGTCCACACCTCGCTGCCCGTTCCGCCGTCGGCCATGGGGCCGAACATGACGGCGACGTTCTTCGATTCGTCGTACGCCAGATAGGCGCCGGCGCGCTGCGGCGGCGGAGAATTGAGGCTGCCGATGTTGGTCGGCGACCACACGTCGTTCGTCCAACTGTAGAGATAGTTGAAGCCAGCGCCAGGGAGCGGGATTCCTCCCCACACCACCATGAAGTTGCCGGTGCCCCCGGTGTACGGGTCGCGCGTCATGGCCGCTCGAGTGAGCCCGGTGTTGGACGCTTTCTGCGACCAGACCGTGCCGCTCCACTCCCACAGCTCAGCGGAGGGCGTGACCGCCGCGCCGTTGGCCGTATTGCCGCCGTAGATGGCGACCGCCCCGCGGAACGGGTCCCACGCCGCGGCCATGTCAGACCGCGCGGTGGGCCACGAGCCGCTAATGGCGACGTTGGTCCACCGCTTGCCGTCCCACTCCCAGAGGTCTCGCTTCTGCACGGCGCTGGTGCCGTCCACATCGCGCCCGCCGAACAGCACCGTCTTCCCGCGGATCTTGTCGTAGACGAGCGCCGCGTTCTTGCGGGCTGGCGGGCGAATCGCGTCCACCGGGGTGACCAGGGTCCAGCGCGCGCCGTTGAATTCCCAGGTGTCGTTGAGCGAGGTGCCCGGTTCAGCCACCGAGCCGCCGCCGAACATCACCACGCGCCGGCGGTTGTCGTCGAACGCGAAGGCCGCGCCGCCGGTCACCCGGGGCACTTCGCCCGCGGCGGGGGTGGCGATCTCCCGGAAGGTTCCGTTCCACTCGTACGTCCAGATTTCGCTGTTGCGGTTGTCGAACAGCAGCACGCGCTTCTTGCCGGTGTCGTACACGGCGCCCGCGGGAACCGAGTCCGAAGGCACCGCGCCCGCGTGTTGCACGGCGATGGTCCAGTCCGTCACCGAGGTGATGGTGTTCAGGTCGCGCTGGGCCACCACGCTGCCGACCTCGCGGCGCGGCGCGATGCGGGTGTCCCGCTCCACGCCGTAGTCGTGTTCTTCAAAGCGGTGGGGGTTGCCGTTGGAGGAGCCCGGAGTCTTTCCACCCATGGTGGCGGTCCACTCCACCGCGCCCACGGGCTCCGGGAGCGCGCTGGCCGGGTTGCACGCGTCGTCGAACACGCGCAGGTAGACCAGCGGGCGGTCCACCGTGGTGAGGAAGGTGGGGGCAAACCCGCCGGTACTGTTGACGCGAGCGCGGCCGAGTTCGACCCGGTTCGAATTCACCGCGTCGTAGATGACGACTGTGCTGTTGGGGTCGAAGGTGGCGGGGTCGGCCTTGACCCGGTACGCCGCGCCTCCGTCGCCGATGACGCCGCCGTCGGGCTCTGCGCCACCCCAGGGGAAGCGTTCGAAGACCATCTTGAGCCGGTTGCCCGCGTCGAGGCCGTGGGGCGCGGTCGTATCAATGGCGTACCAGCCGAGGTTGATGCGCTGGTTGGACGGGGTGGCGTTGCCCACGCTGTCCGTGGCGAAGGTCCACAGGGCCCAGGTCCCTTGCATGGTGGAGGCGGTGATTCCCGCGTCGGCCGCGAGGATGTACGTGAAGTAGGGGAGCTCGCCCGTGGGCAGACCGGTGAGCAGGCGGAACTTCAAGTTGGGGTTGTCGGTCTGCACGTCGAGCTGGCTGCCGCCGTCCGGGTAGTCGAGGCGCTCGTTCATCTGGAACGAGAGCGAGATGCCGCCGTTCACGGTGCCGGCGTCGACGCTGGTGATGGTGTTGGTGCAGACGTTGGGGGCGGTGGCGGTGACCTGGCTGGCCGTGAGCAGCTGCGGCGGGCTGAAGTCGTACAGCACCACCGCGCTCTGCACCGACTCCGCGCCCGATTCGTTGACCGCTTTCACCACCACCACGTGCGGTCCCTCGGTGTCGCTGGCGGTCACGGTGAAGGGCGCGTCCCAGTTGGCGACGCCCGCGCTGTCAGCCGCGCGGGTTTCGCAGATCTCTCCCACGCACAGCTCAACTGACTTGGCGTCGATCACCCGAACCGGAACGGTGAAGGTATTGAAGCCGGGGTTGCGGCTGCGGCGCAGGCCGTCGAGGCCGAGGGGCGTGACGGTGGGGGCGGCGAGATCGAGCTGAAACTCGCCCACGTAGGTGTCCTTGGCTTCGGCGTAGTTGCCTGCGAGGTCCACCAGCGAGTCGATGGTCACCCGCACCATGCGGGTCCCCATGCCGCCGTCCTCGGGGCGTGGAATCAGCGGCAGGAAGGTGACCGATTGGTTGGCGGTTCCGGAGGCCGGCCACTCGGCGAGCCGCTTGCCGGTGTCCGAGAAGGAGAGCACCACGCGCGTGCCGGCGTCTTCGCGCACGCGCTCGCTCACCACGGCGCGAATGTAGACCGAGCGGCCGGGGGCGCTTCGCACAGGCACGACGCTCGACGTGGGGTCGACCCTGGGCGTGGTGTTGTCGACGTCGAAGTGAATGTCCGTCTGATGGTCGACCAGGCCGTTCTCCGCCAGGTCGTAGGCGGTGAGAAACAAGATGCGCCGACCGTCGATCTCGTTGTCCTTCACCCGGTAGGCAACCTTGTAGGTGGGCGGGCCGTTGTCGGGCTCCTCGCGTGCGACGAGCTCGAGTTGGTTGATGTCGTCCACCACCGCGCCGTTCTCGCTCAAGGTTCGCGGCACCGTCACCTTCAGCAGGGGCTCACCTTCGACGTGCGCGAGCGTTTCGGAGAGTTGAATCACGGCGAACACGGGGGGGTCGCCGCGCTTGAGGAAGCCCGTTGCGGGCGTCCCGTCCGCCAGGATGAGCCCGGCGTCGACCACGAACGGGAGCGTGGAGTCGGTGTTGTAGGGCGGCAGCAGGCATCGACACGTGCCGTCGGTGGTCACGATAGGGGAGCGGCCAGGGGGGCACTCATTCTGGGGTCCACAGACGATGACCAGGCCGGGTCGGTTGTCGATCTTCGACTGAAAGTTGCACCCGGCGGCCACGAGGGCGAGCGCCGAAACCAGCGAGATTCGTTGAACGCTCGCGGTTGGAAGAAGGGTCAATGAACGCATCCAGGCCATGTGCTGCCCCCTGAGAATTTGGACCGGACGCTAGCAGTCTCGCTCGGAAACTCACGGATGTTCGCACATGCTTTTCCTGGGTTCTTCCACCCGGGTTCGTTGCTGAATCACCCGGCGCTCGGGGGCCTGGCTGCAGGGTCGAGCTGCGTCACGTCTGCCACGTTTCCCCACCCGCCATTTCTGTCTTCGTCGTGTAGATTCGGCCCATGCGATTTGAACGCTTTGTCGTGGCGGCCCTCATGGCGCTGACCCTCGTGGCGTGCTCCACCGGTGAAATGGACGCCGGCAAGAAAGACGCGGGGGGCGGCGCAGGGGGCAATGGGGGCTCTGGCGGGGCGCTGGCCCCGTTCGGCATCACCACGCTCGACTCCCAGCAGACCGACCCCAACGCCATCGGCATGGCCGTCAGCGCCACCCAGCAGCGCGTGGGCGTGGCGTATTTTCAGAAGCTGAGCACCACCACCACGCAGGGCGATGGCGGTCTCGCGGCGGACTACAACCTCACCTACATCGAGTGGAAGGACGGGGTGGTCGGCAGCCCCGAGGTCATCGACAAGGTGCAGCGAATCTACGGCGTCTCCGTGGCCTTTCAGACGTCCGGGGAGCCGGCCATCGCCTACCTGGGCGGCATGGCGCAGGCCTCGGCCTTCTGGTTTCAGAACGACCTGCTCATCGCGTACCGAAATGGAGGCACGTGGACCAAGCAGACCGTCACCACCCAGGGGAGCGACTGCCCGTGTCCCCAGGCGATGACGGCTTCACGCGGCTTCCTGGTGGGCCTGTTCCCCAGTCTGGCCTTCTCAGGCACGACGGCGTTCGTGTCGTACCGCGACGGGCACGACGGTCAGTTTCCGCAGCAGGACTGGGCGGGCTCTGACGCCAAGCTCTCGCAAGGAGGCCCTACGGCCTGGACGCACTCGTGCGTTCGCACCGGCCTCGACAACAAGCAGGCGTACGGCACGCGCACCAGCCTGGTGGTGGCGAACGGTCAGCCGGCCTTCGTGCACGACCAGGCTTTCGGCGGCGCTGACGCGCTGGGCCAGAACGTGCTCTTCGAGCGCCGGCAGGCCGATGGTGGTTGGGGGCCCCCGCGCACGCTCCTGTCGATTTCCAATGTCCAGACGGGCGCCTCGCTGGCGTACGACCCCACCGAAGGCTACGGCGTGGCCGCGGTGGACCGCTCGGAGAACAAGCTCGTCTACACGCACTCCATCGACGGAACGACGTTCACCACCGCCGACCAGGTGTTCCAGTCGGGGTCGGGGGGCTGGTTCCCCTCGCTGGCCATGGACCCCATCAACCACGAGCCGGCCATCGCCTACTACTTCTGCACGCCGCGCCCCGACGGCACTGAGGGGAGCTGCCCCGCCACCGACGACGAGCTGCGCGTGACCCAACGCTCGGGGGGCAACTGGCACGAGACGGTGGTCACCACCGAAGGCGTGTACTCGCCCAGGCTCGGGTTCCTCTCGTCGGGCAAGCGCGTGGTGGCCTATCGCGCCCAGCCCAAGGGCGAGCTGCGCCTGGCGGTTGAGCGATGAACGTCTGGCGCGTCGTCGTGGCGCTGGCCGTGCTGGGCAGCGCGGGGTGTGGGCCTGAGACGTCGCTCTCGGGAAGTCTGAGCGAGGTGTTCCCGCTCGAGGTCTCGCGCGTCGAGGTGCATCGCAACGACGAAGCGTTTCAGGTGACGTATTTCTACAACCGCAACGTCTTTCTCGACGTGGTGGTGCGCCTGGCGGTCTCCACCCAGGGGGTCGACCTGTCGCCCGGAAAGAAGATTCCTCTCGAGGGCGAGTACGCGCCGGGGCACCCGCGGGCCAGCATTTCTCATGCGCCGGGCGGTGAACCGGTGCGCCTGTTGCCCACCATCAAGAAGGGTGACTTGACGCTCTCGGGTGGAGGCCTGCCCGGGCAGCTGACGTCGGGGAGTTTCTCGGTGGCGTTCGAATCGACCGGGGGAGATCTCGGGCAGGGCCGCACCTTGACCGGCCGGTTTTCGAGCAAGGCGCTCGATGCGGGGTTTGGCCCGCTGCCGTAGCGGGGAGAACTCCGCTCAGTTGAGGTTCATCTTCAAGGTGAGCGAGAGCAGGTGGCCCGTGCGGCCGCCCAGCTCGTGGCGGTACGAGAGGTCGAGCCCGCTTCCCTCCGAAACAAAGCCCAGCCCGAACGACATGTACTGGTTGTTGGTGATGCCGTCGTACGAGTAGCCCGCGCGCAGCGGCACGGCCTGGGCCACCAACCATTCCACGCCAGCGCCCACCGCCACCCGGGTTCGGAGCGGATCATTGAAGTCGAGCCGCACGTCGACCGACGGGGTGAGCGACCCCGCAATCATCAGCGACGAGGCGAAGGCGAAGTAGCGCGGCACGTCGGGGCTGGCCACGTCGATCAGGTTGTGCACCGAAAAACCCAGCTTGAGAAAGTCGAACAGGTGCAGCATCACGCCGAGGTTCATCGTCACCGAGTTGGTCGACGGCGTGCCGAGAATCAGCTGGTGCCGCGCGGCGAGGCCGAGGTGCAGAAACGAGAAGACGGAATAGGCGAACCCCAGGGTGGTGACGTGGGCCGTTCGCTTGACCGCCGGGTCGTCGAAGGTGACCAACTGGTAGTTCACGCCGCCTGCGAGCGCCGAGGTGGCGCTGTCGGCGATGGAGATGGAGAGGCTGCCGAACTGGGTGGTCACGTCGTAGGCGCCGTTCAGCTCGGCATCCATGCGTCGGTAGAGCGAGAGCGCGGCCGGGTTGCCGATGATGGACGAAGGGCCGTACCCCACCGCGCGGTAGGCCCCGCCCATGGCGTAGTCGCGCGAGGACATCAGGTCGACCAGGCCGGGCAGTTGTGCCTGCGCAGCCGCGGGCGCGGCCCACGCCAGCGCGAGCATCGTCAGGCCCAGGCCCCACTTCCGCTGTTTTTCGCGCATCGAACCCATGGTCGTTGTGATTATGGTCCCCGTATGGCTGACCTCCGAAAAGTTGTCATTCCCGCCGCGGGCCTGGGGACGCGATTTCTGCCGGCCACCAAGGCCATCCCGAAGGAAATGCTGCCCATCGTCGATACCCCGACGCTGCAGTACATCGTGGAGGAAGCCGTGGCCGCCGGCGTCAAGGACGTGCTGCTGGTCAACGGGCGCCAGAAGTCGTCGATTGAAGATCACTTCGACATCTCGTTTGAGCTTGAGACCACGCTGCAGGAGCGCGGCAAGAAGGCCGACTTCGACCTGGTGCGGAAGATCGCCACCATGGTGAACGTGGTCTCGGTCCGGCAAAAGCAACCGCTGGGGCTCGGCCACGCGGTGCTCTGTGGCAAGCCTTTCGTGGGGCAGGAGCCATTCGGCGTCTTGCTCGGCGACGACATGATCGACGCGAAGGTGCCGGGAATTCTTCAGCTGTGGCGCGCGTTCGAAAAGCACCAGAAGGGCGTGATTGCGCTGATGGAGGTGCCCATGAGCGAGACGCACCTGTACGGCATCGCCGCGGGCGAGAAGCTCGACGACCGCACCATGCGCATCACCCACATCGTGGAGAAGCCCAAGTCGAACCCGCCGTCCAACCTCGCGGTCATCGGTCGCTACGTGCTGCCGCCGTCGATCTTCGGCCACCTGGAGCGACAGGAACGTGGGGTGGGGGGGGAGATCCAGCTCACCGACGCGCTGGCCAAGCTCAAGGACGCCGAGGGTCTCATCGGCTACCGGTTCGACGGCGACCGTTACGACGCGGGCGACAAGGTGGGGTACCTCAAGGCCAACATCGCCTACGCCATGAAGCGGGGCGACCTGCGTGAGCCGCTCCTCGCGTACATGAAGCAGCTGGTCTCGGAGTCGCGGTGAAGAGCCTCGTCGTTCTCACGGTGCTGACGTACGTGATGGCCCCCGGGCCGGTCTTTCGCCGCGTGTGTGACGGGCGCGATGAGCTGAACCTGACCACCCTTCGCGTCGAGGGGTCGGCGGACGTCGCTCCGGCGTACGCCCGGGGCGTGGCGGAAGCCATCGGCGTTCCGTGGAGCGCCGGGCCCCTGTCGGTCAGCGCTGCGTTCGTGGCGAAGCTCCCGCACCGCTGCCGCCTCGAGCTGTCCAGCGTGGAGTCCACGAGGACCGTCGCCGCGGCCTGGGTGAATGGAAAGAAGAAGGCCGACCCGGCGGCGTTCGACGCGCTCCAGGTCGCCGTCGAAGAAGCGTGTGCCCTGCTGATGCTGAAGACGGTGGGCGAGACCGAGTCGCGTTCGCTCCTCGACCGCCACTTGAACCTGCACAAGGTCGACAAGTCGAAGATCTCGCTCGCGCGGTTCAACGGCACCGTCGCGTACGCAATTGGCGATCGCGCCCCCGAAGCGCCGCAGTTCTTCGTCTACAAGGACAAGTTTCTTCCCGCGAAAATCTCGTACCCGGACGAAACCGGTGCCGTGTGGCAGGTGCGGTTCATCGACTACGGCTCACCCGCCACCGGCGAGTGGTTTCCCCGCGCGCTCGAGGTGTGGAAGGGCGACGAGCTGTTGCTCAAGGTCGCGGTGCACCGCGGCGATGCGAAGGTCCGCGTCGACGACGCCAGCTGGTAGCCCGCCGCTCAGTGGACCCAGGTGTCGCTGTAGGCGCCCTGCGGGTTCGACGATGAGGCGCCGCCAAACAGCACCATCTGCTGCAGCTGATCATCAAACGCGATGCCTGAGCCCACCCGCGCCGACGGGCGGCCCTGGGGGTCGGTGCACTCGGCGTTGAACCACTCCGCGCCGTTCCACAGCCAGACGTCGTTCATCTCGATCCGCGTCACCGAGCCGTTGCGGGCGTGCGATTGCGTGAAGCCGCCGAACATCACCACCATGCCGATGCGAGGGTCGAAGGCCATGGCCGCGCCGCTGCGCGCCGGCGGCGACTGCGCGGGGTGCCGCTGCACGAACCCGGCGGGGGTCAGCACCCAGGTCTCCTGGTTGGGCGAGAACGCGCCTTCGGCGAAACCGCCGAACTGAACCATTTCACCTCGCGCGCGGTCGAAGGCGTAGGCGCTCTGGGCGCGGGGCGACGGGCCCTGGGGACCGACCACGAAGTTGCCGCCCTCGAAGAACCAGAACGGCGGGGTGCGGACGCTGTCAGAGGCCGTGGCGACCAGCACGCGGCCTCGCGTGTCGTCGTACGCCGCGAACTCGACGCGGCCGGCGGGCGTGGCGCCCCCCTGACGCGAGGTGGCCCCGGTGTCCGCCAGGCGGTAGGGCACCACGCCGTCGGTGGGCGACCAGTTGAACAACCACTGGGAGCCGGTGCGCTCGTCGGTCACCATGGAGACTTTTCCGTTCGCCTCCACACCCTCCATGGCTGCCAGCGGCTGCCAGGTTTCGCCGTCCCACTCGGAGACGGTGACGGGCGAAGCGTGAGCGCCGCCCTGGGTCATCGCGGCCGGGTCATACGCGTACGCGCGCACGGTGCGGTGCGAGGCATCGAAGGCGATGGTGGCGCCCGCCGCCGGGAACGACTTCGAGGCGTGCTCGATCTGATGGAAGCAGTACTGCGGGCGCACGGGACGGTGCAGGCCGAGCTTCTTGTTGAGCGCAAGCTTCGCCGGCGAGGTCAGCTCATGCAGGCCCTGGGTGTCGGTGGCGAGCGCGCCGTCGTCGTTGCGGGGCGCGGGTCCGCCGCACGCCGCGAGGACGAGGGCGCAGATCGAAAGAATTCTGGTGGGGTTCATGCGGTCTCCGGAAACAGTCGCGGGCGAACTTCGAAGTGCCAAGCCGACGAAGTGTATCTGGTCCTTTGAAAACGCAAGTTGTGGTTCTTCGCCGACATGTGGGGCGATTTCCCCGTGCGGAGGCCAGGTGGGCTCGTGTGGGAAAAACCGCGACGCTTGATTTTGGCAACGCTATGGTCTCGCCGCCGCCGGAGCAGCGTTGCGCCGTCGCGGTCAGCCGCTTCTTGGGCTGCCACCACATCGAATGCGAAGCGGGGCTTTGTGAAACACCTGATTCTGGCCTTGGGACTTTGTCTGGTCGCCGTGGACGCCGTCGCGCAGGAAGCACAGACCTATCCGGCGGAGAGACTCCGAATTTCGTCGAACCGCTCGGGCTTGATTGACGTCGAGTGGGGTGGCGTCGGGCAACACCTGTCGTTTGACGTCGGCCTGTGGGCTGGCGTCTCCAAGAACCCCCTCATCATCTACGACACGGCGCAACCGGGGAGCCCGCGGGTGGGCGCGCTGCTGGCGGACCGCGTCGGCGGAAGCCTCATCGCTTCGTTGGGCTTGTTCGGGTGGGGCGAAGTCGGCCTCGAGTTGCCGGTCATCTGGTACCAGTGGCGAAGCCCGCTCATCCCGGGACAGACCACACCCCAGCCGTCGCCCGTGCCCGCGATCGGCATCGGCGACGTGAAGCTGACGCCCAAGGCTCGCTTCCTCAATCAAGATGACCACGGCATCAACCTCGCTCTGTTGCTCGGGTTCTCCATTCCTTCGGGCGGTCAGCGGGCGTACCTCGGTGAAGCGTTCCTCACCTTCCTGCCCGAACTGGCGATTTCGAGGGCCTTCGGAGGGTTCCGCCTGGCGACGAACCTCGGCGGGGCGATTCGTCCGCGCTCGACCTTTCTCAACCAGGTGGTGGAGAGCGAGATTACCGGCCGCTTTGGTGTGGGGTACCGGTTCTGGGAGCCCGACGCCAAGGGAGAGCTGAACGGCGTCCCGTTGGAAATCGACGTCACCTACTTCCTCGCCTTCTCCGCCCTGGCGCCGTTCAAGAACGCGAACCAGACGCCGATGGAGTTGCGGGGCATGTTGGCGTGGACGCCGTGGCGCCCGCTGCAGATCTTCGCCGGCGGCGGCGTGGGACTTTCGCGCGGCTGGGGCACGCCCGACTGGCGCGCCTTCCTCGGGGTCCGCTTCGGCTTCTGGGACGAGAGCGCCGTGCACGATCGCGACGGCGACGGTATTGCCGACGAGGTCGACAAGTGTCCCGACGTGGCCGAGAACAAGAACGGGTTTGAAGACCAGGACGGGTGCCCTGATGACCCGGATCCGGACCACGACGGCATCATCGGTGCGGCGGACAAGTGCCCCGACCAACCGGAGACCAAGAACGGCTTCGAGGACGACGACGGGTGCCCCGACGATCCCGACCCGGACCACGACGGCGTGCTCGGCGCGGCGGATAAGT
>CAZFXD010000106.1:0-3212 GCA_964522795.1 uncultured Myxococcaceae bacterium
GAGTTCGCGGCCGCGGGCGCCGCGTGGGGTGTCGGCGCCGCAGGCGGAGGCGCGCCAAACATCATGGTCTGTGAGGCAGCCGGCGGTGGCGCGTGTGGTGCCGGCGCCGCGGCGGCGGGCGTTCCGAACATCATCGTCTGTGAGGCCGCCGGAGCCGGTGCCGGGGCTGCACCAACCTTCGCCGTGAAAACGTGGCCGCACCGGGTGCACTGAACAGGCGCCCCCTGAGGTGGGATCAGTTTTTCATCGAGCGAATATGTCGTTCCGCACTTCTCGCACGAAATAATCACGTGGGTGGTTATAGCAGACGGTCCAAAAACCCCTACTTGATCTCCAGTGATTCTTTGAGCTGCTCGGATCGCGACGGACCAATGCCGCGCACCTGCTCAAACTCATTCCAGCTCGCGAACGGACCCCGCACGTTGCGCGTGCCGACGATCTCCCGCGCCAACGAGGGCCCGATGCCGGGGACGGCCTCGAGGTCCTCCACGCTCGCCGAGTTGACGTCGATCTTCAGCCCCAGGGTCAGCCGCTGCGCCGCGCTCAACGGCGCTCCGTCGCCGCAGCGGGCCACGCCCGACGCGTCGATTCGAAGCTGCGCTTTGTCGCAAGGGAGCGGCTCGAGCTCGGACGCCCACGGGTGCGCCCAGAAGACGCCCACCCCCAACACCGCGGCGCCCAGCAGCGCGAGCGCGGCGTTGCGGTTCACGACGCGGTCCGCGCCTCGTCCGGTCGATCGAGACCAAACGCGCCGTGCAGCACGCGCACCGCGAGCTCGGCGTACTTGGAGGCGATCACACACGAGACGCGAATCTCTGAGGTCGAAATCGCGAGCAGGTTGACGCCCTCGTCCGCCAGTACGCGGAACATCTTCGCCGCCACGCCACTGTGGTTGCGCATGCCGACCCCGACGATGGAGACCTTGGCGATGGAGTCGTCGGTCTCGACCTTTCCGGCCTTGAGGGCCTTGGCCGCCTTCTTCACCACCTGGGTGGCCTTGGCGAGATCCCCTTTGCCCACGGTGAAGGTGAGGTCGGTCTTGTTCTTCACGGGCGCGTTCTGGACGATCAGATCGACCACGATGGCCTGTTGATCGAGCGCGCCGAAGATCTTCGCCGCCACGCCGGGCGTATCGGGCACCTCCCGCACGGTGATCTTCGCCTCGCCCCGATCCAGCGCAATGCCACTGACGACGACGTCTTCCATCGATGCATCCTCCTCACACACCAGTGTTCCGGGATCGTCGGTGAACGACGACTTCACCCAGAGCGGGACCTTGTACTTCATCGCAAATTCGACCGACCGAATCTGCAGCACCTTCGCGCCGAGCGACGCGAGTTCCAGCATTTCTTCGTAGCTGATCTTCTCCAGCTTCCGGGCTCGGTTACAGACGCCGGGATCGGTGGTGTAGACGCCGTCCACGTCGGTGTAGATCTCGCACGCGTCGGCTTTGATCGCCGCGGCGATGGCCACCGCCGTGGTGTCGGACCCGCCGCGCCCCAGCGTGGTGACGTTGCCCGCCTCGTCCACGCCCTGAAAGCCGGCGATCACCGCGATGTGCTTCGAGCGCAGCGCCTCGAAGATCCGCTCGGCGTCGATGCTCTTGATGCGGGCTTTGGAGAAGGTGCTGTCGGTCACGATGCGGCATTGATGCCCGAGAAAGCTCTGCGCTTTGCCTCGCTGCGCCATGATGCTGAGCGCGACGAGGCCAATCGACACCTGCTCGCCGGTGGCCACCACCACGTCCTGCTCACGCTCGTTGGGGTTCTCATTCACGGCCTGCACCAGCCGCAACAAGCGGTTGGTTTCGCCGGCCATGGCCGACACCACCACCACCACCTGGTGACCGGCCTTCTGCGCGGCGATCGCTCGCCGCGCCACGTTTCGAATTCTCTCAGGGTCTCCGACGGACGTGCCGCCGTACTTCTGAACGATGAGCGCCATTGGTTGAATCTTTTTACTAGGGTCCACCGCGATGACAACGGTTCAACTTGATGGTGACTCCCTGAAGCTCGAGGACGTGCTCCGCGTCGCCCGGAACGAGGCCCAGGTGGCGGTGTCTCCCCACGCGGCCGAGAAAGTGCGCCGGGCCCGGGCCCTGGTGGACAAGGTCGCCGCCGGCGACGAACCGGCGTACGGCATCAACACCGGGTTCGGCACCCTGGCCGAGGTGCGCATCGCCAAAGCCGACCTCCGCGACCTCCAGCGCAACCTGATCGTCTCGCACGCCGCCGGGGTGGGGACGCCCCTGTCCATTCCCGAGGCCAGGGCGCTGCTGCTGCTGCGCTGCAACGTGTTGGCCAAGGGCTTCTCGGGGATTCGCGAGGAGACACTCCGGCTGGCGGTCGACATGCTGAACCGCGACGTGGTGCCGGTGGTGCCTGAGCGCGGGAGCGTGGGGGCCTCGGGCGACCTGGCACCGCTCGCCCACCTGGCGCTGGTGTTGATCGGCGAAGGCGAAGCGTACTTCAAGGGGGAGCGGCTGCCGTCGGCCACGGCCCTCCAGCGGGCGGGGCTGAAGCCGGTGGTACTGGAGCCCAAAGAGGGCCTCACGCTCGTCAACGGCACCCAGGCGATGTGCGCGGTTGGCGTTCCGACGCTACTCAAGGCCGAAGAGTTGATGCGGGGCTTTGACATCGCCGGTGCCATGACGCTGGAAGGGCTGCTCGGCTCCCATAAGCCGTTCGGTCCTGAGATTCACCTCACCCGCCCGCACGCAGGGCAGACCGCCTGCGCCGCGCACCTGCGGGCGATTCTGGCGCACAGCGAGTTGGTGGAGACGCACGTGGACTGCGAGAAGGTGCAGGACCCCTACTCGCTCCGCTGCATGCCTCAGGTTCACGGGGCGGCCCGCGACGGAATCGCCTTCGCCCGGCGCACGCTCGAGGTCGAGGTCAACGCCGCCACCGACAACCCGCTGGTGTTCGCCGACACCGGGGAGATCACCTCGCAGGGCAACTTCCACGGCCAACCCATTTCACTGGCGCTGGACGTGCTCGCCATCTCGCTCACCCAGCTGATGTCGATCAGCGAGCGCCGGGTAGAGCAGCTCGTCAACCCCTCACTCTCGGGGTTGCCGCCGTTTCTGGCGCGGAATTCGGGCCTCAACTCGGGGTTCATGATCGCGCAGGTGACCTCCGCGGCCCTGGTGGCGGAATCTCGAATTCTCGCCCACCCCGCCGCGGGCGATGCGATTCCATCGTCGGCTGGGC
>CAZFXD010000106.1:3222-15312 GCA_964522795.1 uncultured Myxococcaceae bacterium
GCATGACCGCGGCCCTCAAGGCGCGCGCCGTCTCGGAGTTCGCCACCTCGTGCCTCGCGATTGAGCTGCTGGCGGCGGCGCAGGCCGTCGATTTCAGAGGCCCCAAGAAACCGGGGCGTGGCGTGCTGGCGGCGCACCAACTGATTCGCGCCCGCGTTCCCCACATGGACCGCGACCGCGAGCTGCACAAAGACATCGCCTCGGTGGCCGCCCTGGTGCAGTCCGGCGAACTTGTCGCCGCGGTTCGACGTGCGTGCTACGACGCGGCCGCATGAGCGAGGGCACTTCGCAGCCGCGCACACTGTCGACGGCCATCCCGGCGATCAAAGTTTCGGAGGCGACCGGGCCCACCGACGACGAGGTGCGCGCCCGCGCCACCGAGCTCGAGCGCGAAGCCCGCGCACTGGGCGCGTCGACCGCGGCCGCCCTGCTCTTTCACGAGGCCGGACTCCTCTGGGAGCACCGGCTCCGGCACCCGCGCAACGCCGCCATCGCGTACCAGAGCGCGTACCGCCTGGCGCCCACGTTCCTGGCCAACATCCGGGCCGCCCGCCGCCTCTTCGCGGACGTCGGAAACTGGATGATGGTGCTCACGCTCCTCGACGCGGAGATCGCCGCCGTCGAGTCACCTCGCACCAAAGCCGCGCTGCTCTTTGAAAAATCGCAGGTGCTGTCCGGGCAGCTCCACAACAGCGCCGAGGCCAACGCAGCCTGCCTCGCCAGCCTGGCGCTCGACCCGCAGGACATCACGCTCTTGTGCCAGTTGGAGCGCCATTTTTCCGGGAACGGCGACCACGCCTCACTGGTGAAGGTCGAGAAACTGCTCGCCCGAGCCGTCAGCCCGGGGGCGGCCAAGGCCCACTACCTGACCAACGCCGGCCTGCTGCTGGAAGACCGCTTGAACGACGCCTCGGGCGCCGCGGCGGCGTTCCGGGTGGCGTTCGAGACCGACCACCACGACCCGCTGCTCCTGGCCGCGATGAAGCGGGTGGCCTCACGCGAGGGCACGGTCGACGAATCGCTCGAGGCGCTGGCGGCCGAGGCCGAGACGCTCGGCGTGCACGCGGCGCCTCTCTTCCTGCAGATCAGCCAGACCTACGAGCGAATCGGTCGAATCGACGACGCGCTGGAGGCGCTGAAGTCAGGGCGCGTGGTCGCGCCCGACGACGCGCTCCTGCTGGCTGAGACGGCGCGCCACCTCGAGAGCGCGCACCGGCATGAGGCGCTCCGCGACACGCTCACCGCGCTCGCCGGAGTGGTGAAAGACGAGGCCGAGTCGACCAGCGTGTGGCTGCGATTGGCCGCGGTGTGCGAGGGACCGCTCGCCGATTTCGACGGGGCGATTGCCGCCTACCAACGCATCTTGAAGCGGGCCCCCGCCAACACCGGCGCGCTGGCCGGGCTGGGGAAACTGTATTTCCGCACCCAGAACTTTGCCGGCCTGGTCTCGACCTTCGAGGCCGAAGCGGAAGCCACCGACGATCCGAAGACCAAAGCCGCGCGCTTGTACAAGGCGGCGGAGACGCTGGAAGAGAAGCTCAACAACATCACCGACGCTATCGCCCGACTGCAGCGCGCGCTGCAGCTGTCCCCCGGATATCTCCCGGCCCAGAAGGCCCTGCGACGGCTCCTGGAGAAGGAAGGCCGCTGGCTCGACATCGTGGCCATGCTGGAGAGCGAGTTCGAGACCGCGCCCGACACCGAGACGCAGCTGGGGCAACTGGCGGAGATGGCGGGGGTGTACGAGGAGCACCTCAACGATCTGCCGAAGGCCATCGAGGCCACCCGCCGGGCGCTGGCGCTCGCGCCCGAGCACCTGCGCACGCTTCGAAACCTGTCCCGACTCCTCGAGCGGGCCGGTCAATTTGATGCGCTGGTGGAGACGCTCGAGCAGGAGGTGCTGCTGCTCAAAGACGCACGGCAGAGCGTCGCTGCGCTCCACCGGCTGGCTGAGATTCACGAAGAACAGCGCAAAGACGAAGCGGAGGCCGTTCGGGTCTACGAGCGGATCTTGACGCAGCTGCCGACCTACCTGCCTGCGCTCAAGGCGCTGGGGCGACTCCACCAGAAGCACGGGCGGTTCGACGCCCTGGCTCGGCTGTACCGGGCGGAAGCCGAGCTGTCGCCCTCCAAGGAACACGCCGCCACGCTGCTGATGAAGATCGGCGAACTGGCGGAGAGCCGGGGGGAACTGGACTCGGCCATCGCCGTCTATCAGGAGGCCCGCGAGTTGAACCCGTACGGTTCGGCCGTGCACCGCGCGCTGGGCCGCCTGTTCCAGAAACAGGGTGCGTGGGAGGAGCTCGTCACCACCCTGCGCTCCGAGGCGGCGCTGCGCTCGGAGCCCGAAGAGTGCGCCAACGCGCTGTACCAGGCCGCTGGCATCACCGAAGCGCAGCTGAAGCGGACGGACGTCGCCATTTCAACCTACCGCGAGGTGCTCTCGCTGGTGCCCTCTCACGCGGCCGCGCTCGCGCAGTTGGAGCGGATCTTCAGCGAGTCCGGCGATGCGAACGCGCTGGCCAACGTGCTGATCCAGCAGGTGGCCACCAACGTTCCGGCCATGAAGCGAGCGGCGAACCTGAAGCTGGCCCGGCTCTACCTGGACCGGCTCAATTCGCCTGCGGAGGCCGACGCCGCGTGCCTCGCCGTGCTCGAACTCGAACCGAACAACCTCTCCGCCCTGAAGATGCTGGAACGCATTCGCGCCAGCGACCCGGGCTCCCTGGGCGTGGTGCAGAAGAATCTCGCGGAGGCCCTGGGCGACCCCAAGTTGTCCGCGGCGCTCCTGCTCTCGTCGGCCGACGCTACCCAGCCGGGGCTGATCTCCGCGCTCAAGACCGCGGCCACCGCCACGCCCGACGATGAGGCGCTCGAGTTGCTGCTGGAGTCCGCGCTCCAGAAGGCGAGCGACATTCCGGGCCTGATTGAGCTGTACGAGCGGCGCCGCGCGAAGACAACCGACCCGCTGGCGCAGACGCAGCTGCTCCTGCGCATCGCCGACCTGCATGAACGGGTGCTGGGTGACCTGCCCCGGGCCGCGCGGGCCTACGACGCTGCGCTCTACCTGGACGGTTCGCTCTACGCCGCCCTGGACGGTCGCGCCCGCGTCAGCCTGGGCATGGGTGAACTGGGCAAGGCCCGCGAGCTGGTGGCCAAGCTCAGCACCTCCACCAGGGATTCGGGCTGCACGGTGAGCGCGCTGCTGCGCGGTGCGATCCTGGCGCGGCAGCAGAACGACATTGAAGCGGCCATCGAACAGCTGAAGCGCCTGCTCGACATCGACCCCTTGCACGCCGTGGCGGGCCCTCTGTTGGAGGAACTGCTGGTCGCTCGCGGCGGCGTGGCCGACGTCATTTCACTCCACGAACGCCGGGCCCACGCGCGGATTCTGCAGAACGACAACGCGGGCGCGGCGGCCTCATTGATCGACGCCGCCAACGTCGAGCTCAACCAGCGAAAAGATCGTGCGCGCGCCGAAGAGCTCACCGACCGGGCCCTCACCACCCACGGCACGTCGATTCCCGCGCTGGAGCTGAAGGCCCGCTTCGCGCTCGAAGCCGAGCGCTGGCCCGAGGCAGTGGCCATTCTCAACATCCGCCTGGCGCAGGGGGGCGATGCGCCGACCCTGGCCGCGATTCACCACCGCCTGGGCCGGCTGTACCACGACGAGCTGTCCGACTCGGCGAAGGCCACCACCCACCTGATCAAGTGCGTGGAGCTGGCTCCAGACAACATCGACGCGCTTGAGCGGCTGGTCGCAATCTACCGGACCACGCGCGCGTTCCAGAAGGCGCTCGACGTGATGCACAAGCTGATCGAACACACCCATGAGCCGAGCGTGCGGGCGTCCCGCCTGCTCGAAATGTCCACGCTCCTCGACGACGGGTTCAACGACCCGCTGGGCGCGTTCGCCGCGGCCCGGGAGGCGCTCGACGTCTCGCCCGCCAACATCGACGGCCTCAACCGCGTGAGCGAGATCGCCCGTCGCACGGGCCATCAGCAGGAGCTGATCGCCATCCTCAACGATCAGGTCAAGCGCGCCCCCGACGCGGCCCGGGCCAACCTGATTCGACTTCGCCTCGGTGAGCTGTTCGCCCAATCGACCGAAACCACCTCCAAGGCCATCGCCGCCTATCGCGGCGTCCTCGAAGCGGACCCCGCGCACGCCGGAGCTCTGGCGGCGCTGTCCAAGCTCTACGCACGCGACCCGTCAATGACCGCGCTGGCGATCGAGACGCACCGCACGCTCTTGCGCGTGGAGCCGGGCCGCGCCGAGAGCCTGCGGGCCCTGGTGTCGTTGTGGAACAGCGTGCGGCAGGCCGACCGCGCGTTCTGCACGCTCGGCGTGCTGGTCTTCCTGCGCTCCGCGACCACCGAAGAAGTCGCCCAGTACAATGAGTGGCGCACGAAGCTGCCCGCAGAGTTCCGGGCCGCGCTCGGGTTCGCCGACATCGAAGAGTTCCTCGCTCCGGCCGCGCGCTCGCCCTACCTCTCGGTCATCCGCGCCATCGGCGATCAACTGGAGAAGCTCTACCCGCCGCGGTTCGACGAGCTGGGGGTCGACCGCCGCGCCGACCGCTTGAAGCCCGAGCATGCCCTGGCCCGCTTCGCGCGCACCCTCGCCGGCGCCTTCGGGGTGCAAGAGCTCGAGGTCTATTTCGGGAAGCGCCCGGGCGCGTCGGTGGAGACCGGCGACCCACTCAACGTGATCGTCGAACGCGACTTCGTGCGGCGGTTCAACTCGCGCGAGCAGCGCTATTTCCTCGGTCGGGTGGCGCTCAGCCTCTTCAATAAGAGCGCGATTCTCCGCCGGCTCTCCAGCGGAGAGATCGCCGACCTCGTCGGCGCGGCGATTCGAATCTCCATTCCCAACGCTTCGGGCCCTGGCCGGCCCAGCGACGACCTGGTCAAACAGCTCAGGCGCGCCTGCTCGCGCAAGTCGCTCAAGCAACTGGAAGAACCCGCCATCGCCGCCGCCAACGTGCAGAACGCGGACATCACCCAGTTCATCGAGGCTGTGGTGGCATCGGAAGACCGCGCCGGGCTGCTGCTGTGCGGTGATGTCGCGGCCGCGCTCACCCTGGCCCTTCGCGAGCGGACCCACGCCTCGCCCGACAGCGAGGCCCAGGTCCGCGCCGCGCTGTCGTCATCGCAGGAAGTGCCGGCGCTGGTGGAGTTCGCCCTTTCGGACGAGTTTCACCGGTACCGGCAGAAGATCGGGCTGTCGCTGGGCTGAGAGGCTACGGCCCCTCGAGGCGAACGACGGCCGCCGCAGGAATTTCGCGCCGCAGCGCCGACACCACCTCGACCACCCGGGCGGCCTGCGCGTGTTCCACCGTCAGTTTCACCCGGAAGTCCCGGGTGGTGTCGATGGTGGGGTACGAGCCGATGGCCACGTCAGGGTTCGCAGCGGACACGCGATCGAGCGCGGCGGCGATCTCGGGCTCGGTGGCGGTAACGTAGATCGACGCCAGGGCCACGGGGGCCCGCGGCAGCTCGGGAATGACGGCCTCCAACTGCTTGCGAAACAACTCCGGGATGCCCGGGAGCATGTACACGTGCTCGCACGCCACCACAGGGAACCGCACGCCGGCGGCGCGCACCAGCCGTGAACCGGCCGGCGCCTCGGCAAGGCGAAAGGCCTCCGGGGGGCAGTTCTCGCCGTAGTAGGCGCGCACCAGCGCTTCGAGCTCGGGCACGCGCTCCACGGCTCGCCCCAGCGACTCTGCGACCGCCCGCACCGTCACATCGTCATGGGTCGGGCCGATGCCACCGCTGGTGATCACCCGCTCGGCCTTGTCTGCCACGTAGTGCAGCGCCTGGACGATCTCCGGAACATCGTCGGTCACCGTCAGCACGATGGGCACAGCCACCCCCGACTCGCGCAGGCGCCGCAGCACCAGCGGCCCGTTCTTGTCTTCCACCTTGGCGGTGAGCACCTCGTTGCCGATCACCACCACCCCCACCCCGCGCTTCATTCAGAGCACCCGGGAGATGGCTCGCATGATCGCTTCGGTGACGTCGTCGATGGAGCCGTTGCCGTCGATTCGAACCACGCGGCTGCCGAACGACTTGAGCGCCCGCTCGTACTGCTGGCGCGTCTTTCGCTGCCGCTCGGGCGACTCGAAGTGCTCCTCGGCCTGCGCCCGAATCACCCGCCGTCGGGCCGCGGTCTTGAGGTCGACCGAGACAAACAACGTGAGGTCGGCCTTGAGCGCTCTGGCATTGAGGGCCTTGACCCACGCCGTGGGGAGCGTGGCACCCTGGTACGCCAGCGACGAGAGGACGTAGCGATCGCTGAGGACGATCTCGCCTCGGGCCAGCGCGGGTTCAATCTCATTGGCGATGTGATCGAGCCGATCAGCGGCGAAGAGCGCCGCCAGGGTGTCGTCGGTCAGCGGCGCCCCGTCCGCCCGGCGGACCCGGTGGGTGAGCGCCTGACGGAGCAGGTTTCCGATGGGGCCCGTCGACGGCTCACAGGTGACGTGCACGGTGAGGCCAAACGCCCGAAGCCGCGCCGCCACTCGGACCGACTGGGTAGTGGTGCCCGAACCGTCGAGGCCCTCGAGCACGATGAAGCGTCCGCGCCTGGGCGACCTCACTCCGAGCCTCCCACCGGTCGGCCGCACTCCTTGCACCGCTCACCCACGATGCCGGGCGAACCGCAGGCCCGACAGCGCAGGGCCGCCCCCACCACCACCGGAGCGGCCACCACGGCCGCGCGCGGGAGCCGCATGCCGCAGTTGTTACAGACGTTGCCGGTCTCCTGCACGTTGCGGCAGTAGCGACACATGACGGCGCCGCTGGGTGCCGCGGTGCGCACCCCGTCGTCGGCCACGCGATCCTGCATCATGTCGTTGATGCGTTCGGGTGGCACCTCCACTGCTGGCGCACGGGCCAGGTCGAGGTCCTGCACCACCTGAACGGCCCCCACGTCGACCGCCTGCCGGGCCGTCGCTTCCAGGTCCGACAGGCCGCCCGCGCCCACGTCGCCGGCCTGGGGGAGCACGGTCTGCTCCAGCTCCGGCATGGGGGCGGTGGCGATGGGCGGCGGCCCCAGCGCGCCCAGAGGCCCGCTCAAGTCCTTGCCGCAGTTCTGGCACTCGAAGCCCGACGGCTGCTGATGTTCACACACAGGGCAGACGATCATCGGGGGTCACTGTACGCGAACCGGCGCGCCGCTTCGACTGAAGTCGCAGGTGATCGAATGCAGTGCTCCCCCCCGCTGAGCCGCCCGGCGACGGGCCGACGCTCGCATCGCCCCACGGGTCTCTTCTCCGGTGCTAAACACGCTGTCCCGTGCCCATTCGCCACGCGTCGCGCCCACCTGGAGCCGTCCTCGCGTCACTGATCGTCGGTGTGGCCCTCGGCGTGTCCGAGGCCAGGGCACAGACGACCATCGTCTTTCGCGACGGTGTCTCTCCGACCAGCGCCTACGCGGGAACGCGGGACATGGCCATCACCGATGCAGGCACGGGGAACGACACCACCTGTGATCCGACGCAGAACTACGACTCGCTCGACAACCAGATCGACGGGGACCCAATTCACAAAGGCACACTCATTCGATGGGACCTCTCGTCGTTGCCCACCAACACCGCGGTGGCGTCGGCGTCGATGATTCTGAAAGCGACCAACGACTCGGCGGAAAACTACGAAGTCTACCCCTTGCTCAAGGCCTGGAGTCCCACCGAAGCCACGTGGAACCGCGCCTCCAACGCGGTGGCGTGGCAGGTGGCCGGAGCGCAGGGGCCGACCGACCGCGGGGCCAGCGCGATCGCCTATACGCCCGCCACCGGGGTGGCCTCGTTCACCGTTCCGTTTCTCGACGGCGGCGTGGCGGCGATCACCGGGTGGCTGCAGAACCCCGCGTCGAATTTCGGGGTAACAATTCAGTACTACGGCGCTCAGAAGGCGGACTCACTGCACTTCGCGAACGGGCAGGCCGCCGCTGCCTCGCGCCCAAAACTTCACCTCGTCTTCACCGACGGCGGGTCGGCAGATTTTCAAAACGGCATCTCACCCACGGCGGGCTACGCCGGTCAGAGCGACACCACCATCGCCAACGGGCCAACGCCGCTCGGCCGCTGGGAGGGTCCCTGGCTCTTCGTCGGGCAGTATCCGCTCGTCGCCAGCCTGATCTCGTTCGACCTCGCCGGCGCCATTCCGTCCGATGCGATTGTTCGATCGGCGGCGCTGGCGTTCCATGTCGTCACCGGTCCCTCGCTCACCATCGATATTCGCGAGCTCCTCAAGCCCTTCTCGGAAGCCACGGTGGACTGGGGCTCCACCGACGGCGTCACGCCCTGGGCGATCGGCGGTGCAGACGGCGCGGCCGACCGGGGCGGCGTGGTCGCCACCCTCCCCTCCGGCGCGGCAGGCGACGTGCAGCTCGCGATGAACCCGGCGGGGGTCGCCATGGTGCAGGGCTGGGTGAACGGGACACGCCCCAACCGAGGCGTGCGCCTCGAGAACTTCGACAATGGGCTGCGGGTGGAAATTCCCTCGCGCGAGTGGCCGGTGGCGACGGAACGCCCGGGCCTGGTGATCGTCTTCGAAGCACCCGATGGTGGGTTTCGCGACGCGGGCAAGCCCGACGCTGGCATGAGCGACGCGGGCACCCTCGACGCCGGCACTTCCGACGGGGGAACCATCGCCAGAATCTCCCCTGCGGAGCAATCGATCGCGCCGGGCGAGATCGCCATGCTCTCCGGCAGCACCTCGTCGGCTCCTGCGCCGGCCACCATCACCGCGTGGCGCTGGTCGGTGGCCCGCGGCCCGACGGGCGTGGCCCTCACCGCTGAGGCCAATCAGGCGCCTCGCCTCACGGCGGCGGGAACGTACGAGTTCCGTCTGGTGGTCTCAGACAGCCGCGGCGGCACGTCGGCGCCCGCCAGCGCGCTGGTTCACGTGGGAACAGAGGCCCCGCTCATAGATGTGCCCGTCGGCTGCGGCTGCGGCGCGGCGCCCCCCGGCGCCTTGAGCCTGCTCGGGCTCAGATGGTTGACCCGGCGTCGTCGACGCCACCCGCGCCGCCCGTCGGCCTGACCGCCCGCCGCGCAGGGAGCTCGGCGGCCTCAGCCGACGCGAGCCAGCTTCAAACGCCCCTGCCAGCGCTCCTCGAGGGCCCGCACGAGCCCCTGGTGCTCCACCCGCTCCAGCGTGGGATCGGCATCGATGATGGCGCGAGCCTCTTCGCGGGCCCGGGAGAGGATCGCCTGGTCGCGCGCCAGGTTGGCGACCGCGAGCTCGGGCACGCCGCTCTGCCGCGTCCCCAGGAATTCACCGGGGCCCCGCAGCTCGAGGTCTTTCTCGGCGATGTAGAAGCCGTCCGTGCTCTCCTCCATCACCTTCAGCCGCTGCTTGGTGAGGTCCGACCGGGCGTAGCCGGCGAGCAAAAGGCAGTACGACTTGGCCGCGCCGCGACCGACGCGCCCGCGGAGCTGGTGCAGCTGAGACAGCCCGAAGCGCTCGGCGCTCTCGATCAGCATCACCGACGCGTTGGGAATGTCCACGCCGACCTCGACCACGGTCGTCGACACCAGCACGCGGATCTTTCCGGTGCGGAACTGCTCCATCACCGCCGCCTTCTCGGCAGCTTTCATGCGGCCGTGCAGCAAGCCCACGGTGACGTCCGGCATCTCTGCCTGCAGCCGCGCCGCCCCCTCGGTGGCGTTGCCGGTGTCGACCTTCTCGGACTCTTCAATCAGGGGGAAGACCACGAACACCTGCCGCCCCTGCGCGAGCTCGGTTCGAACCCGCTCCATGGCTCGCGGTCGTCCCTTCTCGTTGAACAGCCGTGTCTCGATCGGCGTACGCCCCGGAGGCAGTTCGTCGATCACCGACACGTCGAGGTCGCCGTACACGGTCATGGCCAGGGTCCGCGGAATGGGCGTCGCGGTCATCACCAACACGTCCGGGCGAACGCCCTTGGACATCAGGGTGTGGCGCTGCAAGACGCCGAACCGGTGCTGCTCGTCGACGATCACCAGGCCAAGTCGAGCGAACTCCACGCCTTCTTCAATCAACGCGTGCGTGCCCACCACCACCTGCGCCTTCCCGCTGGCGATGTCGGCCAGGGTCGCCTTGCGCGCGGCGCTCTTCTGTCCACCGGTCAACAACTGCACCGCGATGCCGCGGGGCTCCAGCAACTGCTTGAAGGTCCGAAAGTGCTGCTCGCAGAGAATCTCGGTGGGGGCCATCAGCGCCACCTGAAACCCGTTCTCCAGCGCCAGCGCTGACGCGATCGCGGCCACCGCGGTCTTCCCTGCCCCCACGTCGCCTTGAAGGAGTCGGTTCATCGGCTCGGGTCGGCGCATGTCGCCCACGATCTCCCCCAGCACGCGGCGCTGCGCACCCGTGAGCTGGAACGGGACGAGCCGGGTCGCGTTGGCCACCGCGTCATCGGAGATGGAGAACGCGGTGCCGGGCAGCACCTGCACGCCCGCCCGCCGCGCGGCCAGGCCCAGTTGCATGAAGAAGAACTCGTCGTAGGCCAGTCGGCGGTGCCCGGCCGATTGGTGCGCATCGAGCGTGGCCACGTCCTCACGGTCTGGCGGGAAGTGCACGCGGTGCACCGCCTCCCCCAGCGGCAGGAGCGACTGTCGCTCGAGCATTGGCCTGGGGAGCGGGTCTTCAATGGCGCTCTCGAACTTCTGCAGCAACTTGAACGTGAGCGAGCGAAGGCTCCGTTGCTCGTAGCGCTCGAAGCCCGAGTACACCGGGACGATCCGGCCGAAGTGAACCGAGTTGTCGCTGGTGTCGTCGGCCGGCTCGATCTCCGGGTGGGCGATCTCCCAGCCGCGGTTGGACTTTCGAACCTCACCGCTCACCACCAGGCGCTTGCCCACCGGGTAGCGCGCCTTCAGCCACGGCCACACCTTGAAGTGCGTGGCGGCGATGCTCCCCGTCTCATCGCGCAGCACGGCCCGGAACATCTTCTTGAACCCGCCTCGCCTTGATTCATCAACGCTCTCGACCGTGGCCACGAAGGTGCTGCGCTCCCCAGACTCCAGCTGGGCGATGCGTTTGAGCTTTCGGCGGTCCTCGTAGATACGCGGCAACAGGAACAGCAAGTCGCCCACGCGGAGCAGGTTCTTCTTCTGCAGCGCTTCGATCAGCTTCGGGTTGGTACGCCCCGCCACCTTGGTCACATCACCGGCGAGAGGCCCGGAGCGAGGCGAAATCGACAGCACCCGGGCGGGCCCGCCGTCGTCCAACTCGACCGGCGTCTCCACCTTCTCTTTCGGGGCTCGCGCTGGCTTGGGGCGCGCGGGGGCCGCGGCCACAGGAGGCGGCGGCAACACCGCTGGCACGCGCGCCGGCTTCGGGGACGCGGACCGGGACGGCGGCGGGACTCGGGGAAGCTCGGGCGAAGAGAGAGAGAACTCGGGCTCCGCCACGGCGCCGGACTTCACCAGAATCGCCCACACCCGCTCCACCGACATGCGCCGCGACGACAGCTCGGGCGCGTCGATGCGCTTGGACTCCTCCAGCAGCGGTTTCAGGAACTCGACCGAGAGGCCGGCGGAGTGCGCTCGACGCGCCGCCACCACCAGCAACGCGGAGAGCCCCTGGACCCCCTTGAGGTTGGCGAAGTCCTTCGCGCGCGCGTAGCGAATCGGTCCCACCAACGCCGCGAGCGGGTGTTCGCTACTCGACATCCTCGTAGGTGACGCTGACGATCTCGAATTCGCGCGGACCGCCGGGGCTCTGAACCATCGCGGTGTCGCCGACCCGCTTGCCCATCAGGCCTCGGGCCACGGGCGAGGTGACCGAGATCCACCGTTTCTTGATGTCGGCCTCCAGCTCGCCGATCAACCGGTAGGTGACCTTCTTGTCCGTTTCGGTGTCGAGCAGTTCGACGGTGGCGCCGAACAGCACCTTGTCCGAGCCTTTGTGTTTGGCGACGTCGATGACCTCGCACTGCGAGAGCCACCCGTTGATGTCCATGATGCGGCCTTCAATGTGGCCCTGCTTCTCTTTGGCGGCGTGGTACTCCGCGTTCTCGCGCAGATCTCCGTGCGCGCGCGCCACTTCAATCTCGTGGCTGATCTTGATGCGCTCCACGGTCTGGCGCTCGTTGCC